>NZ_PIOG01000049.1:0-34482 GCF_002810545.1 Klebsiella sp. A-Nf5 | reverse complement strand
TAGCCGCCGTTATTCTCCGCCATTTTTTGCTTAACGATATCGGCGCCGATGGTGGCCGCCAGGTGGTTGGCCTGACCGGTCAGGTCCGCGGAGACATGATAGTCGACACCGTCTTTCTTGAACGCCGAATTACGCAGATAGGCCCACAGCACGGTGACCAGGCCCAGCTCATGCGCCCGCTCAAAGGCGGCAGAAATTTCTTCTATCTGACGACGCGATTGTTCCGAGCCGAAATAGATCGTCGCTCCCACGGCCACCGCCCCCATATTGAACGCCTGCTCGACGCTGGCGTAGAGGGTCTGGTCGTATTCGGTGGGGTAGCTCAGCGTTTCGTTATGGTTGAGCTTCACCAGGAAAGGGATGCGATGCGCGTAGCGGCGCGACACCGAGGCCAGCACGCCGTAGGTCGACGCCACGCAGTTACAGCCGGCTTCGATCGCCAGCTCGACGATATTTTTCGGATCAAAGTACAGCGGGTTGGCGGCGAAGGAAGCGCCCGCCGAGTGCTCCACGCCCTGGTCAACCGGCAGAATGGAAAGGTAGCCGGTTCCCCCCAGGCGTCCGGTATTGTACAGGGTCTGCATATTGCGTAGCACCGCCGGTGGTCGGTTATTATCCACCATCACCCGATCAACATAATCTGCGCCAGGCAGATACAGCTGGTCGGCCGGAATGGTTATACAACGGTGCTGCAACAGGCTCTCGGCATCTTTGCCCAGCAACTGCGTAATATCAGTCATAGCAATCTCCCGTAAGGCCGGCCGAAGCCGGCATGCATTATCCCAACCCAATTATTTTGGGCAGGTTAAGCCTGGTACTGACTTAGCCTATTTTCCAGCCGGGCGGCCATTTTTTCAGGAGATTCTGCTGTCCCGTTGCGCTGCCATTTACCACCAGGCGTGGAAATGGTGCACCGGACCAATGCCGTGGCCCACCTCCAGAGAGTCGGCCTGCGCCAGGGCCGCCGACAGCCAGGCCTTCGCCTCGGCGACGGTGGCCGCCCAGTCCGCATGACGCGGGCGCAGCGCCGCCAGCGCGGCGGAGAGCGTACAGCCGGTGCCGTGGGTATTTTTGGTCTGCACGCGCGGCGTGGTAAACCGCTGTTCCCCTTCGCGGGTGAAGAGCCAGTCCGGGCTTTCGGCATCGTCGAGATGGCCGCCCTTCATTAATACCGCGCCACAGCCCAGCGCCAGCAGCGCCCGCCCCTGCTCCAGCATCTCGCGCTCGGTGCGCGCATGGGGGGCATCGAGTAGCGCGGCCGCTTCCGGCAGATTCGGGGTGATCAATGACACCTGCGGCAACAATCGTTGACGCAGGGTCTCCACCGCCGAGGCCGACAGCAGCGGATCGCCGCTTTTCGCCAGCATCACGGTATCCAGCACCACGTTGGCCACCCGGTAGCGCGCCAGCCGCTCGGCCACGGCTTCCACAATATCGGTCTCCGCAAGCATGCCGATTTTGGTGGTATCGATACGCACATCGCTGAACACCGAGTCGAGCTGCGCCGCCACAAAATCCGGTTCGATGCGATAGACCGACTGCACGCCGCGGGTATTCTGCGCCACCAGGGCGGTGATCACCGAGCAGCCATAGGCCCCCAGCGCGGAGAAGGTTTTCAGATCGGCCTGGATACCGGCCCCGCCGCTGGGATCGGTGCCGGCGATGGTCAGGGCGTTGATGCGTTTCATCCCTGCACCTCCTGATACAGCGCGTCGAGAAACGCCGGAATAAAGCTACCAGGGCCTCCCTGACGGGCGGCGATCTCCCCGGCCTGCTTCATCAGCCCGCAGGCGGCGGCCACGTTTTCCAGCCGGTCCCCCGGCAGCGCAGCGCTCGCCGCCACCACCGCCGACAGCGCGCAGCCGGTGCCCACCACCCGGGTCATCAGCGGATTACCCCCCACCACGCTGAGCACCCGCTCGCCGTCGGTGACGTAGTCCACCTCGCCAGTGACCGCCACCACGGTAGCCAGCCGACGAGCCAGCGCCTGGGCCGCCGGTAGCGCCGCGGCGGCCGTATCGGTGGTATCCACCCCGCGCCCGCCGGCGCTCATCCCGGCCAGCGCCAGAATTTCAGAGGCATTGCCGCGAATGGCCGCCGGCTGCAGGGCCAGCAGCTCATGACAAAAGGCCGTGCGCACGGTCAGGGCGCCGACCGCCACCGGATCCAGCGTCCAGGGCTTCCCGGCCTGACGGGCGTGCTCCACCGCAGCGCGCATGGCCACGGCGCGATCTTCGGTCAGGGTACCGACGTTAATTAACAGCGCATCGGCGATGGCGGCAAACTGCGCCGCTTCGCGGGGATCGATCACCATCGCCGGCGAGGCGCCGACGGCCAGCAGAACATTGGCGGTAAAGGTCTGCACCACGTCATTGGTCATGCAGTGCACAAGGGGGGAATGGGCGCGCAGCAGATGGCGCAGGTGCGCGACAGGCGCGGGATTCAACAGCTCAGGCATGGTTTGCTCCCGCCAGACGAGGGAGAAGCAATGACCCTACGGTCTCTGACTTCCCTACGCTGGCATTATCCAGATCAGGTGGTACGGGTATTTCTCAGCCTTCAACGAAGAAGGGCACCCCGAGTCATAAAAGCGGTACAACATTTTCAGTCAGCAGGGTACGAAATGTGGCGGTGTAACACAAGCCGAGCTGATTTCTTTTCCCGTTTATGTAAGTACTACAAAAGGAGTAAAACACGCATTTTTTGTAAACAAAACTGGCTGAAAGTTAATGCATGGTTATATTTAAAAAACCTGTAACAAACAACCACCTGCGTTAAATCGGTAAAACCGAATGAACCATGCCATTAATGAGGATTCCAATGAAATTGACCCCGATAGTAAAAGGGTTAGCGTTAGCGGGTTTGTTAAATAGTCTCGCTTTCGCCGCCTGGGCGGATACGTCAGCCAAAGAGGCGACCGAAGCAACCAAAAAAGCGAACGATGCCCTCTACAATCAGCTCCCCTTCTCCGATAACACCGATTTCACCAATGCGCATAAAGGCTTTATTGCCGCCCTGCCGCCGGAAGTCATTAAAGGCGAACAAGGCAATGTTATCTGGGATCCGGGCCAGTATGCCTTCATCAAAGAAGGGGAAAAAGCGCCGGAGACAGTGAACCCGAGTTTGTGGCGCCAGTCGCAACTGATCAACATCAGCGGCCTGTTTGAAGTGACGGACGGGGTCTACCAGATCCGCAACCTCGATCTCTCCAATATGACGATTATTGAGGGTAAAGAGGGGATCACCGTCGTTGACCCGCTGGTCTCGGCAGAAACCGCCAAAGTGGGCATGGATCTGTACTATAAAAACCGCGGTAAAAAACCGGTCGTCGCGGTGATCTACACCCACAGCCACGTTGACCACTACGGCGGCGTGCGCGGTGTGGTTGATGAAGCGGATGTGAAGTCCGGCAAAGTGAAAATCTACGCGCCGTCTGGCTTTATGGAAGCCGCAGTGGCGGAAAACATCATGGCCGGGAACGTCATGAGCCGCCGCGCCAGCTATATGTACGGCAACCTGCTGAAACCAGACGCCAAAGGCCAGGTGGGCGCCGGTCTGGGCACCACCACCTCTGCGGGTACCGTCACCCTGATTGCGCCAACCAACATTATTGACAAGGACGGTCAGAAAGAAGTTATCGACGGCCTGACCTACGACTTTATGCTGGCGCCGGGCTCCGAAGCACCGTCAGAAATGCTGTGGTATATCGAAGAGAAGAAACTGATCGAATCCGCAGAAGACGTCACCCATACCCTGCATAACACCTACTCGCTGCGCGGGGCGAAGATCCGTGAACCGCTACCGTGGTCGAAATACATCAACCAGGCGATCGTCCGCTGGGGCGATAAGGCTGAGATCATTATGGCTCAGCACCACTGGCCGACCTGGGGTAACGAGAACGTGGTTAACCTGCTGAAGAGCCAGCGTGATCTGTATCGTTACATCAACGACCAGACCCTGCGGATGGCTAACGAAGGCCTGACCCGCGATGAAATCGCCGCTAACTTTAAGCTGCCGGACAGTCTGGCCAACACCTGGGCTAACCGCGGCTACTACGGCTCGGTCAGCCACGATGTGAAAGCGACCTACGTGCTGTATCTCGGCTGGTTCGATGGCAACCCGGCGACCCTCGACGAACTGCCGCCGGAAGAAGCAGCGAAGAAATTCGTCGATTATATGGGCGGCGCGGATGCGATCCTGAAGAAAGCGAAAGAAGATTACGACCAGGGTAACTACCGCTGGGTCGCCCAGGTGGTCAGCAAAATTGTCTTCGCCGACCCCAATAACCAGCAGGCGCGCAATCTGGAAGCCGATGCCCTGGAGCAGTTAGGCTATCAGGCGGAGTCCGGCCCGTGGCGTAACTTCTACCTCACCGGCGCCCAGGAGCTGCGTAACGGCGTGGTGAAAGGCCCGACCCCGAACACCGCCAGCCCGGACACCGTCCGCGCCATGACCCCGGAAATGTTCTTTGATTACCTGGCGGTCCATATCAATGGCGAAAAAGCGGGCAATGCGAAGTCGGTGTTCAATATCGATCTGGGCAATGACGGCGGCAAATATAAGCTGGAACTGGAAAACGGCGTGCTGAACCACACCGCGAATGCGGAAGCCAAAGAGGCGGATGCCACCCTGACGCTGGATCGCGCCACCCTGAATAAAATCATTCTCAAAGAAGAGACCCTGAAGCAGGCGGAAGAGAAAGGGGAAGTTAAAATCAGCGGTAACGGGGCTAAACTCGATGAAATGCTGGGCTATATGGACAAGTTTGACTTCTGGTTTAACATCGTGACGCCGTAATGATCTGCTGACGGCTATCCTGAGTAACAAGGCGACGATCCCGCCTTGTTACCCTTCTCAGCGTCGTTCAATAGTCCGCGGGCAGCGGGCGATCGATAGAGATAAGCTTGCCCCGTTTCATGGTGATGTATCCTCCCGCCTTTAAATCCGCCAGCACGCGAAACACATGGGTGCGCGAAAGATTGGTACGTCTGATGATAAATAACGCCAGTCCCTCATTTTCACCCTCATGGGTGTGCTGTCGATAAAGATAGCGATATAGCATCGGGCGAATCGTCTGATAGCTGGTCACCTGACGGCGTTCATTGTGCAGGTCGATGGTAAAGATACTCATGAACACCAGCACTTTCGCCAGCGCCTCAACGCGCTGCGGATGATTTTCAATAAACAGACGATCGAAGGCCGCGTAAGTGATTTTTCGCAGCGTCACCGGGCCACTGCCTGTATATTCAAATTTCGCCAGCGGGCAATACCGCTCCATCAGGCCAATCGGCATATACTCAATGGAATTACCGATACTCAAGCCATCATCCGGCATTAATATTGATAACGAACCCTCGGTACAAAAATAAATATAACCCGACTCCGGGCGCCATTTTTTATTAGCCGTGAGAATAATCTCTTCACCTTCCGTAACGATATCGGCAAAAAAGTCGGCTATGGCTAATGTTTTATAATAACTATGTATTTCCTGGAAATTCATCCTCTGCCCTCGCCTGCGCCGTTAGCAACAGTATAGCAGCCCTCGTCCGGCGAAGACGAGCGGATCCTTAAGCAACACTCTGTCAGTCCCATATGGGACTATTCAGCACAATATTTGTCTTTAGAATAAACCGCAAGCCATTCATTTTTAAAAACGGAAAATACTTCTTTATTTCCGCGGAATAAATTACCTGAGAGGTAGTCATGAAATTAAATCAGATAGCCAAAAATCTGGCCCTGGCCGGAATGTTATCGTCTTTGTCGATAACCGCCTTCGCCGCCGCGCCACAACAGGATGCCACACCGGCCACACGTGAGGCGAATC
The DNA here is from genome assembly GCF_002810545.1 of Klebsiella sp. A-Nf5. Lineage (NCBI taxonomy): Bacteria > Pseudomonadati > Pseudomonadota > Gammaproteobacteria > Enterobacterales > Enterobacteriaceae > Klebsiella > Klebsiella sp. A-Nf5. Next base: position 28,658 of record NZ_PIOG01000049.1, on the reverse strand, counting down.
AGGCGCTATACAGCAAACTGCCGTTTGCGGATAAAACCGACTTTAACAACGCCCATCAGGGTTTTATCGCCCCCCTGCCGCCAGCGATGCTCAAAGGCGCACAGGGAAATATTATCTGGGATCCCGCCAAATATGATTTCGTCAAAGAAGGCGAAAAGGCGCCGGACACTGTTAATCCCAGCCTGTGGCGACAGTCACAATTACTCAATATCGGCGGCTTGTTCAAAGTTACCGACGGCGTTTACCAGATCCGTAATCTCGATCTTTCCAATATGACCATTATCGAAGGCAAAACCGGGATTACAGTCATCGACCCCTTGCTGAGCGCCGAACCGGCCAAAGAGGCTCTGGCGCTCTATTTTGCCCACCGGCCGAAAAAACCGGTGGTGGCGGTGCTGTTTACCCACAGCCATGTGGACCACTACGGCGGTATCCGTGGCGTAGTCGATGAAGCTGACGTGAAAGCCGGTAAAGTGAAGATTTACGCCCCTGCCGGCTTTATGGAGGAAGCGGTTTCCGAGAACATCATGGCCGGTACTGCGATGAGCCGCCGCGCCAGCTATATGTATGGCAACCTGCTGAAGCCGAACGCTAAGGGACAGGTCGGCGCTGGCCTCGGCACCACCACCTCCGCGGGTACCGTCACGCTGATCCCGCCGACCCATTACATTACCCATACCGGTCAGCAGGAGGTGATCGACGGCCTGACCTATGACTTTATGATGGCGCCGGGCTCGGAAGCGCCGTCGGAAATGCTGTGGTATGTCAAAGAGAAGAAAATGATCGAGGCGGCAGAGGATGTGACCCATACCCTGCATAACACTTACTCGCTGCGCGGCGCCAAAATCCGCGATCCGCTGGCGTGGTCGAAATACATCAACGCCGCCATCGACCGCTGGGGCAACGAAGCGGAAGTGATTATCGCTCAGCACCACTGGCCGACCTGGGGGAACGACAATATCGTTAAACTGATGAAAGGTCAGCGCGATATGTATCGCTATATCAACGACCAGACCCTGCGTATGGCGAACTTAGGCATGACCCGCGATGAGATCGCCGCCAACTTCAAGCTGCCGGATTCGCTGGAGAAACAGTGGTCCAGCCGCGGCTACTACGGTTCCGTCAGCCACGATGTAAAAGCGACCTACGTCTTCTACCTCGGCTGGTTCGATGGCAACCCGGCCACCCTCGACGAACTGCCGCCAGAGCAGGCGGCGAAGAAGTTCGTGGAATATATGGGCGGCGCCGATGCCATCATGCAGAAAGCCAAAGCCGACTACCAGCAGGGGAACTACCGCTGGGTGGCCCAGGTGACCAGCAAAATCGTCTTCGCCGATCCGCACAATCAGCAGGCGCGTGATCTGGAAGCCGATGCCCTGGAGCAGCTCGGTTATCAGGCAGAAGCAGGCACCTGGCGCAACTTCTACCTCACCGGCGCCCAGGAGCTGCGAAACGGCGTGCAGAAACTGCCGACACCGAACACTGCCAGCCCGGATACCGTGCGGGCGATGACGCCAGAAATGTTCTTCGATTACCTCGGGGTGCATATCAACGGCGAAAAAGCCGGGGCGGCTAAAGCGGTCTTTAACATCGACCTGGGCAAAGACGGCGGCAAGTACAAACTGGAGCTGGAAAACGGTGTGCTTAACCATACCGCCAACGCGGTGGCGGACAATGCCGACGCCAGCATCATCCTGAGTCGCGATACCCTGAACAAGATTATCCTCAAGCAGGAAACGCTGAAGCAGGCTGAAGCTCAGGGCGAGGTCAAGATTAGCGGCAATGGCGCTAAGCTCGACGAGATGCTGAGCTACATGGACACGTTTGCCTTCTGGTTCAATATCGTGACACCGTAAGCGTTTAACGCGGACATCCCCCGTCGCCGGTCAGGCCGCGGGGGATTTTTTGATCCCCCCGCCACGATAATCAATGTGCGGATCAGGCATCAGCGCGACGCAATTCTCCCTGCAGCAGGGAAAAACAGGCTTCGATAAGTGGCGGCAGCGCCTGCGGGCCGCGCATCAGGGCCACCGTACGGGTCAGCGCCGGCTGCTGCAGCTGGGCGACCGTAAGCGCCGGGTCCTGCAGATGGGTGGTGTACAGCGCCGGCAGAATGGCCACCGCTAAGCGCGAGCGCACCAGTCCATACAGGGTTTCGATATAGTCCACCTGATAGCGGGTGGTCAGCGTCAGGCGATGGCTCTCCACTAATGCCGCCACCAGCCGCTGAATATTACCTTTCGAGAACACGGCAATATCCCGCCCCACCAGCTGCTTCCACGGCAAGTGCGCCTGCGCGGCCAGCGGATCGTCGCGGTGCAGCACCGCCACGAAGGGATCTTCGCGTAGCGGATAGACCAGCAGTTCACCAGGCACAGAGCTGTCGATCGCCCCGATGCCGAAATCAATCTCGCCGCGCTGCAGCGCCTGGATAAGCGCATCGTTGGTCTGATCGTGAAATTCAATGCGCAGACGCGGAAAGGCCTGGGCCAGGGTCTGCGGCAGCAATGGGAACAGTAGCGAACTGACCGACGGCACCAGACCGATGCGCACTGTCCCGTCGCCGCCCGCCTCGACGATCTGCTGCATATCGAAAAAGGCCGCCTGCGCCACGCTGAGGATCCGCTGGGCGTGGGGTAAAATCGCCGCCCCCAGTTCAGTCAGGGTGACCGCCGAAGCGGTACGGTTGACCAGCTTGCCGCCGAGCACCGTTTCAATCTGCCGCAGCGCGCTGCTCAGCGCCGGCTGGCTAATCGCCAGCCGACTGGCGGTATCGGTAAAATGGCGCAGCTGGGCCAGAGTGACGAAATACTGAAGCTGTTTAAGAGAGAGCGCGGGCAGCCGCTGCCAGGGTTCGTTCATTATCGGGTTCGCTACGGTGGTCCTGCACAATAACCCGAGCTTATCGGGTGATAAATTTATTCATCTGGGCAAACGTTTGCTGTGCCCATAGAGTATCCGCATTATCCTTGTGCCGGAGTGGTTATGTCCAGCAATGCTCAAGTCCGCCGTCGCGCCGTGCAGGCCGCGCGCGGCGAATCCCCGTTTGATCTGCTGCTGGTCGATGCGCAGATCGTCGATATGGCCACGGGCGAAATTCGCCCCGCTGACGTCGGTATCGTCGGCGAAATGATCGCCAGCGTCCACCCGCGCGGCAGCCGCGCCGACGCCCATGAAGTGCATTCCCTGGCCGGTTGCTACCTGTCCCCCGGCCTGATGGACACCCACGTACACCTCGAAAGCTCGCACCTGCCGCCGGAGCGCTACGCGGAAATCGTCCTCACCCAGGGCACCACCGCGGTGTTCTGGGATCCGCATGAGCTGGCCAATGTGCTCGGCGTCGAGGGCGTGCGCTACGCGGTTGACGCCAGCCGCCATCTGCCGCTGCAGGTGATGGTGGCCGCCCCGTCCAGCGTCCCCTCCACGCCAGGCCTCGAAATGTCCGGCGCCGATTTCGCCGGCGCGGAGATGGAGACCATGCTCGACTGGCCGGAAGTGCGCGGAGTGGCGGAAGTGATGGATATGCACGGCGTGCTGCACGGTAGCGAGCGGATGCTGGAGATTGTCCAGGCCGGTCTCAACAGCGGCAAACTGATTGAAGGCCACGCTCGCGGCCTGAGCGGCGCTGACCTGCAGGCCTACCTCGCCGCCGGCGTCACCTCCGATCATGAACTGACCTCGGCGGACGACGCGCTGGAAAAATTGCGCGCCGGTCTGACGATCGAGATCCGCGGCTCGCACCCCTATCTGCTGCCGGATATCGTCGCGGCGTTAAAAACGCTGCCGCACCTCTCCTCGCAAATCACCGTCTGCACCGATGACGTGCCGCCGGATATGCTGCTGGAGAAAGGCGGGATCATCGCCCTGCTTAACCTGCTGATCGAGCACGGTTTACCGGCGGTCGATGCGCTGCGATTCGCCACCCTCAACGCCGCTATTCGCCTGCAGCGCCACGATCTCGGGCTGATTGCCGCCGGGCGGCGCGCGGATCTGGTGGTGTTTGATTCCCTGGAGAAACTGGTGGCCCGTGAAGTCTACGTTGGGGGGGAACGGCTGGCCCATGCTGGCCGCCTGCTGAAGCCGATCGCCCCCGCGCCGGGCGTGACGCCGCCGCGCGATACTTTGCCGATCCCCCCCCTCCGCGCCGATGACTTTGTTCTGCGCGTCCAGGGCATTCGTCACGGCGTCGCCCGCCTGCGTCATATCCGCGGCGCGCGCTTCACCCAGTGGGGCGAAGTGGAAGTGCAGGTTCGTGACGGGAAAGTCCAGCTGCCCGCCGGCTTCAGTCTGATCTGGGTTAAGCACCGCCACGGCCGCCACCAGGCGACACCGCAAATCGCCCTGCTCGAAGGCTGGGGTGAGCTGCGCGGCGCCATCGCCACCAGCTACTCCCACGACTCGCACAATCTGGTGGTGCTCGGGCGCGACGCTGATGATATGGCGCTGGCGGCCAACCAGCTTATCGCCTCCGGCGGCGGGATGGCGCTGGCGCAACAGGGCGAGATCCTTGCCCATGTGGCAATGCCGATTGCCGGCATGCTGTCGGATCTCCCGGCCGCCGAGCTGGCGCGTCAGTTCCGCGAGCTGCGCGATCTGAGCAGCCAAGTCGCCGACTGGGAACCGCCGTACCGGGTGTTCAAGGCCATTGAAGGGACCTGCCTTGCCTGTAACGCCGGGCCGCATTTAACCGATTTGGGTCTGACCGACGGCGGCAGCCGCCAGATAGTCGACCCGTTGATAGCCTGCCGGGAGACCCCGGAGCCAACCGATCACAACAATAATCCTCAGGGAGCCTGAGCATGGCCGATAACACACTTCACTCTTCCGCCCGCGCTAACTGGCTGGAGCGCCGCTTTGCGCTGCGCTCGCGCGGCGGTACGCTACGCACCGAATGCCTGGCCGGGATCACCGGCTTTCTCGCCGCCGCCTATTTACTGGTGGTCATCCCGGGGCTACTGGCGATCGGCGGGATGGACAAAGGCGCCGCCACCACCGGCACCATTCTGGTCTTCGTCGTCGGCTCATTGCTGATGGCGTTTTATGCCAACCTGCCGTTTATCGTCGGCCCGGGCATTGGCGGCTCGGTGCTGGTGGGGGTGACGCTGGCCGGTAGCGAAGGGATTGGCTGGCAGACTGGCCTCGGGATTGCCTGCTGGTCGGGGATCCTCTTCTTCCTGCTGACCCGCTTTGGCCTGCGCGAAGTGGTCACCCGCTCGGTGCCGCAGTCGATCAAACTGGGGCTCACCGCCTCCATCGGCCTGTTTGTCGCCGTGCTCGGCTTTCGCAATGCCGGGCTGTTGCTGGCCAATGCTAAAACCAACGCGCTGATGCTCGGCGACTTTCTCGCCCCCGGCGCGCTGGTGGCGCTGTGCGGCCTGTTCCTGGCGATAGCCCTGCAGGCGCGTAAGGTTCCGGGCGCGATTTTGTGGGCCATTCTGTGCGCCACGCTGGTGGGCATCCCCTTCGGCGTCACCCATCTGCCGACAAGTTTTATCGACGTTCCCCATTCGCTAACCCCGGTGCTGGGGCAGGTTGACCTGCTGGGGGCGTTAAACATCGCCTTCCTGCCGTTCCTGTTCGTCTTTTTCGCCTCTGAGTTTTTCTCCACCATGGGGACGACGCTGGCGGTGGGCGGTGAGGCGGGACTGCTGGATGAAGAAGGCAACATGCCGCAGATTAATCGCCCGTTTATGGTCGATTCGATTGCCGCCGCGCTCGGCCCGTGGGTAGGCATTCCGGCGGCGACGGCGCTGATTGAGTCTTCAGCGGCGGCAGAAGCCGGCGGCAAAACCGGCCTTACCGCGCTGTCGGCGGCGGTAATGTTCCTGCTGATGCTGCTGTTCACGCCGGTGGCGTTGATGATCCCGAAAGAAGCCACCGCCCCGGCGCTGATCCTGATTGGCCTGAACATGTTCAGCGGCCTGCGCAAAGTGGATCTTGGCAACTTCACCGACGGGCTGCCGGTGCTGATGATGGTGATGATTACGCTTATCGCCAACAGCTTCGGCACCGGGATTGCCGGCGGGCTGCTGTTTTACATTGTGATCAAGGCCATCGCCGGTAAGTGGCGGGAAATCCCGATTGGCCTGTGGGTGCTGGCTGTCCCGCTGGTGTATTACTTCGCGACCTTAGTCAGGCATTAAGCCCTTCACAATGTGATTTCACCTCTTCATATAACAAACGCACCGCGGCAGAGAGCTGTTTGCGGTGCGGGCAAATCAGATTCAACGGCACCACATCCCCCTGATAACGCGGCAGCAGGCGCCGCAGGCGCCCCGCCCGCAGATCGTCGCTGACGTCGAGCATCGATTTATAGGCAATGCCCTCCCCGGCCACCGCCAGGCGACGGATCACCTCGGCGTCGTCGCTCATCACCGTGCCGGAGACCTTCTGCTGCTGAACCACGCCGTCGAGGCTCAGCGACCAGCGGTCGAACGGACGGCCGCGCAAAATGTAGATCAACGCATTGTGCTGGCTGAGCTCCTCGAGGGTCTGCGGCTCGCCGTGGCGGGCGATCCACTCAGGCGAGGCCACCAGCACGCGACGATTTTCCGGCGCCACCGGCAGCGAGATAAACGAGGCATCGTCGTTATTGCCATAGCGAAACGCGACGTCCACCGGATCTTTAAACACGTCGGTTAACTGATCGGAAAAGAGCAGCCGCAGACGCAGCGCCGGGTGGCGTTGGCGGAAATCGCGGAACAGGGTCAGGAGCAGGTTACGCCCGAGGTCCGACGGCACGGCAATCTGCAACATGCCGCGAACTTCATCGTCCGGGGTCTGGATCTTCTGCAGACCGGCCTCGAGGGTATCGAGCATCTGAGTGGCGTAGGGCAGCCAGGTCTCCCCCTCCGGCGTCAGGCGCAGGCTGCGGGTCGAACGGGCAAACAGGCGAATATTGAGGATCGTTTCCAGACGCTTAATCGCCGCGCTGACCTGCGCCGGCTGCTGCCCGGACTCGCGCGCCGCATCGCTAAAACTGCCCAGTGCCGCGGCGCGGACAAATAAGGTCAGATCTTCCAGCCTGAACATGCCGATTCTCCCCTGCTTCAGATTGCTCCCAAAATACGCATCACCGTCGCTGCAACGCAAGCGGCGCAAGACTTGTGCCGTGTTTTGCTTACACTTTTTAAAAATCCAGTGCTTGCCATTTCAGCAACGCATCAGGAATGATACGAGGCTGCTAATTTGAGTCCAGGTAATATTGAGGAAATTATGCGTAAAACAAAAATGATGCTTCTGGGCGTACTTCTTGCCACCGCTGGCGCCAGCTGGACGGCTACTGCCGCGGGGATCGATCAGTATGCGCTGAAAGAGTTCACTGCCGATTTCACCCAGTTTCACATCGGCGACACCGTTCCGGCGATGTACCTCACCCCGGAATACAACATCAAACAGTGGCAGCAGCGTAACCTGCCTGCACCGGACGCCGGTAGCCACTGGACCTACATGGGCGGTAACTACGTGCTGATCACCGATACCGAAGGCAAAATCCTCAAAGTGTACGATGGCGAGATCTTCTATCATCGCTGATCCGCGCAACCTCCACGTCCGCCCCGGCGAGCCAGCGGACTCTCCGGCGTTGCGCCAGATCTTCCTGCGGGCGCGCAGTTTATCGTGGACCTGGCTTCCCGCCGCGGCGTGGCGGCTGGAGGATTTCGATGCCGCCACCGCGGATGAACAGCTGTGGGTCGCGGAATGCGACGGCCAGCTGGTGGGCTTTGCCGCCGTATGGACCGCCGATAATTTCCTTCACCATCTGTTTGTCGACCCCGACTGGCAGGGCAAACATATCGGCAGCGCGCTGCTGGCGCAGGTCGAACGGACCTTTACCGCCAGCGGAACGCTGAAGTGCCTGATGGAAAATAAAAACGCCCTGCGCTTCTACCAGCGTCATGGCTGGACCATCGAAGCACAGGGCGCGTCACCCGAGGGCAGATACTGGCTGATGCGCTCGCCGCGGCCTTAAACGGCGCGGAAGGCAATCTCACCCGGGATCACTTCTCCCTGCCAGTACATCTGGGCCGCCACCCGGCCCGCCAGCTGGCGGTAGATGTCGGTAAATTCGCTATCCGGACGCGCCACCACCGTCGGCGTGCCGTTATCCAGATCTTCCCGCAGCGTAATATGCAGCGGCAGCTGGCCCAGCAGCTGGGTGTGATATTTCTCGGCCAGTTTTTGCGCGCCGCCGGTGCCGAAGATAGGCTCGTGGTGCCCGCAGTTGCTGCAGATATGCATGCTCATGTTTTCCACGATCCCCAGCACCGGCACTTCCACTTTCTCAAACATCACGATGCCTTTTTTGGCGTCGATCAGCGCGATGTCCTGCGGCGTGGTGACCACCACCGCGCCGGTCACCGGAATGTTCTGCGCCAGGGTCAGCTGGATGTCGCCAGTGCCCGGCGGCATATCCAGCACCAGGTAGTCGAGATCCGGCCACAAGGTCTCCTGCAGCATCTGCATCAGCGCCTTGCTGGCCATCGGACCACGCCAGACCATGGCGTTGTCGTCGGTCACCAGGTAGCCGATAGAGTTGGTGGCCAGGCCATACTTGATGATCGGCGCCATATGGGTGCCGTCCGGCGAGGTCGGGCGACTGTCTTCGGCGCCCAGCATGGTCGGAATCGACGGACCGTAGATATCGGCATCCAGAATGCCCACCTTCGCCCCTTCCGCCGCCAGGGCCAGCGCCAGGTTTACGGCAGTAGAAGATTTGCCAACGCCGCCTTTGCCGGAGCTGATGGCGATAATGTTCTTCACGCCGTTGACCCCGGGCTGGTTTTTCACGCGCTTGAGGGTCGCGATGCTGTGGGTCAGCTTCCAGTCGATGGCCTTCGCGCCGGTGATGCGCAGCAGCTCGGCGCTGCACTGCTCTTTCAGCACTTCGAAGGCGCTGCTCCAGACGAACGGCATCTGCAGCTCAATATGAACGGTATCGTCCAGCCAGGCGACATGGTGCAGCGCCTTGAGGGCGGTGAGATTATGCTTCAGGGTTGGGTGCTGGAAATTGGCCAGCGTCCCGGCGACCATCGCACGTAGGCGCTCAGGGGATTTGGCCTGGGATTGCGAATTCATCCCGACTCCTTTGTTGTTTTGAGATGCTTTCAGTAATCACAGAGTTTATCACAGCTAACGATTATCCATATATGGGCAGCCATTTATGGCGCACCCACAGCCCTTTTGGTAATATCGGAAGCCCTTTTTACAACAGAAGATGTAATGCTCACTATGACTCAAGTCGCGAAGAAAATTCTGGTAACGTGCGCCCTGCCGTACGCCAACGGCTCCATCCACCTCGGCCACATGCTGGAGCACATCCAGGCTGATGTCTGGGTCCGTTACCAGCGAATGCGCGGCCACGAGGTCAACTTCATCTGCGCCGACGACGCCCACGGCACGCCGATCATGCTCAAAGCGCAGCAGCTCGGTATCACTCCGGAGCAGATGATTGGCGAAATGAGTCAGGAGCATCAGACCGATTTTGCCGGCTTCGACATCAGCTATGATAACTATCACTCGACGCACAGCGACGAGAACCGCGAGCTGTCGGAGCTTATCTACACCCGTCTGAAAGAGAACGGTTTTATTAAAAACCGCACCATCTCTCAGCTCTACGATCCGGAAAAAGGCATGTTCCTGCCGGACCGTTTTGTGAAAGGCACCTGTCCGAAGTGCAAATCTCCGGACCAGTATGGCGATAACTGCGAAGTGTGCGGCGCGACCTACAGCCCCACCGAACTTATCGACCCGAAATCGGTGGTCTCCGGCGCCACGCCGGTGATGCGTGACTCCGAGCACTTCTTCTTCGACCTGCCGTCGTTCAGCGAAATGCTGCAGGCGTGGACCCGCAGCGGCGCGCTGCAGGAGCAGGTAGCGAACAAGATGCAGGAGTGGTTCGAATCCGGCCTGCAGCAGTGGGACATCTCCCGCGATGCGCCGTACTTCGGCTTCGAAATTCCCAACGCGCCGGGCAAATATTTCTACGTCTGGCTGGACGCGCCGATCGGCTACATGGGCTCCTTTAAGAACCTGTGCGACAAGCGCGGCGACACCACCAGCTTCGACGAATACTGGAAGAAAGACTCCACGGCCGAGCTGTATCACTTTATCGGCAAGGACATTGTCTACTTCCACAGCCTGTTCTGGCCGGCGATGCTGGAAGGCAGCAACTTCCGTAAACCGACCAACCTGTTCGTGCACGGCTACGTGACGGTTAACGGCGCGAAGATGTCCAAGTCGCGTGGGACCTTCATTAAGGCCAGCACCTGGCTGAACCATTTCGATGCCGATAGCCTGCGCTACTACTACACCGCCAAGCTCTCTTCGCGCATCGATGACATCGACCTGAACCTGGAAGACTTTATCCAGCGCGTTAACGCCGACATCGTCAACAAGGTGGTTAACCTCGCCTCGCGCAACGCCGGCTTTATCAGCAAGCGTTTCGACGGCGTGCTGGCCGCTGAACTGGCCGACCCGGCGCTGTACAAAACCTTCACCGACGCGGCAGAAAGCATCGGCGAAGCATGGGACAGCCGCGAGTTCGGTAAGGCAATCCGCGAAATCATGGCCCTCGCCGACGTGGCTAACCGCTACGTCGACGAGCAGGCGCCATGGGTGGTGGCGAAACAGGAAGGCCGTGACGCCGACCTGCAGGCCATCTGCACCATGGGCCTGAACATGTTCCGCGTGCTGATGACCTGGCTGAAGCCGGTGCTGCCGCAGCTGGCGGCGCGTGCGGAAGCATTCCTCAACAGCGAACTGAGCTGGGATGCCATTCAGCAGCCGCTGCTGGCGCATAAGGTAAATCCGTTTAAAGCGCTGTATAACCGCATCGAGATGAAACAGGTGGAAGCGCTGGTGGAAGCGTCTAAAGAAGAGGTGAAAGCCACTGCGGCACCGGTCACCGGTCCGCTGGCGGACGATCCGATTCAGGAGACCATCACTTTTGACGATTTCGCTAAAGTTGACCTGCGCGTGGCGCTGATTGAAAACGCGGAATTCGTCGAGGGCTCCGACAAGCTGCTGCGCCTGACGCTGGATCTTGGCGGCGAGAAACGTAACGTCTTCTCCGGCATCCGTTCCGCTTACCCGGATCCGCAGCCGCTGATTGGTCGCCTGACGGTGATGGTCGCCAACCTGGCGCCGCGCAAAATGCGCTTCGGCATCTCCGAGGGCATGGTGATGGCCGCCGGCCCTGGCGGGAAGGATATCTTCCTGTTAAGCCCTGACGACGGCGCGAAGCCGGGTCAGCAGGTGAAATAACAAAAAAGCCGGAGAGTATCTCCGGCTTTTTTTTGCCCGGCGGCGCTACGTTTGCACGGGCCTACGGGTTTTGTCGGCCGGGTAAGGCGAAGCCGCCACCCGGCTAAACATCACGCCTTCGGGTGATGCACCCGGTGGGTCAACCCGCGCAGGAAGTTGCGCATAAACTGATCCCCGCACTCGCGGTAGTTTTTATGCTCCGGGGCGCGCATCATGGCGGTGATTTCCGGCACCGACACGCGATATTTCTGCTCGCTCATGATCGCCTGGATATCGTCTGTTTTCAGCGAGAAGGCGATCCGCAGCTTTTTCAGCACCGTGTTGTTATTCACCCGACGCTCCAGCGCCAGCTCCGGCGCCGAATCATCTTTGCCGCGCTTGTCATAGATAAGGCCATTGAGGAAACCCGACAGGATAATATCCGGGCAGCGGACAAAACCCTCTTCATCCTCTTTCGTCATCCAGGTATCGAAGCTGGCGGCGGTGGATTCCATATCGGCAAGCGCAAGAATGCGCACCATATCGTTATTATTGGCTTTCAGGGTGTAGCGCAGGCTACGAAGAATATCATTACTGAGCATGAGTGCCTTTTACTGTCGATGTTGCAATGGGGCGCAGTGTAGCAGTTTTACAGGCCAATCGCTTCTTTCAGGCTTTTTAAATAGCGCCGGCTCACCGGCACCGTTTGCCCGGCGCGCATCAGCAGCTCCGCCTGGCCGTTCTCTTCCAGGCGAATCTCCTTCAGGTGCGCCATATTCACCAGATACTGGCGATGGCAGCGCAGCAGCGGCGTGCGGCTCTCGAGGGTGCGCAGGGTCAGCTCGGTAAAGCCCTCTTTTCCTTCGCGATCGGTCACGTAGATGCCGCTCATCCGGCTGCTGACGAAGGCCACATCCTCCATCTGCAGCAGCCAGATACGGCTGTGGCCGGTACAGGGAATGTATTTCAGCGTCTGCCGGGCATCATCCAGCAGCGACACGTCCTGCAGGCTGCGCTCCTGACGCAGGCGAGCCAGGGTTTTCTCCAGCCGCGCGGCCTCAATCGGCTTGAGCAGATAGTCAAAAGCGTGCTCCTCAAAGGCTTTCACCGCGTATTCATCAAAGGCGGTGAGAAACACGATATAGGGGCGATGCTCGGGGTCGAGCATCCCGACCATCTCCAGGCCGCTGATGCGCGGCATCTGAATGTCGAGAAACAGCACGTCAGGGCGCAGCTTATGTACTGCGCCAATCGCCTCCACCGCATTGCCGCACTCGCCGACGATCTCGATATCGCGCTGAGTCTCCAGCAAAATACGCAGGTTTTCCCGCGCCAGCGGCTCATCATCGACGATCAATACTCTCAGCATGCATTCTCCTCCAGGGGCAAACGTAGGGTGACACGGGTAAAGCGCTCCGGTTCACAGGTGACGCTGATGCCGCAGTCGGCGCCAAAACGCGCCCGCAGACGCCTGTCCACCAGATTCATCCCCAGCCCGCTGGCCTGGGGGTTGGCCCGGTACAGTCCGGCGTTATCTTCGATATCCAGCTGCAGCCAGCGATCGTCCTGGCTGGCGCGAATGGTAATTTCGCCGACGCCAAGATGTTGCGATGTGCCATGCTTAATCGCGTTCTCCACGATCGGCTGCAGGGTGAAAGCGGGCAGCTGGTGATGCGCCAGCCCCTCGGGCACCGCCATCTGGATCTGCAGGTTAGCCTGGAAGCGAGCCTTCTCAATCTGCAGATAGGCGTTAACATGCTCGATCTCATCGGCAAGCGTGACAATTTCCGTCGGCCGTTTCAGGTTCTTGCGAAAGAAGGTCGACAGATACTGCACCAGCTGGCCGGCCTGATCGCTGTCGCGACGGATCACCGCCTTCAGCGTGTTAAGCGCGTTAAACAGGAAGTGCGGGTTGACCTGAGCGTGCAGGAGCTTGATTTCAGATTGCGTCAGCAGCGCCTTCTGCCGCTCGTACTGTCCGGCGAGGATCTGCGCCGACAACAGCTGGGCAATCCCCTCCCCGAGGGTGCGGTTGATCGAACTGAACAGGCGGTTTTTGGCCTCATACAGTTTAATGGTGCCTATCACCCGCTGGTTCTCACCGCGCAGGGGGATCACCAGCGTCGACCCCAGCTTACAGTGCGGATGAATCGAGCAGCGGTAAGGCACCTCGTTGCCATCGGCGTAGACCACCTCCCCGGTCTCAATCGCCCGTTGCGTATACGAGGAGGAGATAGGCTTGCCCGGCAGATGGTGATCGTCGCCGATGCCGGTAAACGCCAGCAGCTTGTCGCGATCGGTGATCGCCACCGCGCCGATATCCAGCTCCTGGATCAGCACCTGGGCCACCTTCATGCTGTTCTCTTCGTTGAATCCCTGACGCAGGATCCCCTCGGTCGACGCCGCCACCTTCAGCGCCGTGGCGGAAAAGGCGGAGGTGTATTTCTCGAACATCGCCCGTTTATCCAGCAGAATGCGCATAAACAGCGCCGCACCGACGGTATTGGTGACCATCATCGGCGCGGCGATGCTCTGCACCAGATGCAGGGCGTCCTGGAACGGGCGGGCAATCAGCAGAATGATCATCATCTGCACCAGCTCGGCCACGAAGGTGATCGCCCCGGCGGTCAACGGGCTAAAGACTTTGTCCGGCCGACCGCGTTTGACCAGCACGCTGTGCACCAGACCGCCCAGCAGCCCCTCAACGATGGTGGAGACCATGCAGCTTAAGGCGGTCATTCCGCCCAGCGAGTAGCGGTGCAGGCCGCCGGTCAGCCCCACCAGCCCGCCGACCACCGGACCGCCGAGCAGGCCGCCCATCACGGCGCCGATGGCGCGGGTGTTGGCGATGGAGTCTTCGATATGCAGACCGAAATAGGTCCCCATAATGCAGAAAATGGAGAAGGTGACGTAGCACAGCAGCTTGTGCGGCAGGCGAACGGTGACTTGCATCAGAGGGATAAACAGTCGGGTTTTGCTCATCAACCACGCGATGACCAAAAATACGCACATCTGCTGAAGCAGCAGCAACACCAGATCAAACTCGTACATACCCGCAAACCACACATTACTGAAAGCGCGTACCATACCCTGACTGGCGAAAACTTTCTTTGAAGCCCTGCATAAAAATGAAAAATGACGGACAGGATCACACTTTTTTCCGGCGCGTTGCTCAGTAAACGCGGCAAAAACCCCGGCGCGGCGCGCTAAACCGCAATTAATGTTTCATTAACACCTGTGCTTCACCGTATAATCCCCCTGTTAACATCAGGAGCCTATTATGAAGCCAGCGAAAATCGCGGTCGTCACCCTCTTCTTACTTATGGCCATCGGCGGGATCAGCGGCGTGATGCTGGCCGGCTATTCCTTTATTGTGCGTGGCGGTGTCGGCTGATCCAGCGGGTCAGACGCTCAAACGCGCGGTCGACGATAATCGCCGCCAGCGCCACCAGCAGCGCCCCCTGTACAATATAGGCGGTATTAAAGCCGCTCAGGCCGATGATGATCGGCGTCCCGAGCGTACTGGCCCCCACCGTCGAGGCAATGGTCGCGGTACCAATATTGACGATGACCGAGGTGCGGATCCCCGCCAGTATCACCGGGGCCGCCAGCGGTAGTTCCACCTTATACAGACGCTGCCAGCCGGTCATTCCCATCCCTTCGGCTACCCCTGACACCCCCGACGGTATCGACCCCATCCCGGCCAGCGTTCCCTGCAGCACCGGCAGTATGCCATACAGCGCGAGGGCGATGAGCGCGGGCAGCCAGCCAAATCCCAGCACCGGCACCGCCATCGCCAGCACCGCCACCGGCGGAAAGGTCTGCCCGATAGCGGCGATCGTCTCCACCAGCGGGCGAAACGCGCTGCCGGCGGGCCGGGTGACCGCCACCCCGGCCCCCAGCCCCACAGCCGTTGCCGCGAGACTGGACGCCACCACCAGCCAGCCGTGATCGAGGGTTAGCGCCCAGAAGCTCTCCTGCAGATAGACCGGCCGCGGCAGTTCCGGAAACAGCCGGCTAAACAGCGGCGCGCTGTAGGGCAGCCCTACCAGCAGGCCGATAAACAGCGCGATAAGCCACCACAGCGGCTCACGAAGCGCCTTCATGGCTCATCTCCTGGCGCAGCAGATCGGCAAAATGCAGCGTGCCGCAGGGCCTGCCGTCGGCATCGACCACCGGCAGCGCCTCGCAGCGCCGGGCGACAAACTGCGACAGCGCTTCCCGCAGGGTCATGGTGACGGTCAGCCCCTCACCCGCCAGCCATTCGCCGGGACGCAAATAGTCCCCCACCTCGCGCAGCGACAGCAGGCGCACGCCCAGCTCGCTGCGGCCAAAAAAGGTCTGCACAAAACTATTTTTCGGCCGCAGGAGCATCTCCAGCGGCGCCCCCTGCTGGACCACCTCGCCCCCGTCCATCAGTACCAGGTGGTCCGCCAGACGCAGCGCTTCGTCAATATCATGGGTCACCAGCACAATCGTCCGCCCCAGCAGGCGGTGGATGCGCAGCATCTCCTGCTGCAGCGCCTCGCGGGTCACCGGGTCGAGGGCGCCGAAGGGCTCATCCATCAACAGCACCTCCGGATCCGCCGCCAGCGCCCGCGCCACCCCCACCCGCTGCTGCTGGCCGCCGGAAAGCTGATGCGGGTAACGGTCGCGCAGCGTCGCCTCCAGCCCTAACAACGCCATCAGCTCGTCGACCCGGTCGGCGATCCTCGCCCGCGGCCATTTTTGCAGCTGCGGCACAGTGGCGATATTCTGCGCCACCGTCCAGTGCGGAAACAGGCCGATGGACTGGATGGCATAGCCCATCCGCCGCCGCAGGGTCAGGACCGGCTGCTGACGGATGTCCTCGCCGGCAAAACGAATAGTGCCACGGTCCGGCTCCAGCAGGCGGTTGATCATCTTCAGCGTCGTCGACTTGCCCGAGCCGGAGGTCCCCACCAGCACCGAGAAGGCGCCTTCGCGCAGCTCCAGGGTCAGATCCTTCACCGCCGGATGGCCGGCAAACACTTTGCTGACCCCTTCAAACTCAATCATTGGCCTCTCCTTTTAGCCAGGCGCCCCACAGGGCGAGCAGGGCATCCACCACCACCGCCAGGGCAATGGTCGGCACCACGCCCAGCAGCACCAGATCCAGCGCACTGCTCAGCAGCCCCTGAAACACCAGCGCGCCAAAGCCGCCGGCGCCGATCAGCGCGGCCACCACCGCCATGCCGACGGTTTGCACGCTGACCACCCGCAGGCTGCGCAACAACACCGGCATCGCCAGGGGAAGCTGCACCTGACGAAAGCGCTGCCCGGCGCTCATGCCCATCGCCGTCGCGCTCTCCAGAGCATCCTGCGGCACCTGCTGCAGGCCGGTCACCACCCCGCGCACCAGCGGCAGCAGCGCATACAGCGTCAGGGCGATCAGGGCTGGCGCCACGCCGGTCCCGGAGACGCCCAGCTCGCCCAGCGCCGGGAAATAGCGCGCCAGGCCGGCAAGTGGCGCAATCAGCAGGCCGAAAAGCGCCACCGACGGGATAGTCTGGATCACATTGAGCACAGTGAAGGCCGGCGCCTGCCAGCGCGGACGTCGCCACAGCCATACCCCCAGCGGCAGGCCAATGAGCAGGCCCGGCAGCAGGGTGCCGAACAGCAGAAGCAAATGCTGGCGCAGGGCGTCGTCAAATACTTCCTGACGGTTGGCATACTCCTTCAGCAAAGAGAGCTGATCGAGCGCCCCGGTAGCAAGCAGGATGATAGGCAACAGCCAGACTTGCGCATTAAGCAGCCAGCGCCACAGCGGCCGGACGGTAAGATGACGGATGGCCTCGCTGGCCAGCAGCAGACAAAGCGCCAGCGACAGCCACAGACCGCTGCCGGGCGAGGTGCGCGCCAGCGGCGAGCCGTGCCGGGAGAGCTCAAGCGCCGCCTGTCCGCTACCCCAGATAAGCAGCGGGAAGAGCAGTTCGGCCAGCAGCAGGTGAAGAAGCGGCACGATCCTGCCTGGCAGCCAGCAAAGCAGCATCCCGGCAAGGGCTGCCGCCAGCTGAACGCCGGCGAGCCAGGGCATCACCTGCCACAGCCCACGCCCTTCGCCGGAGAGTAAGCGATTCGGCGCGTAAGTGATAAACGGCAGCGCCAGCGTAACCAGCAACAGACCTGTCAGCAGCAGGCCGACGCGGTGAGTACAGCGAATGGTCACCGGTGGCTTACTTCAGCAGGCCTTTCTGCTGCAGATAATCTGCCGCCACGCGCTTCGCATCCTGGCCTTCCACCGCAATACGGGCGTTCAGCTGCTGCAAGGTTTTTTCATCGAGGCTGGCAAAGACCGGCTTCAGCCAGTCGGCGATTTGCGGGTAGGCCTTGAGCACGGCCTCACGCACCACCGGCGTCGGGGCATAAATCGGCTGCACGCCCTGCGGGTCGCTCAGCGTCTGTAACCCCAGCGCCGCGACCGGGCCGTCAGTGCCGTAGGCCATCGCCGCGTTAACGCCCGAGGTCTGCTGCGCCGCTGCTTTGATGGTCACCGCCGTATCCCCCCCGGCCAGCGACAACAGCTGGTTCTGGTTGAGGTTGAAGCCATACGCTTTCTCAAACGCCGGCAGCGCGTCCGGGCGCTCAATAAACTCCGCCGAGGCCGCCAGCTTAAATTCACCGCCCTGCTTCAGGTAGCGACTGAGGTCGGCCAGCGAGGTCAGGTGATTTTTCTCCGCCAGGTCCTGGCGCACCGCGATGGTCCAGGTGTTGTTCGCTGGCGCCGGGGTGAGCCACACCAGTTGATGTTTCTCCTGGTCGAGACGCTTCACCTTCTCATAGCCCTGTTGGGCATGCTTCCACGCCGGGTCGTTTTCATCTTTAAAGAAGAAAGCGCCATTGCCGGTATATTCCGGGTAGATATCCAGCTCGCCGGCGACAATCGCCCCGCGCACCACCGGCGTAGTGCCGAGCTGGATTTTATTAATCGTTTTTACGCCGTGGCTTTCCAGCACCTGCTGGATCATATTGCCCAGCAGCGCGCCTTCGGTATCAATTTTCGAGCCGACCTTCACCGGCTCCGCCGCCTGCAGCGGCACACTTATCAGGGCGGCCAGCGCCAGCGCGCCGGACCATTTCATTGCCATCTTCATCCCGCTTCCCTCAGTTCTTTTGCGCTTCGCTTACAGAAGCTTAAGAGAAAAGCGTAGTCCATTTGCTGGCGATACGAAAAAGAAAAGGCCGATTAATCGGCCTTTAACGTGTTACGTTGAGCTTAAGGGCTATTCCTTACAACAGTTCAAACTCGCTCTGCTTCACGCGGGCGGAGTCCACGCCGATAAAGACATTGAATTTGCCCGGCTCAGCAACGTATTTCATCTGCTGGTTCCAGAACTTCAGCGCGTCGACGTCAATCGGGAAGCTGACGGTTTGCGTTTCGCCCGGCTTGAGGTTGACCTTTTTAAAGCCGCGCAGCATTTTCACCGGCCGGCTCATGGAGGCAGTGACGTCCTGCAGATACAGCTGAATGACCGTTGCCCCTTCGCGTTTACCGGTGTTGGTCACCTGCACGCTGGCGGTCACGCTGCCGTCGCGCGGCAGGGTGGCTGACGACATGGTGACATCGGAGACGCTAAAGGTGGTGTAGCTGAGGCCATAACCAAATGGATACAGCGGGCCGTTGGCTTCATCGAAGTAACGCGAGGTGTACTTGTTCGGCTTCTCCGGATTATACGGCCGGCCGGTATTCAGGTGGCTGTAGTAGGTTGGGATCTGCCCCACCGAGCGCGGGAAAGACATCGGCAGTTTGCCCGACGGATTGTAATCGCCAAACAGCACATCGGCGATGGCGTGGCCGCCTTCGGTGCCGGCAAACCAGGTCTCCAGCAGCGCATCGGCTTGCTGATCCTCTTTCACCAGCGCCAGCGGACGGCCGTTCATCAGCACCAGCACCAGCGGTTTGCCGGTGGCTTTGAGGGCGGCAATCAGATTGCGCTGGCTCTGCGGCAGGGTGATGTCGGTGCGGCTGGAGGCCTCATGCGCCATGCCCTGCGCTTCGCCCACCACGGCAACCACCACGTCGGATTGCTTCGCCGCCGCGACGGCTTCGTCGATCATTTCCTGCGGCGAGCGCGGGTCAACCTGCACTGCTTTCTCATACAGGTTAAGGAAATCGACAATGCCTTTATCGTCAGTGACGTTCGCCCCTTTGGCGTAAATCACTTTGCCGTTATCACCCAGCGCTTCTTTAATGCCGGTCAGGACGGTCACCGACTGGTCGGCCACCCCGGCCGCGGACCAGCTGCCCATCATGTCGCGTTTGCTGTCCGCCAGCGTGCCAATCACCGCGATGGTGCCGGATTTTTTCAGCGGCAGCGTATCGAGACGGTTTTTCAGCAGTACCAGGCTTTCGCGGGCCACTTCGCGCGCCTCTTTGCGATGCAGGCGGCTTTCCGCGTTGGTGTCCTGCGGGTCAGAATCTTTTGGTCCCAGGTGGCTGTACGGATCGTTGAACAGCCCCATGTCATATTTCACGTTGAGCACATGACGGGTGGCGTCATCCAGCTCGGCCATGGTCACCTTGCCTGACTTTACCAGCTCCGGCAGGTACTTGCTGTAATACTCGTCGCTCATGCTCATGTTGATGCCGGACTTGAGCGCCACGCGCACCGCGTCTTCCGGGTCGGAGGCCACGCCGTGCTTAATCAACTCTTTGATGGCGCCGTGGTCGGAAACCGTGATGCCTTTAAAGCCCCACTGGTCGCGCAGGACGTCTTTCAGCAGCCAGGAATCGGCAGTTGCCGGGGTGCCGTTCAGCGAGTTCAGGGCCACCATCACCGCGCCGCTGCCGGCATCAAGCCCGGCTTTATACGGCGGCATATAGTCGTTGAACAGGCGCTGCGGACTCATGTCGACCGTGTTGTACTCTTTCCCGCCCTCCACCGCGCCGTAGGCGGCGAAGTGCTTGACGCTGGTCATCACTGAATAGCGGTCCGCCGGACTCTTGCCCTGCATCGACTCCACCATCGCCTGGCCCATCATCGTGGTCAGATACGTGTCTTCCCCGAACCCTTCGGAAGCGCGTCCCCAGCGCGGGTCGCGGGAGACGTCGACCATCGGCGCCCAGGTCATGTTCAGGCCGTCATCGGCGGCTTCATAAGCTGACACGCGGCCCACGGTCTTCACCGCGTCAAGGTTAAACGACGAGGCCAGGCCGAGGCTTATCGGGAACACGGTGCGCTGGCCGTGCAGCACATCGTAGGCAAAGAACAATGGGATCTTCAGGCGGCTAAGCTGCATCACCTGATCCTGCATCGTGCGGATATCCGGACGGGTGACGGTGTTAAAAATCGCCCCCACCTGACCGTCTTTGATCATTTCACGGATCGCTTCTTTCGGGTTATCCGGGCCGACGCTTATCAGACGCAGCTGGCCGATTTTCTCGTCCACCGTCATTTTTTTCAGCAGGTCGGTGACAAAGGCATCCCGCGCCTGCGGGGTCAGAGGGTGGTTACCAAACAGTTCATCCGCCAGCGCGGGTTGCAGCGCCAGACTCACGGCGACGCCTACAGTGCAGAGCCATTTCATTGTTATCTCGCTTTTTCTCAGACGGGGACTCGGTAAAACATAATAAAAACCGCAGTTTGCCATATATATAAACAACGCGCCCGCAGAATGCTAAGGTTCTTCTCTGATTTTTGCGAAACATTCATGCATCAAATTGTCATACAAAGCGCTATGCTTATCCTCGATATTTCGCGCACCACCACAAGGAGTGGAACATGTCATCTGCACCCACTAATACCCATAAAACGTTTCTGGCGGATCTGGCGCGCCTGGTTGGCCCTTCGCATCTGCTGACCGACCCGGCAAAAACCCAACGCTACCGCAAAGGCTTCCGCTCCGGTCAGGGCGAGGCGCTGGCGGTTGTGTTTCCCGGCACCCTGCTGGAACTCTGGCGCGTGCTTAACGCCTGCGTAGACGCCGATAAAATTATTCTGATGCAGGCGGCCAACACCGGCCTGACCGAAGGTTCGACCCCCAACGGCAATGATTACGATCGCGAGATCGTGATTATCAGCACTCTGCGCCTGGATAAACTGCATCTGCTGGACAAAGGCGAGCAGGTGCTGGCCTGGCCTGGCACTACCCTCTATTCGCTGGAAAAAGCGCTCAAACCGCTGGGTCGCGAGCCGCACTCAGTGATCGGTTCGTCGTGCATCGGCGCATCGGTGATCGGTGGGATCTGCAACAACTCCGGCGGTTCGCTGGTGCAGCGCGGGCCCGCCTATACCGAGATGTCGCTGTTCGCGCAGATTGACGCCGACGGCAAGTTGAAGCTGGTCAACCATCTGGGCATTGATCTCGGCAGCACGCCGGAGCAGATCCTCAGCCGCCTCGACGACGAGCGGATCAGCGATAGCGATGTGCTGCACGACGGCCGCCACGCCCACGATCACGACTATGTCACTCGCGTGCGCGATGTCGATGCCGACACCCCGGCGCGCTACAACGCCGACCCGGACCGCCTGTTCGAGTCCTCCGGCTGCGCCGGCAAGCTGGCGGTTTTCGCCGCGCGTCTGGATACCTTCCCGGCGGAAAAACGCCAGCAGGTGTTTTACATTGGCACCAACCAGCCGCAGGTATTGACCGAGATCCGCCGCCATATCCTCGCCGAGTTCCAGCATCTGCCGGTGGCCGGGGAATATATGCACCGCGATATTTACGATATCGCCGAGAAGTATGGCAAAGACACCTTCCTGATGATCGACAAGCTCGGCACCGACAAAATGCCGTTCTTCTTCACCATGAAGGGGCGCACCGACGCGATGCTGGAGAAAGTCTCGCTGTTTAAGCCACACTTTACCGACCGCTTTATGCAGAAGCTCGGCCACGTCTTCCCGGCGCACTTACCGGAGCGGATGAAAACCTGGCGTGATAAATATGAACATCATCTGCTGCTGAAGATGGCCGGGGATGGCATCGAAGAAGCGCAGCGCTGGCTGACGGAATACTTCCAGCAGGCCGAGGGAGATTTCTTCGCCTGTACGCCAGAAGAAGGCAGCAAGGCATTCCTGCACCGCTTTGCCGCCGCCGGCGCGGCCATCCGCTATCAGGCGGTGCATGCTGATGAAGTGGAAGATATTCTGGCGCTGGATATCGCCCTGCGCCGCAACGATACCGAGTGGTTCGAACATCTGCCGCCGGAGATCGACAGCCAGCTGGTGCATAAGCTCTACTATGGCCACTTTATGTGCCATGTGTTCCATCAGGATTACATCGTCAAGAAAGGGGTCGACGCCCACGCTCTGAAAGAGCAGATGCTGGAGTTACTGAAAGCGCGCGGCGCCCAGTACCCGGCGGAGCATAACGTGGGTCATCTGTATGAGGCGCCAGAGAGCCTGCAGCAGTTCTATCGCCAGAACGATCCGACCAACAGCATGAACCCAGGAATTGGTAAAACCAGTAAGCAGAAATACTGGGGTGAGCCGCAGAAGCCGTCTGCGCCACAATAATCGTAAAAACGGGACTGTCCCATTGAGGGGGACGCTCAAATCAGAGCGTCCCCTGCCCTAAAATCAGTATTGTTAGAAGTCCGTCTTAAGCCGTGATGCTCTATTTAGCTGGCGCTGCTGGCTATTTTATTCAGTCATCTTCTGACGGGCTTCTACCAGCAGAGAATAATCGCCACCGAGTTCTTTCGTCGAGTGGATAGCGCTCTGAAAAAGCGTGCCCAGAATGTTCCTGATCTCCTGCGGCCTGAACCTTTCTTTTGGCCCAGAGAGCGTGAGTGCGCCCTGTAAAATCCCCCCCACGCCAAAAACCGGCACAGAAACCGAAGCGGTTTCGGGATCGCGTTCACCATAAGATTCAGCCCACAAGTTTTGCCGTATTTCGGCAAAAATGGGGTCATCCGTGTAGGTAAACGCGCTCAGTATTTTCCCGGAGGCGCCGTATTTCGCAGAGAAGCGATCGCCTTCACGTATGGAAACACGAACCGCCCGTCGAGGTTCGACGCGATAAAGAATGACGCGCCAGTCATTATCCATGATGTAGAAAGAGGATGTTTCTCCGCTGAGAGTGGAAAGGTGCTCAAGATGTGGCAACAGCACATCCCTTAAGCGGAATGAAGCCTGATACAGCGATGAGAGCCTGAGCGGCTCTGGCCCGATGCAGTAACGACCATCGACGGATTTACGCACAAAGCCTGCTTTTTCAAGGGAGCTCAGCAGACGGAGAAGGGTACTTTTATAGAAACCGGTTCGCCGCGCTAATTCAGCTAGCGTCAGTTGAGAGGCGTCCTTGTCAAATACGGCAAGAATAGCAAACGCACGATCCACTGCTGCAGCGCCGCTTTCAGCTGCCGGTTTCTTTCCGGCCGGATTTTTTTCCGGCGCGCCGTCATCGTTTGTCATGCAGACCTCATAAATTGAAAAAGCCCGGTGAATCGAGGCGAATTGTCCATAACTTAATGAACAAAATAAGGAATTACAAGGACAGATAAGGAAGCCTGGGGGGCCCGCCTGTGCGGGCTGATGATGATTAAGTCGCTGAGGAAATGATACCGCGTTGCTCCAGATGCGCTATCGCCTCTGATGAGTAACCCAGCGCTTCAAGAATGGATGCCGAATCATGGCCAACATCAGGCACGTTAATACGGGTTCCGAAACGCTGTCCGTCCATCTCAAAAGGCAGCATAGGGATACGGACCTCGGTCCCGTCTGGCAGCGTAACGCCAGTCATGCCACCGGACTCGTTAAGATGGACATCATCAAAAAGATCGTCCGGGCGACGAATGGGAGAAAATGGCAGGCCAAACTGTTCACATAGCGCCATAACGTCATGCTTAGGCATCGACAGCAGGTGCGCTCTGATAACCGGCAAAATTCGCTCACGGGCCTGAACACGTTGATTATTTGTGGCAAGGCTTTCATCCACAGCGAAATCATGCATGCCAAAGGCTTCACAGAATACCTTCCACTGCGTATCGCTCACCACGCCAATGAACACCTGCTCATTTTCGCGGGTGGTAAATACGTCATAGACGGCCCAGGCAGACAGCCGGGTGGGCATCGGCGCGGCTGATTTTCCCGTTACGGCTTTCTGCATCATGTGCTGGGCGACCAGGAAGGCTGAGTTCTCATAGAGCCCCGTCTGCACAAACTGCCCCTGTCCGTTCTGGCCGCGCTGTAGCAGAGCAGCCAGCACTGTGATTGCGCTGAACATCCCGCCCATCACATCATTGACTGAAGCGCCCGCCCGCAGCGGACGTCCCTCCGGCCCCGTCATATAGGCCAGTCCGGTCATCATCTGCACCACTTCATCCAGCGCCGTCCGGTTCTCATACGGACCCGGCAGAAAGCCTTTCATCGAGCTGTAGATGATGTCGGGCTTAATGGCTTTGACGGCCTCGTAGCCGAAACCTATTTTATCCATAGCGCCAGGGCGGAAATTTTCAGTAAACACATCGGCTGTAGCAATCAGCTTTTTAACCGCTTCCTGACCTTCTGCCGATTTAATATCGACAGCCAGACTTTTCTTGTTGCGATTATAGGTCATCCAGTAGCCCGCGCCCGACCCCGTCAGTCGTCGGGTATTGTCTCCCTGAGGGACCGGTTCAATTTTTATCACTTCTGCGCCAAGATCGGCCAGCAGCAGGCCACAGGTCGGCCCCATCACCATGTGGACAAATTCAATGACGCGGATGCCTTCCAGCGGCAGTTTTTTCTGATTCTGATCGGACATTATTTTCTCCCTGCATAGTGAAAATTTTTCCCAACTCCGGCATCGGGAATAAAACCGTAGAGCGGCTCTCCGGGTACTCCTCGTTTGAGCGTTTCACGCGCAGTGAGCAACCTGTCTATATCGACGCCGGTACGCAGCCCCATTGATTCGAGCAGATAGACGAGATCTTCTGTCACAATATTGCCCGATGCGCCGGGCGCGTATGGGCATCCACCTATCCCGCCGAGCGAGGCGTCAAAGGTCGTTACACCGGCCTCCAGAGCCGCAAGAACGTTCGCCAACCCCTGGCCTCGGGTATTGTGAAAATGAGCGCTGCCGGCCAGCTCACCGACTTCTGCTTTCAGCCTGCGGAACAGGCGCTGTACCTGAAGCGGCGTGCCGTAACCTACCGTGTCAGCCAGGCCAACCTCATCAACGCCCAGCTCAGCCATCATGCTGGCAATGCGAATAACGTTGTCGTCGTGAACGACGCCCTGAATAGTGCAGCCGAATACCGTCGAGAGACCTGCTTCGATCTCAACCCCGGGGTGGTTCTCATTGCGAAATGAGACGATTTTGGCCACCTCGGCAAAAATCTGGTCATGGGTTTTATTCACGTTTGCCAGCGAATGAGGTTCGCTGACTGACACCGGGATAGTGACTTTCTGTACTCCTGAGGCGAATGCGGCCTCTGCCCCACGCAGATTTGGTACCAGCGCAGTGACAAACAGATTCGGTAGCGTACGCGCATACTTTACAATCTCCCCCGTATCGGCCATCTGGGGCAGCAGCTTCTGTGAAACAAAAGAACCCACCTCAATTTCCCTCAATCCCGCTGAGGCTAAATCACTGACCCACTGCTTTTTCAGCGCTGTCGGCATGACGGCAGAAACGCTCTGCAGCCCGTCTCGCGGCCCCACTTCACTGATAAGAATGTCGATATTGCTCTGGCTCATTGGCTCTGCTCCGATATAGTCAGGTGAACTCTCACCACACTCACGTGTTCTCTCTGACGAAACGATGTTCTGTTATAATTTTGTTGTAATTTGAACAAGAGTCAATCAGCGCTTAACGCCTCGATTTATTACTGAGATCTAAATCACATTCGTTGCTGTGCGCGGGGATCATTTCTGAGCGGTTAACCACTGGATGCATTATTTTTTATCGGGAGCGGATAATCATGCGCAAATTTTTCGCTAAAATCGGAATAAAAAAGCTTTATTTTCAGAATAATGCCTGAAAATTTTGTCGGAGGCGGTAATGTTGACTGGGCGCGATAATGTTATTCATTGCCTCTGGCGGCAGGGTGTTTTCTCACGGCAGAAAATCTGAGCGTAGCGATCAAGTCATGATCGCTTTTCAACAAAACTTCGATCCAGCTCAATTATTTTACATCTCATTCACATCCTTTCTTGACGTCCTCCTCTGTTCACCGCAAGAGTTAACATCAAAATAACAAAACAACGTTCTGTCTGACAGAATAATATCAATAACCAAGAAGGTGCAATGATGACAATACTAAGCTACCTCATGATCGGCGTGTTCATGTTTCTGATCATGACTCGCAGACTGTCAGCCCTGCTCGCGTTAATCCTCGTGCCGCTGTTTTTTGCCCTCGTGGCCGGCTTCCACGCTGAGCTGGGCAAAATGATGATGGACGGCGTTAAGCTACTTGCCCCGACGGGTGTCATGTTGACCTTTGCCATCCTCTATTTCTGTGTCATGACCGACGCCGGGATGTTCGACCCTTTTATCCGTCTCATTGTTCGTATCGTAAAAGGCGATCCGCTTAAGGTTTTGGTAGGCACGGCGATTCTGGGTATTAGCGTAGCGCTGGACGGCGATGGTGCCACGACTTACCTGATCTGTACCGCCGCTTTGCTTCCGCTATATCGCCGTCTGGGAATAAAGCTTCAGTACATGGCAACCGTGCTGCTGCTTTCGATCGGCGTGATGAACATGCTTCCCTGGGGGGGACCCACGGCGCGCGCCGCCAGCGCCATGAAAGTCGACGTCGGCGAACTCTTTATGCTGCTCCTGCCCGTTATGCTCTGCGGTCTTGCCTGGGTGGTACTGGTTGCTGTTTTTTTTGGCCTGCGCGAACGGCGCCGGCTTGGCGTCATCGACATTGATCTCAGTGAAGATACCGGGAAGCGTACTTCAGTCACCAGTTACCGTTATCTCTTCAACTCCGCTCTGACCACTGCTTTGTTAGTGATGTTAGTTCTGGGCATTCTGCCTATGGCGACACTTTTCATGATCGCCTTTGCGCTGGCGATGCTGGTGAACTTCCCCAACCTGAAACGCCAGAAGGAGATCCTTGCCAAACATGCAGAGAACGTGCTTGCCATTGTTGCTCTTATTTTTGCAGCAGGGATTTTTACCGGCATTTTGTCAGGTACAGGTATGGTGGATGCCATGTCCAACAGTCTCGTAGAGTCACTACCTGCCTCAGCAGGCCCCTGGCTCGGCGTTATCACCGCGCTTATCAGTATGCCGTTTACCTTCTTCATGACAAACGATGCCTTCTACTTTGGCGTTTTGCCTATTCTTGCCCAGACCGCGGCCAGTTATGGGATTTCACCCATGCAGATGGCCGTTGCTTCGCTGATTGGACAACCCGTTCATCTACTCAGCCCACTCGTTGCGTCAACGTACCTTCTTGTCGGCATTCTCGATCTTGATTACGGGTTGAATCAGCGCGCAAGCCTGAAGTGGGCAGCAGGAACCGTTATGTGCATGCTGGCAGGCGCGATCGTGCTCGGCACTTTGCCGTTACACAGCTGACCGGTTGTCGTTGGTCGATACATTGCCTGGGTTAATCTTGTCAACTTTTTGGGGTCAGAACAAAACCAGGACTATTCAGCCTTGGCGCTTCTGTATTACGCTGCACGCCGGAGAATGTCTCTCCGGCAGATTCAGGAGCGCCGCCATGCCCGCAGAGGCCCCGTTACTCGACAGTGATTTAGAAATTCGTGAAGCGCTGCCCGACGATGCGCACGCCATCGCCGCGCTGTATGTCTGGCACGTGCTCAATGGCCGCGCTTCCTTTGAAGAGATCCCCCCTACCGTTGACGAAATGCGTAAACGGATCAAAACCGTCCGCGATAACGGGCTGCCCTGGCTGGTGGCGCTGTGGCGCGGCGCCATCGTCGGCTACTGCTACGCCACCTTCTATCGGCCCCGTCCGGCCTACCGCTACACGCTTGAGGAATCGATCTACGTTGAATCGGGAATGGGCGGGCGCGGTATCGGCAGCGCGCTGCTGTCGCGGCTGATCGCCGAATGTGAGAAAGGCCCGTGGCGGCAGATGCTGGCGATCATCGGTGATGGCCATAACAATGCTGGTTCGCTGGCGATCCATAAAAAGTTTGGTTTTACCGTGGCGGGTCAACTGCGCAGCGTGGGCTACAAGATGGGCGACTGGCGGGATACGTTGATTATGCAGCGCGCGCTGGGTGACGGCGACTGGACGCTGCCGGAGTGATATCTGACGTTAAATCCCCGGTTCGCGGCGTAACCGCCTTAGCCGGGCTACCGTTCAGCGCGGTTCCGTAGGCCGGATAAGGCGTCAGCCACCATCCGCCACAAACACCGGCACTCAGCCTGATTGCCCGGCGGCGCTACGCTTGCCGGGCCTACAAAGGGGACGAACCCGGCGCCAAATAACGTAGGCCGGATAAGGCGCGAGCCGCCATCCGGCACAAACGCGGCACGGTGCCGGGTATATTGCC
>NZ_PIOG01000099.1:0-34949 GCF_002810545.1 Klebsiella sp. A-Nf5 | reverse complement strand
AACGCCCCCCATGCCGTTCACCCGCAGAGGGTGCGATGAAATAGAGAGGAAGGTCGGTGAACGGAATATTCCACCTTATCGACCTTTCCCACCATGAACGAATGCCTGGCCTGGCTCTGAATAGCGGCACGAGGCAACATTTGCCTTCCCCCTGTCCGATTGTTGCCTTTGTCGCAAAACCCACAACCCTTTTTCCTTAAAAATCAATCCCCCTCCCCCTGGAGCGCGAATTGCATCACCTCTCCGGTCTCCCACCGTCAACGAGGTCACTATGAAGGGAAAGGAAATTCTGGCGCTGCTGGACGAACCCGCCTGCGAGCACAACCAGAAGCAAAAATCCGGCTGCAGCGCCCCTAAGCCCGGCGCTACCGCCGGCGGCTGCGCCTTCGACGGCGCGCAGATAACGCTCCTGCCCATCGCCGACGTCGCGCACCTGGTGCACGGCCCCATCGGCTGCGCGGGCAGCTCGTGGGATAACCGCGGCAGCGTCAGCGCCGGCCCGGCCCTCAACCGGCTCGGCTTTACCACCGATCTTAACGAACAGGATGTGATTATGGGCCGCGGTGAACGCCGCCTGTTCCACGCCGTGCGTCACATCGTCGACCGCTATCATCCGGCGGCGGTCTTTATCTACAACACCTGCGTACCGGCGATGGAGGGGGATGACCTGGAGGCCGTCTGCCAGGCCGCGCAAACCGCCACCGGCGTCCCGGTCATCGCCATTGACGCCGCCGGTTTCTACGGCAGTAAAAACCTTGGCAACCGAATGGCGGGCGACGTGATGCTCAGGCAGGTGATTGGCCAGCGCGAACCCGCCCCGTGGCCGGACAACACGCCCTTTGCCCCGGCCCAGCGCCACGATATCGGCCTGATTGGCGAATTCAATATCGCCGGCGAGTTCTGGCAGGTCCAGCCGCTGCTGGATGAGCTGGGGATCCGCGTCCTCGGCAGCCTCTCCGGCGACGGCCGCTTTGCCGAGATCCAGACCCTGCACCGGGCGCAGGCCAATATGCTGGTCTGCTCGCGCGCGCTGATCAACGTCGCCCGGGGGCTGGAGCTGCGCTACGGCACGCCGTGGTTTGAAGGCAGCTTCTACGGGATCCGCGCTACTTCCGACGCCTTGCGCCAGCTGGCGACGCTGCTGGGGGATGACGACCTGCGCCGCCGCACCGACGCGCTGATCGCCCGCGAAGAGCAGGCGGCGGAGCAAGCCCTGGCGCCGTGGCGCGAGCAGCTCCGCGGGCGCAAAGTGCTGCTCTATACCGGCGGCGTGAAATCCTGGTCGGTGGTATCGGCTCTGCAGGATCTCGGCATGACCGTGGTCGCCACCGGCACGCGGAAATCCACCGAGGAGGACAAACAGCGGATCCGTGAGCTGATGGGCGACGAGGCGGTGATGCTTGAGGAGGGCAATGCCCGCACCCTGCTCGACGTGGTGTACCGCTATCAGGCCGACCTGATGATCGCCGGCGGACGCAATATGTACACCGCCTGGAAAGCCCGGCTGCCGTTTCTCGATATCAATCAGGAGCGCGAGCACGCCTACGCCGGCTACCAGGGCATCATCACCCTCGCCCGCCAGCTCTGTCTGACCCTCGCCAGCCCCGTCTGGCCGCAAACGCATGCCCGCGCCCCGTGGCGCTAGGAGAACACCATGGCAGATATTATCCGCAGTGAAAAACCGCTGGCGGTGAGCCCAATTAAAACCGGGCAACCGCTCGGGGCAATCCTCGCCAGCCTCGGGCTGGCCCAGGCCATCCCGCTGGTCCACGGCGCCCAGGGCTGCAGCGCCTTCGCCAAAGTTTTCTTTATTCAGCATTTCCATGACCCGGTGCCGCTGCAGTCGACGGCCATGGACCCGACCGCCACGATCATGGGGGCCGACGGCAATATCTTCACCGCGCTCGACACCCTCTGCCAGCGCCACAGCCCGCAGGCTATCGTGCTGCTCAGCACCGGTCTGGCGGAAGCGCAGGGCAGCGATATCGCCCGGGTGGTGCGCCAGTTTCGCGAGGCGCATCCGCGCCATAACGGCGTGGCGATCCTCACCGTCAATACCCCGGATTTTTTTGGCTCTATGGAAAACGGCTACAGCGCGGTGATCGAGAGCGTGATCGAGCAGTGGGTCGCGCCGACGCCGCGTCCAGGGCAGCGGCCCCGGCGGGTCAACCTGCTGGTCAGCCACCTCTGTTCGCCAGGGGATATCGAATGGCTGAGCCGCTGCGTGGAGGCCTTTGGCCTGCAGCCGGTGATCCTGCCGGACCTCTCGCAGTCAATGGATGGCCACCTCGGTGAAGGGGATTTTACGCCCCTGACCCAGGGCGGCGCCTCGCTGCGCCAGATTGCACAGATGGGCCAGAGTCTGGGCAGTTTCGCCATTGGCGTGTCGCTCCAGCGGGCGGCATCGCTCCTGACCCAGCGCAGCCGCGGCGACGTGATCGCCCTGCCGCACCTGATGACCCTCGACCACTGCGATACCTTTATCCATCAGCTGGCGAAGATGTCCGGACGCCGCGTACCGGCCTGGATTGAGCGCCAGCGCGGCCAGCTGCAGGATGCGATGATCGACTGCCATATGTGGCTTCAGGGCCAGCGCATGGCGATGGCGGCGGAGGGCGACCTGCTGGCGGCGTGGTGTGATTTCGCCCGCAGCCAGGGGATGCAGCCCGGCCCGCTGGTCGCCCCCACCAGCCACCCCAGCCTGCGCCAGCTGCCGGTCGAGCAAGTCGTGCCGGGGGATCTTGAGGATCTGCAGCAGTTGCTGAGCCACCAACCCGCCGATCTGCTGGTGGCTAACTCTCACGCCCGCGATCTGGCGGAGCAGTTTGCCCTGCCGCTGATCCGCGTCGGTTTTCCCCTCTTCGACCGGCTCGGTGAGTTTCGTCGGGTCCGCCAGGGGTACGCCGGCATGCGAGATACGCTGTTTGAGCTGGCCAATCTGCTGCGCGACCGCCATCACCACACCGCCCTCTACCGCTCGCCGCTTCGTCAGGGCGCCGATCCCCAGCCGGCTTCAGGAGACGCTTATGCCGCCCATTAACCGTCAGTTTGATATGGTCCACGCCGACGAGTGGTCGATGAAAGTCGCCTTCGCCAGCTCCGATTACCGCCACGTCGATCAGCATTTCGGCGCCACGCCGCGGCTGGTGGTCTACGGCGTCAAAGCCGACCGGGTCACCCTGCTGCGGGTGGTGGAGTTCCCGGTCGCCAGCGGTCACCAGACCGAGAAGATAGCCGAGCGCATCCATGCCCTTGAGGATTGCGTCACCCTGTTCTGCGTGGCGATTGGCGAGGCGGTTTTTCGCCAGCTGCTGCAGGTGGGCGTCCGCGCCGAACGCGTCCCCGACCAGACCACCATCCTCGGCTTGCTGCAGGAGATCCAACTCTCCTGGTATGAAAAAGCGCAGCGCCGCAGCGCGCGGCAACGCGATCCGCAGCGCTTTAACCGCCTGCTGGAGGAGCCGGCGTGGCGGGAGGAGCCCGACCCGCTCCCCTGATCCTGTCGTTTATGTGACAAAGCCCACAAAACGCCACAACAGTGTCGGCCCTGTCGGGGGCGCTTAACCCGCCAGGTCATTAACAAATAAGGTTTTTATGCGTTGGTATCGCAATTGCTTGGGGGTCAGTACCACCGCCAGTCTGCGGTGTACCGCGCCCCGGCGTTTTCGTCATCATCCCTGGAGCTGACAGCATGTGGAACTACTCCGAGAAAGTGAAAGACCATTTTTTTCATCCCCGCAACGCGCGCGTGGTCGACAACGCCAACGCGGTGGGCGATGTGGGTTCATTAAGCTGCGGCGATGCGCTGCGCCTGATGCTGCGGGTTGATCCGCAGACCGAGATCATCGAGGAGGCGGGCTTCCAGACCTTCGGCTGCGGCAGCGCCATCGCCTCCTCTTCCGCGCTGACGGAGCTGATTATCGGCCACACCCTGACCGAAGCCGGGCAGATCACCAACCAGCAGATCGCCGACTACCTCGACGGTCTGCCGCCGGAAAAAATGCACTGCTCGGTGATGGGCCAGGAAGCACTGCGCGCGGCCATCGCCCATTTTCGCGGCGAAAGCCTTGAGGAGGAGCATGAGGAGGGCAAACTGATCTGTAAATGCTTCGGCGTCGACGAAGGACATATTCGCCGGGCCGTGGTGAACAACGGCCTGACCACCCTCGAGGAAGTGATCAACTACACCAAAGCCGGCGGCGGCTGCACCGCCTGCCATGAAAAAATTGAGCTGGCGCTGGCGGCGATCCTCGCCCAACAGCCTCCGGCCCCCCTGCCGGTGGAGACGGCCCACGATGCGCACTGGCAAAGCGTGGTCGATACCATCAACGAACTGCGCCCGCACATTCAGGCCGACGGCGGCGACATGACGTTGCTCAACGTCACCCCGCGTCAGGTGACCGTCAGCCTCTCCGGCAGCTGCAGCGGCTGCATGATGACCGACATGACCCTCGCCTGGCTGCAGCAAAAGCTGATGGAGCGCACCGGAAGTTACATGGACGTGGTGGCGGCCCCGGCCGCGGTTAACTAACCCAAGGGGGATACGATGAAACCTGTTTATCTTGATAACAACGCCACCACCCGTCTCGACCCGATGGTTCTCGACGCGATGATGCCCTTTTTAACCGACTTTTACGGCAACCCTTCGTCGATACACGATTTTGGTCTGCCGGCGCAGGCGGCCCTTGAACGGGCGCACCAGCAGGTGGCCACCCTGCTCGGGGCCGACTACCCCAGCGAGATCATCTTTACCTCCTGCGCCACCGAGGCCACCACCACCGCCATCGCCTCGGCCGTGGCCCTGATGCCGGAGCGGCGCGAGATCATCACCAGCGCGGTCGAACATCCCGCCACTCTGGCGGTGTGTGAGCAGCTGGAGCGCCAGGGATACCTGATCCACCGTATCGCCGTGGATCAGCAGGGCGCCCTGGATATGGTGCAGTTTCGGGCGGCGCTTAGCCCACGCGTGGCGCTGGTCAGCATCATGTGGGCCAATAACGAAACCGGCGTCATGTTCCCGGTGCCCGAACTGGCGGAGCTGGCTCATGAGCAGGGCGCGCTGTTTCACTGCGACGCGGTGCAGGTGGTGGGCAAAATCCCGATGGCGCTCAGCCAGACGCGGATCGATATGCTCTCCTGCTCGGCGCATAAATTCCACGGCCCCAAAGGAGTGGGCTGCCTCTGGCTACGACGGGGAACGCGTTTTCGCCCGCTGCTGCGCGGCGGCCACCAGGCGCATGGCCGGCGGGCCGGTACGGAAAATATCAGCGGCATTGTCGGAATGGGCGCTGCCAGCGAGCTGGCGCAGGTTCATCTGCCGGGCATGGCGCAGATTAGCCAGCTGCGCGATCGTCTTGAACAGCATCTCCAGGCCACTATCCCGGCGGTGACGGTGATGGGCGGCAGCCAGCCGCGGGTGCCCGGTACCCTCAATCTGGCCTTCGAGTGTATCGAGGGTGAGGCAATCCTGCTGCTGATGAATCAGGCCGGGATCGCCGCCTCCAGCGGCAGCGCCTGCACCTCCGGCTCGCTGGAGCCGTCGCACGTCATGCGGGCGATGAATATCCCCTACACCGCGGCCCACGGCACCATCCGCTTCTCCCTCTCACGCTATACCCGGGAAAAAGAGATCGACTATGTCATCGCCACCCTGCCGTCGGTTATCGACCGGCTGCGCGCTCTGTCGCCCTACTGGCGACAGGGTCAGCCGCACCTGCAGGATGGCGCCTTCACGCCGGTCTACGGCTAAGGCGGGGGAGACAATGATGGGACGCGTACTGATTAACGACACCACCCTGCGCGATGGTGAACAGAGCCCCGGCGTGGCCTTTCAGGCCAGCGAAAAGATCGCCATCGCCGAGGCGCTGTACGCGGCGGGGATCGAGGCCATGGAGGTCGGCACCCCGGCGATGGGCGAGGAGGAGTGCGCCCGCATCCGGCAGGTGCGCCGACAGCTCCCGGGCGCCACGCTGATGACCTGGTGCCGGATGCAGGCGGGAGAAATTCGCCAGAGCGCCGACCTGGGCATGAACTGGGTGGATATCTCCATCCCCGCCTCCGACAAGCTGCGACAGTACAAACTGCGCGAAGGCTTACCGCTGTTGCTGGAGCGGCTGGCGGCCCTGATCCACCTCGCCCACACCCTTGGCCTGAAGGTCTGCATTGGCTGTGAGGACGCCTCGCGAGCCAGCGACGCGACGCTGCAGGACATTGCCCGCCTGGCCCGGGAGGCGGGAGCCACCCGTCTGCGCTATGCCGATACCGTCGGTATCCTCGACCCGTTCACCACCGCGGCGCAGATCACCGCCCTGCGCCGCGTCTGGCCCGGCGAACTCGAAATGCACGCCCATAACGATCTGGGTCTGGCCACCGCCAACACCCTGGCGGCGGTGCGCGCCGGGGCCACCAGCGTCAACACCACCGTGCTGGGCCTGGGCGAACGCGCGGGCAATGCGGCGCTGGAAACCGTGGCGCTCGGGCTGGAGCGCTGCCTGGGCGTCGAGACCGGCGTGCGTTTCACCGCCCTGCCGGCGCTGTGCGAGCAGGTGGCCCTTGCCACCCGCCGCCCGGTGGATCCCCAGCAGCCGCTGGTGGGCGAGCTGGTTTTTACCCACGAATCCGGCGTGCATGTTGCGGCACTGCTGCGCGACAGCGAGAGCTATCAGGCGATCGACCCCGCCCTGCTGGGCCGCGGCTATCGGCTGGTGCTGGGCAAACACTCCGGTCGCCAGGCGGTTAACGGCGTCTTCGATCGAATGGGCTATCACCTGACGTCAGCGCAAATTGACCAGCTGCTGCCAGCGCTCCGTCGCTTTGCCGAAAACGGCAAACGCAGCCCGCGGGATGATGAGCTGGCGGCAATCTACCACGCGCTTTGCGGCGCCGAAACGCTGCAGGCCAGGGGGTGAGTATGGAGTGGTTTTATCAGATCCCCGGCGTGGGCGACCTGCGCTCCGCCGATGCGTTCTTTCAGTTTTTCGCCGTTCCCTACCAGCCCGAGCGCCTGGCCCACTGCAGCCTGCCGGTGCTGGCCACCTTTCACCGCAAGCTGAAGGCGGAAGTGCCTCTGCTCAACCAGCTGGAGGAGAACCCGCGAGCGCACTGGCTGCTGGCGCGCCGACTGCTGGCGGAGAGTTATCAGCAACAGTTCGAGGAGAACACGCCATGAGACCCCAATTTACCTTTAGCGAAGCGGTCCGCGTCGTGCGCGCCATCCGTAACGATGGCACCTATGCGGGCCTGCCGTCCGGCGCCCTGCTGGTGCGCCGGGGCAGCATCGGCTATGTCCGCGACTGGGGGGTATTCTTGCAGGACCAGATCATCTACCAGATCCACTTCCCGGACTGCGACCGGGTGGTCGGCTGCCGCGAACAGGAGCTGATTGCCGGCGATCGACCCTGGCTGGCCGGCAATCTGCAGTATGGCGATAGCGTAATCTGTCAGACGGCGCTGGCGATGCAGGGCGAGATGGTGGTCAGCGTCGGGCAGTTGGGGCGCATCGAAGCCACCGACCGGGGCGAGCATGGCGACGGCTATATCGTCGACTTCGGCGGCCGCTGGTTCCAGGTCCCGGTAAGCGCGCTGGCGCTGGCAGAGGAGGAAGAATAATGGAGCCATGGCAACGATTTGGCCGGCAGCGGCTGGCGCAGAGCCGCTGGAACTGCGAGCCGGCGGCCATCGACGCGGTCGACCGGCAGGCCTTCGAGGCGGCCTGGCAGCGCCAGGCCCAGATGGAGCAGCTCATCGTCGCCCAAATTGCGCCGGAGGCGATCCCCGCCGCGCTGCTGGAGGGCCTCGCCACTTCGCTGGGCACCTGGCTGGATGAGGGAGGATTTACGCCAGCGGAACGGGCGGCGATCGTCCTGCACCACGCCCGGCTGGAAACCGCCTTCGCCGGGATTGCCAGCCAGGCGCCGCGGCCGGATCCCGCCACGGTGCAGGCCTGGTATCTGCAGCATCAGGCGCAGTTTATGCGCCCGGAACAGCGCCTGACCCGCCATCTGCTGCTCACCGTCGATGGCGACGACCAGGCGATTTACTCGCGCATACGGGAGCTTCATGGGCAAATCGAAGCCTCTCGTGAGGCGTTTGCGTCGCTGGCCCAGCGACACTCCCACTGCCCGAGCGCGCTGGACGGCGGACTGCTGGGCTGGATCGGCCGGGGGTTGCTCTATCCGCAGCTGGAGGAGGCGCTGTTTGCGCTGGAGGAAAATGCGCTGAGCGCGCCGGTGGCCAGTGAGCTCGGCTGGCATCTGATCTGGTGTGAGGCCATTCGCCCTGCCGCGCCGATGACGCCTGAGCAGGCGCTGGAAAGCGCCCACGATTACCTCAGTCAACAGAGCCAGCGACGCCACCAGCGCCAGTGGCTGGCCGAGATGTTAGCGCGCCAGCCGGGGCTGTGCGGGTAGCCGACAGGCTACCCGCCATCGCCTACAGCAGATGCGGTTTAATCTCCTCAAGCCAGGTCGCCAGACGCGCGTCGGTCTCGTCGAACTGGTTATCCTGGTCCAGCACCAGCCCGACAAAGCGATCCCCCTCCAGCGCCGATGAGGCGCTGAACTCATATCCCTCGTTCGGCCAGCTGCCGATCATCGACGCCCCGCGGGCGCGCAGGGCGTCGTACAGCGGCCGCAGCCCGCTGGCGAAGTTATCCGGATAGCCACGCTGATCGCCGAGACCAAACAGCGCCACCGTTTTTCCCTGCAGGCTGACGTCGCCGAGGTTGCGGATAAACTCGGCCCACGACTCGCTCTCGCCCCCGGCCTCAAGGCCCGGCAGCTGGCCGTCGCCCAGCGTCGGCGTCCCCAGCAGCAGGGCCGGGTAGGCCAGCAGGTCCGCCAGCGTGGCGCGGTTGATATTGACCGGGGCGGCGGCGGCCTCCCCCAGCTGCTTGTGGATCAGTTTCGCGATCTTGCGGGTTTTACCGGTATCGGTACCAAAGAAAATGCCAATGTTCGCCATAGTACGCTCCTGTCGGAATGGTGTTGAAAAAAGGAATGACGACAGAGGTATTGCGAAGGCTGTGCCAGGTTGCCCTGCACCGCGACGGCCCATCCCTGCCCCATCAGGATCGCTTCGCCTCACAATGCCGCGCGCCAAAGGCGCCCCCGGCGGGGCGAAAGGTAAAAATCCGTGAATTTTCCCCCTGTCGGATCAATGTTTCGCGTGGTCGTTCCGATAAGGGCGCACACTTTGCATGGTTATCCGGGTTCGGCTTACCCCGCCGCGTTCCGCGCACGGTGTCGGACAATTTGTCATAACTGCGACACAGGAGTTTGCGATGACCCTGAATATGATGCTCGATAACGCCGCGCCGGAGGCCATCGCCGGCGCGCTGATTCAACAACATCCGGGGCTGTTTTTTACCATGGTGGAACAGGCCTCGGTGGCCATCTCCCTCACCGATGCCAGCGCCAGGATCATTTACGCCAACCCGGCGTTTTGCCGCCAGACCGGCTATTCGCTGGCGCAATTGTTAAACCAGAACCCGCGCCTGCTGGCCAGCAGCCAGACGCCGCGCGAGATCTATCAGGAGATGTGGCATACCCTGCTCCAGCGTCAGCCCTGGCGCGGTCAGCTGATTAATCAGCGTCGGGACGGCGGCCTGTACCTGGTGGAGATTGACATCACCCCGGTGCTTAGCCCGCAGGGGGAACTGGAGCATTATCTGGCGATGCAGCGGGATATCAGCGTCAGCTACACCCTCGAACAGCGGCTGCGCAACCATATGACCCTGATGGAGGCGGTGCTGAATAATATCCCCGCCGCCGTGGTGGTGGTGGACGAGCAGGATCGGGTGGTGATGGACAACCTCGCCTATAAAACCTTCTGCGCTGACTGCGGCGGCCGGGAGCTGCTCACCGAGCTGCAGGTCTCCCCAGGTCGGATGACACCCGGCGTGGAGGCGACCCTGCCGGTGGCGCTGCGCGGGGCCGCGCGCTGGCTGTCGGTGACCTGCTGGCCGTTGCCCGGCGTCAGTGAAGAGGCCAGCCGCTACTTTATCGACAGCGCGCTGGCGCGTACCCTGGTGGTGATCGCCGACTGTACCCAGCAGCGTCAGCAGCAGGAGCAAGGGCGCCTTGACCGGCTGAAGCAGCAAATGACCGCCGGCAAGCTGCTGGCGGCGATCCGCGAGTCGCTGGACGCCGCGCTGATCCAGCTGAACTGCCCGATTAACATGCTGGCGGCAGCCCGTCGGCTGAACGGCGAGGGAAGCGGGAATGTGGCGCTGGAGGCCGCCTGGCGTGAAGGGGAAGAGGCGATGGCGCGGCTCCAGCGTTGTCGCCCCTCGCTGGATCTCGAAAACCCCGCCGTCTGGCCGCTGCAGCCCTTTTTCGACGATCTGTGCGCCCTCTACCGTACCCGCTTCGATCCCGACGGGCTGCAGGTCGACATGGCCTCACCGCATCTGATCGGCTTTGGCCAGCGCACCCCGCTGCTGGCGTGCTTAAGCCTGTGGCTCGACCGCACCCTGGCCCTCGCCGCCGAACTCCCCTCCGTGCCGCTGGCGATGCAGCTCTATGCCGAGGAGAACGACGGCTGGCTGTCGCTGTACCTGACTGACAACGTGCCGCTGCTGCAGGTGCGCTACGCCCATTCCCCCGACGCGCTGAACTCGCCGGGCAAAGGCATGGAGCTGCGGCTGATCCAGACCCTGGTGGCGCATCATCGCGGGGCTATTGAGCTGGCTTCCCGACCGCAGGGCGGCACCTGCCTGACCCTGCGTTTCCCGCTGTTTAACACCCTGACCGGAGGTGAAGCATGATCCCTGAATCCGACCCGGACACCACCGTCAGACGCTTCGATCTCTCTCAGCAGTTCACCGCCATGCAGCGGATAAGCGTGGTGCTGAGCCGGGCCACCGAGGCCAGCAAAACGTTGCAGGAGGTGCTCAGCGTATTGCACAACGATGCTTTTATGCAGCACGGGATGATCTGCCTGTACGACAGCGAGCAGGAGATCCTCAGTATCGAAGCGCTGCAGCAAACCGGGCAACAGCCCCTCCCCGGCAGCACGCAGATCCGCTATCGCCCCGGTGAGGGACTGGTGGGGACCGTGCTGGCCCAGGGGCAGTCGCTGGTGCTGCCCCGGGTCGCCGACGATCAGCGTTTTCTCGACCGCCTGAGCCTCTACGATTACGATCTGCCGTTTATCGCCGTACCGTTGATGGGGCCCAACGCCCGGCCAATAGGGGTGCTGGCGGCCCAGCCGATGGCGCGCCAGGAAGAACGGCTGCCGGCCTGCACCCGTTTTCTCGAAACCGTTGCCAACCTCGTCGCCCAGACCATCCGGCTGATGATCCTCCCGGCCTCACCCGCCCTGTCGAGCCGCCAGCCGCCGAAGGTGGAACGGCCGCCGGCCTGCTCGTCGTCGCGCGGGGTGGGCCTTGACAATATGGTCGGCAAGAGCCCGGCGATGCGCCAGATCGTGGAGGTGATCCGTCAGGTTTCGCGCTGGGACACCACCGTGCTGGTGCGCGGCGAAAGCGGCACCGGGAAAGAGCTGATCGCCAATGCCATCCATCACCATTCGCCGCGGGCTGGCGCCGCCTTCGTCAAATTTAACTGCGCGGCGCTGCCGGACACCCTGCTGGAAAGCGAACTGTTCGGCCATGAGAAAGGCGCCTTTACCGGGGCGGTGCGTCAGCGTAAAGGACGTTTTGAGCTGGCGGATGGCGGCACCCTGTTCCTCGATGAGATTGGTGAAAGCAGCGCCTCGTTCCAGGCCAAGCTGCTGCGTATCCTCCAGGAGGGGGAGATGGAGCGGGTCGGCGGCGATGAGACCCTGCGGGTGAATGTCCGCATCATCGCCGCCACCAACCGTCACCTGGAGGAGGAGGTCCGGCTGGGCCATTTCCGCGAGGATCTCTACTATCGCCTGAACGTGATGCCCATCGCCCTGCCCCCGCTGCGCGAGCGTCAGGAGGACATCGCCGAGCTGGCGCACTTCCTGGTGCGCAAAATCGGCCAGCATCAGGGGCGCACGCTGCGGATCAGCGAGGGCGCGATCCGCCTGCTGATGGAGTACAGCTGGCCGGGTAACGTTCGCGAACTGGAGAACTGCCTCGAACGATCGGCGGTGATGTCGGAGAGTGGCCTGATCGATCGCGACGTGATCCTCTTCACTCACCAGGATCGTCCCGCCAAAGCCCTGCCTGCCAGCGGGCCAGCGGAAGACAGCTGGCTGGACAACAGCCTGGACGAACGCCAGCGACTGATCGCCGCGCTGGAAAAAGCCGGCTGGGTGCAGGCCAAGGCGGCACGGCTGCTGGGGATGACGCCGCGCCAGGTCGCTTACCGGATCCAGATCATGGATATCACCCTGCCGCGTCTGTAGGCCGCGGTGTCAGGTTCAGGACATTGTCGTCAGTACGGCAGGAAAGCGACAATGTTATGCCGCAGGGATGCGGGATAACGCTTTATTTTTCAGCCAGATAAAAAATTCGTCACTGGTACGTCGTTTGCAGCAGGAAGGTATCGCCCAACCATGAAGGTACGACCATGACTTCCTGCTCTTCTTTTTCCGGCGGTAACGCCTGTCAGTCGGCGGACGCCAGCGCGTTAGTGCCGCGGGTGGCCGACAAGGTCGCCGCGCACCCCTGCTACTCCCGCAGCGGGCATCACCGTTTCGCCCGAATGCATCTCCCGGTCGCCCCGGCCTGCAATCTGCAGTGCAACTACTGCAACCGTAAATTCGACTGCAGTAATGAATCCCGTCCCGGGGTGTCATCGACGCTGCTGACCCCCGAGCAGGCGGTGTTGAAAGTGCGCCAGGTGGCCCAGGCCATCCCACAGCTGTCGGTGGTCGGCATAGCCGGGCCCGGCGATCCGCTGGCCAATATGACCCGCACCTTCCGCACCCTGGAGCTGGTCCGCGACCAGCTTCCGGACCTCAAATTATGCCTGTCGACCAACGGGCTGATGCTGCCCGACGCGGTCGATCGCCTGCTGGAGGTCGGCGTGGATCACGTCACGGTGACTATCAATACCCTGAATGCCGATATCGCCGGGCAAATCTATGCCTGGCTGTGGCTCGACGGCGAACGCTACCGCGGCCGGGAAGCCGGGGAGATCCTGATTGCCCGCCAGCTTGAAGGGGTCCGCAGGCTGACCGCCGCGGGGGTGCTGGTCAAGATAAACTCGGTGCTGATCCCGGGGATCAACGACGGCGGCATGGCTGAGGTCAGCCGTCGTTTGCGGGAAAGTGGCGCGTTTATTCACAATATTATGCCGCTGATTGCCAGACCGGAGCACGGCACGGTCTTTGGTCTCAACGGCCAGCCGGAGCCGGACGCCGGGATGCTCGCCGCGATCCGCAGCCAGTGCGGGGAGGAGATGCCGCAGATGACCCACTGCCACCAGTGCCGTGCCGACGCCATCGGCATGCTGGGCGAAGATCGCAGCCAGCAGTTCACCCGGCTGCCGGACCCGGACAGCCTCCCCGACTGGCTGCCCATCCTCCACCAGCGCGCCGAACTTCATGCCAGCCTCGCTACGCAGGGGGAGTCGGACGCGGATGACGCCTGTCTGGTGGCCGTGGCCTCCCGCCACGGCGAGGTCATTGACTGTCATTTTGGCCATGCCGACCGCTTCTCGATCTACAGCCTGTCGGCCGCCGGTATGGTGCTGGTGGGCGAGCGCTTTACGCCGAAATATTGCCGCGGCGAAGAGGAGTGTGAGCCACAGGAGAACGAGGCCAGACTGGCGGCGCTGCTGGCGCTGCTCGCCGACGTGAAAGCGGTGTTCTGCGTGCGTATCGGCCATACACCATGGCAGCAGCTGGAATTGCAGGGCATTGAGCCGCAGGTGGACGGCGCGTGGCGTTCGGTCGCCGAGGTGCTGCCTGCCTGGTGGCAGCAGCGGCGCCAGAGCCTGGCGGCATCGCGCCTGCGTCAGGGAGTCGCCTGATGGCGCCGGTCGACTGGTTAACTCGCCTGTGGCGACTGTATCACGCCGGAAAAGGCTGCTTTCCGCTGCGGATGGGGCTGACTCCCGCGGCATGGCGGTCGCTGCAGCAGCGGCTGGGCGAGGTGGCGACGCCGCTGGACAGCGCGACGCTGAGCCGCCGTCGGCTGATGACCGAGCTGAATGCCACCCGCGACGAAGAGCGTCGGCAGCTGGGTCTGTGGCTGGCGGAGTGGATAGCGCCGGAGGCCGAACCGATGGCGCAGATCGTCGCCGAGGTGGCGCTGGCGTTTAACCATCTGTGGGAGGATCTGGGACTCGATTCGCGGGCGGAACTGGGCCGGCTGATGAGCGACTGCTTTCCGCAGCTGGTGGTGCAGAACGTCCACCATATGCGCTGGAAAAAGTTCTTTTACCGCCAGCGCTGCCTGCAGTCGCAGGGGGAGATTGTCTGCCGATCGCCGAGCTGCGACGAGTGCCTGGAGCGCAGCCTCTGCTTCGAACCGCCGCCGCTATAAACAAGCCGCAGCCCCCTGCGGCTGCCCCAACCACACACGCGTTTTACCGCTTTACGCGGGTTTCTGCCGGGTGGCGCTTCGCTTACCCGGCCTACATAACCATTTATATATCAGAAGGCTAACCATCACCGTAGGCCCGGCAAGCGCAGCGCTGCCGGGCAATATATCAGGCTCCGTGCTCAACATATTGCCGGGTGGCGCTTCGCTTACCCGGCCTACGGAGTTCAGACCCAGTATGTGTATCGCCGCCGGACCCGGGAGCGCAATGTGCGCTGAAGCCACACGTGATAACGCTTTTCCCGGGCTGAGAACGTGGTAAACCGATAACAGTCTCCCCGCCGCCGGGCAATACATCAGGCTCCGTGCCCAACATGTTGCCGGGTGGCGCTTCGCTTACCCGGCCTACAAAGACATTTACATATCAAAAGGTTACTCAACACCGTAGGCCCGGCAAGCGCAGCGCCGCCGGGCAAGGACTGCGGGCGCGGAGCCGCTTTTGTGCCGGGTGGCGGCTGCGCCTGACCCGGCCTACGGAGTCTGAGAACGTGGTAAACCGATAACAGTCTCCACCGCCGCCGGGCAAAAGATATCGCACCGGGCCAAACGAAAAAAAGCCGGAGGTTTCCCTCCGGCTTTTCTCATTTACATCACGCTATGCCTTAGGCCACATCTTCGTA
Organism: Klebsiella sp. A-Nf5; assembly: GCF_002810545.1. Taxonomy (NCBI): domain Bacteria; kingdom Pseudomonadati; phylum Pseudomonadota; class Gammaproteobacteria; order Enterobacterales; family Enterobacteriaceae; genus Klebsiella; species Klebsiella sp. A-Nf5. The sequence continues at coordinate 19,850 of NZ_PIOG01000099.1, read as the reverse complement.
CTGCGGCACCGGGTTGCGGAAGCTTTTGGTCACGCAGGCCAGATAGACCAGACCGATACCGGCCCAGATCAGGCCCAGAATCATCGAGCTCTCTTCCAGGTTGACCCACAGCGCGCCAACGGTCAGGGCGCCGCACATCGGCAGGAACAAATACTGGAAGTGGTCTTTCAGCGTCTTGTTGCGTTTCTCACGGATCCAGAACTGCGAAATCACCGACAGGTTAACGAAGGTAAACGCCACCAGCGCACCAAAGTTAATCAGCGCCGTCGCCATTACCAGGTCGAAGTTAATCGCCAGCAGCGCAATAGCGCCGACCAGGATGATGTTCATCGCCGGGGTGCGCCAGGTCGGGTGGACGTAGCCGAAGAAGCTTTTCGGGAATACGCCGTCGCGGCCCATCACGTACATCAGACGCGCCACGCCAGCGTGCGCCGCCATACCGGAAGCCAGCACGGTGATGGTGGAGAAGATCAGCGCGCCAACCTGGAAGGCTTTGCCTGCTACGTAGAGCATAATTTCCGGCTGTGACGCATCCGGATCTTTAAAGCGCGAGATGTCCGGGAAGTACAGCTGCAGGAAGTAGGTGGCAAAGATGAAGATCAGGCCGCCAATCAGCGCGGTCAGGAAAATCGCGCGCGGGATGACGCGCTCTGCATCTTTGGTCTCTTCAGACAGGTTGCTGATGCCGTCGAAGCCGGTAAACGAGAAGCACAGGATCGTCGCCCCGGTAATCATCGGGATCACGTGCGCGTCACCGGACCAGAACGGACGGCTGCTGGCCAGCGTACCGGCGCCTTCGCCTTCAAACACGCCATAAATCACCATGCCGAGAATGACGGCAATCAGCACCACCTGCAGCACCACAATCACGGTGTTGAAGTTGGCCACGGATTTAATGCTGCGCAGGTTAAAGGCGGTCATAAAGGCGACCAGCGCGATAACAAACACCCACGAGGGTATCGAAGGAATGAGCGCTTCAAAATAGATTTTCGCCAGCAGAATGTTGATCATCGGCGCGAACAGGTAGTCAAGCAGCGAGGACCAACCCACCATAAAACCAACGGTCGGGCTGATGGATTTCTGAGCATAGGTATACGCCGAGCCGGCAGAAGGGTAACGACGTACCAGCTTGCCATAGCTCAGGGCAGTAAACAGGATAGCGATTAACGCAAAGGCGTAGGCCGTCGGCACGTGACCGTCGGTCATACCAGAGACGATACCAAACGTATCGAACAGCGTCATCGGCTGCATATAGGCCAGGCCCATCATTACAACCGGAACTAACGTAAGTGTTTTACGTAATTCCACGCGAGAGGTATTTGGAGTAGCGTTATGCGACATAGTTATCCCCTTTTACGGTGAACGCCAGCGCGTAAGCAAAAAATTGCCCCATTTCTTTCTATTCCTCAGCGACAACGACTGTCGGTTTTTAGTAAATATCTATCCGGTACGAAGCCCGGCCTCTTGGTATTGAATGATATGTCTTTCGACCAAAAAAATAACCGACACTTTTAAAAAAAGCGTCGGCTAGTCTCTGGTTTTCAGGCCGCATATTTTGCAACAAATTCAACGGCGTTGACAAGATGTTATGAAGTTCATTGCGTAAGCGTATTTTTTAACGTGCTAATATCTATACGATTTCCGTATGATAAATTGTAAAAATAGCACTATTTGCTAATAGCGTTTCCCGCCACCACTTGCTGGCCAAACCGCAGGTGGCGTCATTCCAGGCGATCCAGGCATGCTGGCGGGGCGACTGCCCGCTCACGGCCATGCTGATAAGCTCGCCGCTGTCCAGCAGCGCCTGCACCTGATAGCGCGGCAGGCAGCCCCAGCCCAGTCCCATGCGCAGCAGCGCCAGCTGCCCCGCGGCGTCACACACCGTCAGGGTCTCCTGATCGCTGAGCAGCACCCCGCCCTCGCCGGTGGCCACCGCCCGGTAACGGCGCAGGGTCCGCCAGCTCAGCGGAGCACGATGTCGCGCCAGCGGATGCTGCGGGGAAACCACCAGCAGCAGCTCCAGTTCGCCGAGGGGGAGAGAGTCATAGCCGCTCAGCGGCGGTGGCTCGCCGAGGGCGCCCAGCAGCAGATCGGCCTGCCCGTCGGTCAGCGGCCGCCAGTCAAACAGCGAGGGACTAAAACTGAAGTGCAGCCGGGTCAGCGGCTGTTGTTGATAAAATGCCGCGATCAGCGGCGAGAGCTGCGCTACGGGAAAAGTACTGTCCACCGCCAGGCGGAGGGTGTGCTCCCACCCCTGCTGCAACTTGACCGCCCGGATCTCCAGTTCGCGGGCGATATGCAGCACCTCCCGCCCTTTCTCCAGCAGCATTTGTCCGGTGGGGGTAAAGCGCGCACGGTGGCCGCTGCGGTCGAGCAACTGAATATTGAGATCGCTTTCCAGCCGGTGAATGGTGTAGCTCAGCGCCGAGGGCGTTTTAAAGAGCTTTGCCGACGCGGCGGCAAAGCTCCCCTCTTTTTCCAGGGCATCCAGGATCACGAGGACATCCAGCAGTGGTTTCATCGCTACCCCCTTACGGTATGCGAATCACCGCTGGCAGATCACTCCATCGGCATCACCAGCGGATCGGGGTACTGGTACTCAAACCCCAGCTCATTGCAGATACGATTGCCATCCACAATCTTGCCCTGACCGCCGTCCGGGCTGTCGCTGAACACCGGCGGCGGCAGCCCCAGCTCACGGGCCATCTGCGGATAAAAGAGGCCACGCGCCGGATGGCGGGGCGCACATAGATTATAGATGTGCCCGCCCTTCGGGGCCTGCAACAGCAGTTCGATAGCGGCCACCACATCCTGCAAATGCACCAGATTGACCACGTGCTGGCCATCCGGCGCCGACTTACCGGCAAAAAAACGTCCCGGATGACGGGAAGGCCCCACCAGCCCGGCCAGGCGCAAAATATCCACCGACGTCCCCGGCAGGTTGTGCAGCCAGTCTTCCAGCTCCTTGAGCACCTGCCCGCTGGCGGTTTGCGGCAGACGCGGGGAGTTCTCTTTCACCGTGCCGTTGACGTTGCCATACACCGAGGTGGAACTGGTGAAGACGATCCGCGGAATATGGTGCGCCAGCGCGGTATCGACAATCTCCTGCACCGCCTGCAGATAAAACCCTTCTCCCGCCCCGGTACGCCGGGCTGGCAGCGTGATCACCAGCGCATCGACGTTCATCAGCGCGTCGAGGTCCTCGGTATCACAGACCAGCTGCGGCTCCAGGCGCAGCGGATAGCTGTCAATCCCGCACATCCGCGCCGCCTCCACGCCATCCTGCGTGGTTTTACTGCCAGTGACCTGCCAGCCTCGCGCCATCAACGACAGCGCCAGCGGCATCCCCAGCCATCCCAAACCGACTATCGCGACCTTTTTCATCCCAGGCTCCTGACTCTTTCGCTGTGCTGATTACAGGCTACGCCAGCCAGCGGCAACTGACAATTTCTTCGCTCAATGTGAAATGAATTAATGATAGAAAAAAGCCCTTGCTTTCTGCGGCGGAAGTGGTTTAGGTTAAAGGACATCAAATGCATAGTCATTCACAGAGAATTTTTATGAACCGCGTTCAATTTAAACACCACCATCATCACCATCATCCTGACTAGTCTTTCAGGCGATGTGTGCTGGAAGACATTTGGATCTTCCAGTGGTGCATGAACGCGCAGAGAGCCCCCGGAAGATTCACTTCCGGGGGCTTTTTTTTGGACCAAATTCGGACAGATTCAGACAGGTATTCAGAGGAAAAGAACAATGTTAGACAACACCCGTTTACGCATAGCTATTCAGAAATCAGGCCGTTTAAGCGAAGATTCACGCGAATTACTCAGCCGCTGCGGCATTAAAGTCAATTTGCACACCCAGCGTCTGATTGCGCTGGCGGAAAATATGCCAATCGACATTCTGCGCGTGCGTGATGACGATATCCCGGGCCTGGTGATGGACGGTGTTGTCGACCTCGGCATTATCGGCGAAAACGTGCTGGAAGAAGAGCTGCTCAGCCGCCGCGCTCAGGGCGAAGACCCGCGCTACTTCACCCTGCGCCGTCTGGACTTCGGCGGCTGCCGCCTGTCGCTGGCGACCCCGGTGGATGAAGCCTGGAACGGCCCGGCGGCGCTGGACGGCAAACGCATCGCCACCTCTTACCCGCACCTGCTGAAGCGCTACCTCGATCAAAAAGGTATCTCCTTTAAATCCTGTCTGCTGAACGGCTCCGTGGAAGTGGCGCCGCGCGCCGGCCTCGCCGACGCTATCTGCGACCTCGTCTCCACTGGCGCCACCCTGGAAGCCAACGGCCTGCGCGAAGTGGAAGTGATTTACCGCTCCAAAGCCTGCCTGATCCAGCGCGACGGCGAGATGGCCGACGCCAAACAGCAGCTGATTGACCGCCTGCTGACCCGTATTCAGGGCGTGATCCAGGCCCGCGAGTCGAAATACATCATGATGCACGCTCCGACCGAACGCCTGGAAGAAGTGGTTGCCCTGCTGCCGGGCGCCGAGCGTCCGACTATTCTGCCGCTGGCAGGCGACAAGCAGCGCGTGGCGATGCACATGGTCAGCAGCGAAACCCTGTTCTGGGAGACCATGGAAAAACTGAAAGCGCTGGGCGCCAGCTCCATTCTGGTGCTGCCGATTGAGAAGATGATGGAGTAATCGGCCAGCCGGTCACGGGACACACAGGGGAAAACAATCATGAGCTTCAACACAATCATCGACTGGAACGGCTGTAGCGCAGACCAACAGCAACAACTCTTAACGCGCCCGGCGATTTCCGCCTCCGACAGCATCAGTAAAACGGTGGCGGAGATCCTCGATAACGTCAAAGCCAACGGTGACGCGGCGCTGCGCGAATACAGCGCGAAGTTTGATAAAACCACCGTCGCCGCGCTGCAGGTGAGCGAGGCGGAGATCGCCGCCGCCGGCGAACGCCTCAGCGACGAGCTGAAGCAGGCGATGGCGGTGGCGGTGAAAAACATCGAGACCTTCCACAACGCGCAACAGCTGCAGGCGGTGGATGTCGAAACGCTGCCGGGGGTGCGCTGCCAGCAGGTCACCCGCCCTATCGCCTCCGTCGGGCTGTACATTCCGGGCGGCTCGGCGCCGCTGTTCTCCACGGTGCTGATGCTGGCGACGCCGGCGCGCATCGCCGGCTGTCAGCAGGTGGTGCTCTGCTCGCCGCCGCCGATTGCCGATGAGATCCTCTATGCCGCGCAGCTGTGTGGCGTGAAAACCATCTTTAACGTCGGCGGCGCCCAGGCTATCGCCGCCCTCGCCCTCGGGACCGAGTCGGTGCCGAAGGTGGATAAAATCTTTGGCCCGGGTAACGCTTACGTCACGGAAGCCAAACGTCAGGTCAGCCAGCGTCTGGACGGCGCAGCCATCGACATGCCGGCCGGCCCGTCGGAAGTGCTGGTGATCGCCGACAGCGGCGCCACCCCGGACTTTGTCGCCTCCGATCTGCTGTCGCAGGCGGAACACGGCCCGGACTCGCAGGTGATCCTCCTGACCCCGGACGCCGACCTCGGCAGCCGCGTCGCTGAGGCCGTCGAACGCCAGCTGGCCACCCTGCCGCGTGCGGAAACCGCCCGCGTGGCCCTCTCCGCCAGCCGGATCATCGTGGCCCGCGACCTGGCGCAGTGCGTGGCTATCTCCAACCAGTATGGTCCGGAGCACCTGATCATTCAGACCCGTCAGGCCCGCGAGCTGGTGGACAGCATCACCAGCGCCGGTTCGGTTTTCCTCGGCGACTGGTCACCGGAATCCGCGGGCGATTACGCCTCGGGCACCAACCACGTCCTGCCGACCTATGGGTATACCGCCACCTGTTCGAGCCTCGGCCTGGCCGACTTCCAGAAGCGGATGACCGTGCAGGAGCTGTCGCGCGACGGCTTTGCCGCCCTCGCCTCAACGATTGAGATCCTGGCCGCCGCCGAGCGCCTTGACGCCCACAAAAACGCCGTAACGCTGCGCGTTGCCGCCCTGAAGGAGCAAGCATGAGCATTGAAGATTTAGCCCGCGCCAACGTCCGTGCGCTGACCCCGTATCAATCCGCTCGCCGCCTGGGCGGCAAAGGCGACGTCTGGCTGAACGCCAACGAATTCCCGACCGCCGTGGCTTTCCAGCTTACCGCGCAAACGATGAACCGCTATCCGGAGCCGCAGCCGAAGGCAGTCATCGAGAGCTACGCCCGCTACGCCGACGTCAAACCGGAGCAAGTGCTGGTCAGCCGCGGCGCTGACGAAGGGATTGAGCTGCTTATCCGCGCTTTCTGTGAGCCCGGCAAAGACGCGCTACTCTACTGTCCGCCCACCTACGGCATGTACAGCGTCAGCGCCGAGACCATCGGTGTCGAATGCCGCACCGTGCCGACCCTCGCCGACTGGCAGCTCGACCTGCCGGGTATCGAGGCGCAGCTGGACGGCGTGAAGGTGGTCTTTGTCTGCAGCCCGAACAACCCGACCGGTCAGATCATCGATCCGCAGTCGATACGCGACCTGCTGGAGATGACTCGCGATAAAGCCATCGTGGTCGCCGACGAAGCCTATATTGAATTCTGCCCGCAGGCGACGCTCGCCGGCTGGCTCAGCGACTATCCGCACCTGGTGGTGCTGCGCACGCTGTCCAAAGCCTTCGCCCTCGCCGGCCTGCGCTGCGGCTTCACCCTCGCCAACGCCGAGGTGATTAACGTGCTGCTGAAAGTGATCGCTCCGTATCCGCTCTCCACGCCGGTGGCCGATATCGCCGCCCAGGCGCTGAGCGCGGAAGGCATCGCGGCGATGCGCCAGCGCGTGGCGCAGATCCTCGACGAGCGCCGCTACCTGGTGGAACAGCTGCGCGGCATCGCCTGCGTGGAGCAGGTCTTCGATTCCGAGGCAAACTACGTTCTGGCGCGGATAACCGCCTCCAGCGCAGTGTTTAAATCTTTGTGGGATCAGGGCATTATCTTACGTGACCAGAATAAACAACCTTCATTAAGCGGCTGTTTGCGTATCACTATCGGTACCCGTGCCGAGAGCCAGCGCGTGATTGACGCCTTGACTGCGGAGAATGTATGACCCAGAAGTATCTCTTTATTGACCGTGACGGCACCCTGATTTCCGAACCGCCGGTGGATTTCCAGGTGGACCGTTTCGACAAGCTGGCGTTTGAGCCGCAGGTGATCCCGGCGCTGCTGAAGCTGCAGCAGGAAGGCTATAAGCTGGTGATGATCACCAACCAGGATGGCCTGGGAACCGACAGTCTGCCGCAGGAAGCGTTTGATGGCCCGCACAACCTGATGATGCAGATCTTCGCCTCGCAGGGCGTCAATTTCGAAGAGGTGCTGATTTGTCCGCACTTCCCGGGCGACAACTGCGCCTGCCGCAAACCGAAAACCCAGCTGGTGCTGCCGTGGCTGGAAGACGGTGTGCTGGATAAAAGCCACAGCTATGTGATTGGCGACCGGGCCACCGACCTTGAGCTGGCGGATAACATGGGGATTACCGGCCTGCGCTATGACCGCGAGACCCTGGACTGGCCGACCATCAGCGAGCAGCTGACCCGCCGCGACCGCTATGCCCACGTCGAGCGCATCACCAAAGAGACCCAGGTGGACGTGAAGGTGTGGCTGGACCGCGAAGGCGGTAGCAAGATCCACACCGGCGTCGGCTTTTTTGACCATATGCTCGACCAAATCGCCACCCACGGCGGCTTCCGCATGGAAATTAACGTCGGCGGCGATCTGTACATCGACGATCACCACACCGTGGAAGATACCGGCCTGGCCCTCGGCGAAGCCCTGAAGCTGGCGCTCGGCGACAAGCGCGGCATCAACCGCTTCGGCTTCGTGCTGCCAATGGACGAGTGTCTCGCCCGCTGCGCGCTGGATATCTCCGGCCGTCCGCACCTGGAGTATAAGGCGGACTTCACCTATCAGCGCGTCGGCGATCTGAGCACCGAGATGGTGGAACACTTCTTCCGCTCGCTCTCTTACACCATGGCGGTGACCCTGCACCTGAAAACCAAGGGCAAGAACGATCACCACCGCGTGGAGAGCCTGTTCAAAGCCTTTGGCCGTACGCTGCGCCAGGCGATCCGCGTCCAGGGCGATGCCCTGCCGTCTTCCAAAGGGGTGCTGTGATGAATGTGGTGATCCTTGATACCGGGTGCGCCAACCTCAATTCGGTGAAATCGGCGATTGGCCGCCACGGCTATGAGCCAGTGGTCAGCCGCGATCCGGAGGTGGTATTGCGTGCCGATAAACTGTTTCTTCCCGGCGTCGGCACCGCCCAGGCGGCGATGGACCAGCTGCGCGACCGCGATCTGATCGACCTGATCAAAGCCTGTACCCAGCCGGTGCTGGGGATTTGCCTGGGCATGCAGCTGCTCGGCAAGCGCAGTGAGGAGAACAACGGCGTCGATCTGCTGGGCATTATCGAAGAAGAGGTGCCGAAGATGACCGACCACGGTCTGCCGCTGCCGCACATGGGCTGGAACCGGGTGTATGCCAAAGCAGGCGATCGTCTGTTCCGCGGCATTGAAGAAGGCGCGTATTTCTACTTCGTGCACAGCTACGCCATGCCGGTCAACCCGTACACCATCGCCCAGTGCAATTACGGCGAGGCGTTCACCGCCGCGGTGCAGAAAGATAACTTCTTTGGCGTGCAGTTCCACCCGGAGCGCTCCGGGAGCGCCGGGGCGCAGCTGCTGAAAAACTTCCTGGAGATGTGATGATTATTCCTGCTTTAGATTTAATCGACGGCACCGTCGTTCGTCTCCACCAGGGCGATTACGGCCAGCAGCGCGACTATGGCAGCGATCCGCTGCCGCGCCTGCAGTCCTATGCCGCTCAGGGGGCGGAAGTCCTGCACCTGGTCGACCTGACCGGGGCGAAGGATCCGGCGAAGCGCCAGATCCCGCTGCTGAAATCGCTGGTCGCCGGCGTTGACGTCCCGGTACAGGTTGGCGGCGGCGTGCGGACCGAAGCGGATGTCGCGGCCCTGCTTGAGGCCGGCGTCGCCCGTGTGGTGGTCGGCTCCACCGCGGTGAAGTCCCCGGAGGAAGTGAAAGGCTGGTTTAAACGCTTTGGCCCTGAGCGGCTGGTGCTGGCGCTCGACGTGCGCATTGACACCGATGGCAATAAGCAGGTGGCGGTCAGCGGCTGGCAGGAAAACTCCGGCGTGACGCTGGAGGAGCTGGTGGAAAGTTATCTGCCGGTCGGCCTGCAGCATGTGCTGTGCACCGATATCTCCCGCGACGGCACCCTGGCAGGCTCTAACGTCTCGCTGTACGAGGAAGTCTGCGCCCGCTACCCGCAGGTGGCGTTTCAGTCATCCGGCGGCATCGGCGATCTTAATGATATTGCCGCGCTGCGCGGCACCGGGGTGCGCGGCGTGATTGTCGGTCGCGCGCTGCTGGAAGGTAAATTCAACGTAACGGAGGCCATTCAATGCTGGCAAAACGGATAATCCCCTGCCTCGACGTCCGCGACGGCCAGGTAGTGAAAGGCGTGCAGTTCCGTAATCACGAGATCATTGGCGACATCGTCCCGCTGGCCAAGCGCTATGCCGACGAAGGGGCCGACGAACTGGTGTTCTATGATATCACCGCCTCCAGCGACGGCCGGGTGGTCGACAAGAGCTGGGTGTCGCGCGTGGCGGAAGTGATCGATATTCCTTTCTGCGTGGCGGGTGGGATCAAATCGCTGGAAGACGCGGCGCAGATCCTCTCCTTCGGCGCCGATAAGATTTCGATTAACTCCCCTGCTCTCGCCGACCCAACGCTGATCACCCGCCTTGCCGACCGCTTTGGCGTGCAGTGTATTGTGGTGGGGATTGATACCTGGTTTGATGCAGAGACCGGCAAATATCACGTCAACCAGTATACCGGCGACGAGACCCGCACCCGGGTGACGCAGTGGGAAACCCTCGACTGGGTGGAGGAAGTGCAGAAGCGCGGCGCGGGCGAGATCGTCCTCAATATGATGAACCAGGACGGGGTGCGCAACGGCTACGATCTGCAGCAGCTGGCGAAGGTTCGCGCAGTGTGCCATGTCCCGCTGATCGCCTCTGGCGGCGCGGGCACCATGGAACACTTCCTCGAAGCCTTCCGCGACGCCAATGTTGACGGCGCGCTGGCGGCCTCGGTATTCCACAAACAGATTATTAATATTGGCGAACTGAAAGCGTACCTGGCGGCACAGGGCGTGGAGATAAGGGTATGTTGACTGAACAGCTGGACTGGGAAAAAACGGACGGCATGATGCCGGCCATCGTGCAGCACGCCGTTTCCGGCGAAGTGCTGATGCTGGGCTACATGAACAAGGAGGCGCTGGAGAAAACCGAAGCCACCGGCAAGGTCACCTTTTACTCACGCACCAAACAGCGGCTGTGGACCAAGGGTGAAACCTCGGGCAATGTCCTCAACGTGGTGAGCATCACGCCGGACTGTGACAACGATACGCTGCTGGTGCTGGTAAACCCGATCGGGCCGACCTGCCACAAAGGCACCACCAGTTGCTTCGGCGAAACTGGCCACCAGTGGCTGTTCCTCTATCAGCTGGAGCAGCTGCTGGCCGAGCGTAAGCACGCCGACCCGGAGAGCTCCTACACGGCGAAGCTGTATGCCAGCGGTACCAAGCGTATTGCGCAGAAAGTGGGGGAAGAAGGCGTGGAGACCGCGCTGGCCGCCACGGTGAACGACCGCTTCGAGCTGAAGAATGAGGCGTCGGACCTGATGTACCACCTGCTGGTGCTGCTGCAGGACCAGGGGCTGGATCTCGGGGAAGTGATTGATAATCTCAAGAGTCGTCACTGAGAAAACTTTTTTATGAACTGAAACTGATTCCGATTTACATTATATCGGTAAATAAATAATTATCTTTTCCTTTAAGGGCATTCATCATTTATGAATGCCCTTATCAAATACTCATCACTATAAACGACCTTCATATAAGCTGTTTGCAACAGCAAACTATACTTTCAACACGCATTTTTGATTTACGACACACTTTCAGCGTAATCATAGCTGTTTTGATATGTTGCTCATGTTCTCATCCCCAATCTCAGCTAAAATACATAGCAATTATATATAAAGGTCAGCAAACAAATATGAAACAAACTATTTTCATTTTAGCGATGAGTATTTTTCCTGTTACTGCATTTTCTGAAAGCACGCTGATATCGCCAATGATTGGAGGTATTGACATCTGTCAATCTGCAATCAAAAAAGGAATGACCAATACCTATGAAGCAGCAAAATACTGCCAGTCAATAAATGAAACCTCGTCCTCACTTATCGAGAGAAAACTATCTGAATTTGGTCCTCAAAAAAGTAAGGATGGTAAATTTCAGATGGGCTATATGCTGAGCTTCCCATTATTATCTTATGTCAAGATGCATAATGATGGCTCGTATGAGATCGACAAAGAAAAAATACGCTATCGTTTAAAATTACTCCAAGACACAAAAAGACAAGCTGTTATTTATCTTTTCTCGAACCACTTCTCCGTTTCCGAGGGTGCAAATACTGAAGAATTAATTTCTAAAATAGATGGCAAAAACATGATGCAATTAAGCAATGGCATAGTTCCTGTCGACAACTATTTCTCCAGCAAAACATATCCATGGGCAATTAATGCAAGCGACTCATTAATTGATAAGATACGCAAAGACGCAATTAATGAGGTTTTATCGCAAGTCTGTGCTTTAGATATAGTAGACCAACAAAAAATTAGAGCAGTGACCGTCCTTGGTGAAGTTCATTATACCTTCCCCGACTTTTTTAATGGAATGGGTTACCGTGGTGAAATGCAACTTACAGATTACTCAGAAAACTCGATTAAAAGATTCAGAAATTACTTATTTGATAAATATAAAAACATAAAATCACTCAATGATAAACTTGGTTCAGAATATATATCATTTAATGAAATCAACCCACCATCAAAAAATATAAACACTGTTCACCTGAAAAACTTTTTTGAGCACCTTGATTATGCTTCATCGGGAAGGTTAGCAATATATGGTTGGGCAGCAGGAAACGGTCAAGGTCCAGCAAAAGTCAGGATTTTTATAGATGGAAAAGATGCTGGGTATGCAGAAAGCGGGCTCAGTCGAATGGATGTATATCAGGCCATCCCAACATTGGGCACTTCAGCTGTAGGGTATCGATATTATCTGGATTTTCGAAAGATGAGTAAAGGAATTCATGTTGTAGATGTCGTCCATGACGATAATGGGAAATTGACATTGATGAAAAGTATAGATGTGCCGGTAATGGATCGACAACAAACAAAACCTGTTCGTGTCGGAGAAGGCATAAAGTTGCCCGAAGAGAAAAGCATGAAGTTCTGGAATGATTATCCTGAGTCATTACAACCAGTGTATTACAATCCATTGTCCGAGGAATTTTATAACTTTAGAAAAAAAGAGGTAGCAAGTGAGATACAAAAATATGCAGATATTGTAAGCTCATCATGCATTGGGAGGGATAGAACCTTTTCGCACCAAATAGCGCCAATGTTTAATGCAGACTGGAATGAGGAAAAAATTGCAGTTGAAGACTCACTTAAAAAGAATAATCATTATAATATTGGATTAAATACCTATGGCTCAGCATTTTATGGTGACTATATATTTAACTGGTTAAAAACGTCTGGAATTGAAAATTATGGAATCCCAGAAGTGCACCCTATGGTTGAAAACGAAGAAATCATCTATGATGCATTGGAACATCATCATAACAATGGTGCAATATTCATTAGCCCTTACTATTTAGAAATCAAACCAGAAAGTTTTGGCGTCGATAAAGAACACGAGAAATTCAGCATCAGTGAAAATAACACAAATTATTATTCATCAAGTTTCTATCATGCCCTAAGCAGAATCATGAAAGAATAGTGAGCGTAACATTTTGTGTCAATAAAATAATTATAGAGGCTCGGGCAAGCACAAAATGCTTGCCCGATAGATCACTCTCTTCATTCACTTTTGCAAGAGATGGAAACAATGACCGGCCATATAACACTATCTAGTCTAATTTTGGGTACCAATACTTATCGAACAATTTCGTGTAATGCACGACGCGATAGTTGTCGTTTCACATATCGTTGCAAACGGTAGGGGATAAGTTTGATTGCCCAAGATAATGCAGGATTTTGCCGCAACACCCATAATATAGCCAATAATTTTTCTTTCCTTCCTTGAGGTTGAGATATTTTTTCTTCAGCTATTGTGATGTTCTCTGAAGAATAGAAACTATCTATCAAAGTTTTAAAATCAATTCTGCCAAGCTCGCTTTCACGCCACCATGAATCACGAATATAATAATCTTGATAGAAATGATCAACACGTGTTTCTGACGAAACATCCGGCATTGGATCAACACTCTGTTGCTGGAAAAATCCATCGAAATCTGCAATAGCTTGTCGCCATAACTCACTCATTCTTTGGAAAGATATATCCCAATTAATAATCCGGCTAAATTTTCGTCCGATGAGTCGTTCGCCAAAGGCACCAATATTTGGTACAACAACCGGTAACCCATATTGAAGTGCTGCACTCAACGTATAACTATATGTCTCAGGCCATTGCGCAGGGAACCACATTACATCCGGAGCAATATCATTGAGTTTTTGCTCTAAATCCTGATTGGAATACGCACCATGGCAAATAACCGCATCATTTAGCGTACTACAAGCGTAGCCAAGAAGATGGAACTCAATGTTTTCTCTTTTAAGTGCATGCGCCACCTCATCCAGCATGAAAGCGCCTTTTTCACGACTGATAGCGCCAAGGACAAGGACTTTCAGTTTCCGATCACCCGTGTAAGTTTTCCTGACATCGGGATATGGAGCATTTTTTTCGTAATCAGGATGCCATGCGATGACAGCTTTCTCAGAAATATCGGGAAAATATCTTGTAAACCGAAATTTAGTATCTGCCGACGGGAAAATAACTCGCTCAGCCCCAAATAACCACGCATTCATATTTGAACGCCATGTGGCTGCTGACATTCCAACAGGCAACGGATATGTTTCCGCGCATAATTCGTCCATGTTTGTTGTATTATCGCCAATAAAAAGACCATTTTTGTCGGTTAGCGATGGGTTTCCATTTATTGCGAAGTAGTCATGAATTGTGACGTCATAGGAGCATTTCAAATCTAAATGCAGTTTTCTGATCTTCTCAGGGATTCCCATCAAATGATGGAAATGAATATGCGATATACCTAAAAAGCGTAATAATCTCAGCAGATCATCATAGCCATTTTCAATATCAACTGAGATACTTTCTTTGCATGTGCGTCCGTCAGCACTCAAAGAGATCACTACGCTACTGTTGTCTGCATTAGGCTTTAAAATAAAGAAGCACGCTCTTCCTTTGTAAAAATTAGATAACTCTTCGAGATGATAGGTTGTTCCGCCCCCCATATGATGAGAAACCAGCAGTATTTTCTGAAGATTTGCTTTCGCCAGAATGCGCAGTAGCATTCGCTGGCGAGCTTGCTTAGCAGGATCTCTTGAAATAAACTCCATTACATCACGGGTATAGTTTGGATGTAATTCATTGAGGAGTTCCATCGCGCGTATTTTGCGCGGGCTTTGCTCGCCAGCGAAACTAACTCCGCCTTTATGATAAACAAAGACATTCAATTGATGAAAGTTAGGCCAACCGGCTTTTGCAGCACGTTGACACCAGTCATTTTCCTCACCATAACCACGACCGAAAGTCTCTTCGTCAAAATATCCAACCTGGTTTAAGCAGTCACGACGAATGTACATACAAAAACCAACACCTGTTGGTATCTCGACAAGATTATTTTCTTTGCCATAGGTTTCAAATTCATCATCGAGTGCCTGGACATCCATTCCGGAAAATAATTCATTATCTTCACAGAAATTTGGGAAACTACAAATCGTCGCATTATTTGAAAATGGAGTTACGCTCCCTACACGCTCACGACTATAAGCTGCATCATAGATACGTTCCAGCCATTTATTAGCGACTTCAACATCACTATTTAAGAGAAGAACATCCCGTTTCGAATGCAGTTTCATACCACGGTTGACGGTTGCAACAAAACCTAAATTATTTTCGTTCTCGAGCAGCTTGAAACTATTGTCTTGTGCACGTTTACGTAGCCAATCTGTCAATTCAGGTTCAGGTGAAGCATCATTAATAACAATTAATTCAGCCCATGAGGGGAGAGTTGATATTGCTGACTCTATACATTCCTGAGTTTCCTGTAAACCACCATAAACGGGGACAATAACATCAACCAGTATGTCATTATTATCATTCTCAGCTTGCAACAATTTCTCTTGCTGTAACTCTAACTCTAGTCTGCTCACAATATCATTCAACTCAAGATTTTTTAGCTTCAACTCTTCGAGCTCTTTCAAGAGACCTCGTTCATACATTCCATTTTCTACGACATCTATAGTAGATGTTTTCATATCAATAATGCTCTGTTTTTCTCGTGACGATATATAATATAGGATATGCTTACTTAAAATTTCATGTTCGGATGGAGAGGCCAATCGAAAGCGGATATATTCAGCGTTAAATAACAAATCAAATGGAACTAAATAAGAAAATAAATAGAAGGTTAGACGTTCAACTCGCTCATCAACATCATCAACATTACAAAATGCATATGAACAATCCCCCAAAATTTTCACAGGAATATTCATTAGCATTGCTTCCAGACCGACACTGGAATTAATGGTTAGAATTTTGCGACATTTTTTAAGAAAATCGATGATTGACAGATTGTTATTATCTATTTCATATCCAGGATTCTCAATTAATCTAAAATGGCTTCCTGGATGCGGTCGTACTATTTTTTTTCCAATAAAAGAACCTTCAGCATAGTCCAATAAGGCTTGATTATCGAAACTATTACTAAATGCAAGGATATTGGAATCGTTCTCAACTTGTAAAACTATACCAACATCATATTCTGGTTCAATGTAGTCATCATCGTTTCGACTGTTAATAAAAAAATCACGTAACGCTGAAATGCGATTTTTTTTATTAAAGACAACACCTTGTTGTTTAGCAGCAAAGTATCTTTTCCCCGCTTCAGTGTTGCCATTGACACCAGAAAAATCAAAATAACCAGTAAAAAGATACGTCGGAGAACGCAGCGGACCTAATTCAAGATTTACAACTGGAATATTATATTTTTCTGCTGCAGCATTCAGTGATGGACAATTGCATATGGTCAGAATACATTCAATGTCGTTTTGTTTTTGTAATGCAGCGATTAAAGCATTTTTGAAATCAGGAATGATTTCCGTCAGAAATTTTTTAAAAAGGAGATTACTATTATCGCCACACTCAGTTAATGCTTCAGATAATGATTCTTCATTAACAATATAGACGTTGTCTTTTTGGCGAACTGAAAAATCAGGCAGTTCGTAACCTAAACGTTTCTGTCCGTCATCAGTAACCTCCCAGCGCCCCTCTTCCTGCCACTTCGTATAGGGTAACAAATAATCCTGGGTAGTAATTAATGCCAACGGTTCTTTAATAGCCGTCATGGCTTTATATAAAAACCATAAATAGGGGGCTTTTACCCCCCGGAACGGAAAAGCAGGTAAATAAATGCCGATCATGATAGTTCATCTCCCTCTATAACATTTACAGGAGAATGAATAACACCACCAAGTTCTCTTGATGACCAGAATTTCACTCTGGCAATTGGTCGTCGCTGATCGAGCTCCTCTCGCTCACCATTATTAAAACAAGCTAAACCGCAATGGACGAGATAGTCACCAGTATTGATAGGAAGCTTAACTTTATATTTAAGCTTCCTAACCCCTGGCATCAAGTCTATCTTATGCCCAGCAAAAATATTATTATCCCCCCAAATATCCCCACCTTGGGTCCGGGATAGCGAAACGCCTAAGACTACATCATTTATATTTTCTGATGAGTTTAGCTTGAAAGAAAAATAAATTTCTTCATTTGGTTTTACTAATGGCTTTTCAGAGAGAGGGGTGCCATCTGCTTTCATAATTGAGAAGTCTTCAATTATAGCTCGACCACTTCCAAACCGTTTTTCATCAACTTCAGCATTGGTTTGCGTATTTTGTATTGCGGATAATTCCTCAGCTGAAGCAATTTCCCCCGTCTGGGAAACAGCTTCTTTTTTCTCTGATGTATCAGCGCGCTCGATCATCAGCATACCTTTCTCATAGGCAAGAACGGCAGCCAATACATCAGTCGTATTACCGACTAACATACCATCACTCATTACCAGGCAGCGATCTGCATACTCTAATATGCTGCCAGTTGAATGCGTGACCATAATAATGGTTGTCCCTTTTTGTTTAAGCATTTCCATGCGCTTAAAGCACTTATATTGAAAACCAATATCACCTACAGCTAATGCTTCATCAACAATCAGTATTTCGGGATCAATACAGGCCTGAACAGCAAATGCCAGACGTACATACATACCACTTGAATAGGTCTTTACCGGTTGATCAATAAAATCACCGATATCAGCAAAATCTAATATTTCCTGAAATTTCTGATCAATTTCTGATTTACTTAAACCTAATACACTACCATTAAGATATACATTATCACGGCCCGAAAACTCTGGGTTAAAACCAGCCCCCAGCTCAAGTAGCGCAGCCACTCGGCCGTTAACTTCAATGTCACCGACAGTTGGAGTAAGCGTACCGCAAATCATTTGCAATAATGTCGACTTCCCGGCACCGTTTCGCCCAATGATACCAACGGTTTCTCCTCTATTTATCGAAAATGAAACATCTCGCAGTGCCCAAAACTCTTTAAAATAGCTGCGACTTTCACGGCGAATTACACTCTTTAGTTTTGGGGCAAAGAATTGCTTCAATCTGTCCCATGGCTGGGAATATATTTGATAGCATTTGCTTAAATTAGTTACCTTTATCGCGATTTGATTAGAGGACATCAGCAAATCCTTTTCTTGTTTTCTGGAAAAACACAAAGCCAAGCCAGGCGACAATGGATGCTCCAACAGTATAGAGCAATATCCCCATAAAATTAGGTAACCCACCCCAAATCAACACAGCCCGAGCCTGCTCAATTATGAATGTCACAGGATTGAGCATAATCCAAATATGATATTTTTCAGGTAGCGCGCTGATGGGGAAAAATACTGGAGATAAAAACATCAAAACCGTCGTTATGATGACCGTAGTTTGGCTAACATCTCTCAAAAATACACCTAATGAAGCCAAAATCCATGACAAGCCAAGACTGAAAATCACAAGAGGGAGGAAAACTAAAGGGATAAATATTATTGTCCAGTGTATAAAACCATTAAATATAACAAAAGCGGTTAATAGCACAAGTAAACTAATAGCTGTATGGAATAACGCAGCTACCAAGGATATGACAGATAATGTCTCTAAAGGAAAAATTACTTTTTTTACATAGTTAGTATTATTCAATATTATCTGTGGTGCTCTATTGATTACCTCACCAAAAAAACCGTGGACGATCATACCGACAAATAATATTATTGCAAATTGTGTTCTGCTTTCATCTCCACCAGTTGACCATCTGGCTTTAAATACCACCGAAAAAACAAAGGTATATACAGTCAACATGAATAAAGGATTCAAAAACGACCATAAAACGCCCATTACTGAACCTTTATATCTGCCAATAACATCTCGCTTAGTCATTTGCAAAATTATACTACGGTGAGTATATATACTCTTAACTATGTCTAATGGAGATAATGACGGTTTCTGATGTGGATTTTTCATTTTAAGCTCTGAAATAATACCGAATAAATTAATTTAGCTTTCTAGGGATATTACGCAATGCTGATTCGTTGTAAGCATATCGTTTTTTATCAAAAAACCATCCCCATTTATTAAAATAGGTAATGGCAGAACGAACATGATACCAAAGCAACAATTTACTTTTATAAGATCCCTTATTGAAAACATGAACAATTGTGGTATCCGGACAATAATAGATCTTCGTGAGCTGTAAAGCTCGACGACACAAATCTACATCTTCCAGATACATAAAATAGCGCTCATCAAAGCCATTCAACTTTTGTAATAAAACATTCGTCAAAAGCATAAAACAGCCAGATACCGAAGGGGGTGAAAATACCTTATCATACTCGGCATCCTTTAACTCGTATGTAGCATCATACTTAATAGCTGTTGTAGGAAGAAAACGTCTTAAGAAGAGATTACTGGGCGTTGGCAACAGGCGGCAACTATATTGACGCTCACCATTCTTATAGATAATCTGCGGGGATACAAAATTATATTCATTTACCCATGCAAATGATACTAATTTATCTAGTGACTGCTTATCAAAGCTGATATCAGGATTACATATTAAAAAATAGCCATCAAAATCTGAACTTGCTTTAATGGCGAGATTATGTCCGGCACCAAAGCCACAATTACAAGGTGACTTAATATAGCTCACTTTTGGTTCATTCAATGATGCAGCCCACTGACAACCACCATTATCAACGAAGATTATTTTTTCAACACTCTCTTCATGGCATAACGAGAGAAGCGTATCTTTAATATCATCATAGGAATGATTAAATAATACAATAGAAGCGATAACCTTTGGCTTCATTGCTTTATAAGTCATTAATCGATTACCTTTAGGATAAATTTTTATTATTATTTTTAAATAACCACTTGTGATATCCATAATCTAACAAGCAAATTTATACTTATGCGTAGACTTCAGCTGTGGCAAGAGTATGTGCCTGCAGATCTTTCTCCGACAGCGACAGCGCGCAGTCGCTCAGCGCCGGCCAGTCAATCCCTATCTCCGGATCATTCCAGATGATGCTCCGTTCTGACTGCGGCGCGTAGTAATTCG
>NZ_PIOG01000138.1:0-246549 GCF_002810545.1 Klebsiella sp. A-Nf5 | reverse complement strand
GTACACCAGATCGCCGCAGTCCACCACGTTCAGGCGTTCGCGCATGTCGAAGTTCCACGGGAAACGGTTGTGCTCCCAGGCGAGGTTAGTGGAAACCTGGCGGATCGCCGCCGGACCATGACGACCACCCGCGCGCCCGGAGGTCGCCATATCAAACGGCACGCCGGTGATGACCCAGTCCGCATCGCTTTCATACGGCATGAAGTTCATTGGCAAACGCAGAAAGCCAAAGGCGTTGGATACCAGGGAGTTATCGTATTGATGACCTAAAGTGCTCATGGATATGACCTCTTCTCGCAGTCGTGGAACGTAAAAAATAAGTATAAAAAAACCCCTCCGCGTCGTTAGGCCCGACGAGGAAGGGTTTGATAGATAAATCGCTTATTGGCGTGAATTATCGCCGGTAATGCATACGGGTTCAAGTGAGTATCGCATTCTGCCGGATGACGGCTTCGCCTTATCCGGCCTACCTTCACAGGCCCGGTAAGCGCAGCGCCACCGGGCATCAATGGTTACTCGTCTTCCAGATAAGTATAGCCGTACAGTCCCGCCTCAAACTCTTCGAGGAACTGCTGCTGCAGCGCGTCGTCCAGGTCGGTGTTTTTCACCTGATCGCGGAACTGGGTCAGCAGCGTGTTCGGATCCAGCTGCACATACTGCAGCATATCCGCCACGGTATCGCCCTCGTCGGACAGCTCAACCTCAACGCTGCCATCAGGGAAGACGAACACGTCCACCGCCTCGGTGTCGCCGAACAGGTTATGCATGTTGCCGAGGATCTCCTGATAGGCCCCGACCATAAAGAAGCCCAGCATCGGCGGGTTCTCCGGGTCGTATTCCGGCATCGGCATGGTGGTGGCGATCCCATCGCCGTCCACATAGTGATCGATGGCACCATCGGAGTCGCAGGTGATGTCCAGCAGCACCGCGCGGCGCTCCGGCGACTTGTTCAGCCCTTCCAGCGGCATCACCGGGAACAGCTGATCGATCCCCCAGGCATCCGGCATCGACTGGAACAGCGAGAAGTTGACGTAGATTTTATCCGCCATGCGTTCCTGCAGCTCATCGATGATGGGACGATGCGCGCGGTTGCTCGGGTCGAGCTGCTTCTGCACTTCATGACACATGTTCAGATACAGCTGTTCGGCCCAGGCGCGCTCCTGCAGGTTGAAAGTGCCGGAGGAGTAGCCGATATGGATATCGTGCAGGTCCATCTGGCTATCGTGCAGCCATTCGCGCAGCGAGCGGCGGTTGCCGGTCTCGTGCATCTCCAGCCAGGTTTCCCACATGCTCTGCAGCGGACGCGCGGCGTCTTCCGCCGGCGGGGTCGCCTCAGTGTATTCGTTACGCTCCACGCCGATGATGTTGGAAACCAGCACGGTATGGTGCGCGGTCACCGCGCGGCCGGATTCGGTGATCACCGTCGGGTGCGGCAGGCCGTTCTCTTCGCAGGCATCGCCGATCGCCCAGATGATGTTGTTGGCGTATTCATTCAGACCGTAGTTCACCGAGCAGTCAGACTGCGAGCGGGTCCCTTCATAGTCCACGCCCAGACCGCCGCCGACGTCAAAGCACTGAATGTTGACGCCCAGCTTATGCAGTTCGACGTAGAAACGCGCGGATTCACGTACGCCAGTGGCGATGTCGCGAATGTTGGCCATCTGCGAACCGAGGTGGAAGTGCAGCAGTTGCAGGCTCTCAAGATGCCCTGCGGCACGCAGGATCTCGACCAGCTGCAGTACCTGGGTCGCCGCGAGGCCAAACTTGGACTTCTCTCCGCCGGAGGATTGCCATTTGCCGGAGCCCTGCGAGGCCAGACGCGCACGCACGCCGAGGCGCGGCACCACGTTCAGGCGCTCGGCCTCTTCCAGCACGATGGCGATTTCCGACATCTTCTCGATGACCAGATAGACCTTGTGGCCCATCTTCTCGCCCACCAGCGCCAGACGGATATATTCGCGGTCTTTATAGCCGTTACAGACGATGACGCTGCGGGTCATCCCGGCGTGCGCCAGCACGGCCATCAGTTCCGCTTTCGAACCGGCTTCCAGTCCCAGCGGCTCGCCGGAATGGATCAGCGATTCAATCACGCGACGGTGCTGGTTAACCTTAATCGGGTAGACGAGGAAGTAATCGCCGTTATAACCGTACGATTCACGCGCGCGTTTGAAGGCGGCGTTGATCGAGCGCAGGCGGTGCTGCAGGATCTGCGGGAAGCAGAACAGCGCCGGCAAACGTTGCCCTTGCGCCTCGCGGGCTTTGACTAATTCCGCGAGGTCCACGCGCGCTTCCGGGACGTCCGGATCCGGGCAAACGCTGATGTGGCCCAGTTCGTTGACGTCATAATAGTTATTGCCCCACCAGGCAATATTATAAGTACGCAGCATCTTGCTGGCTTCCTGGGAGCTCATCGCTACCTCCTGCATGGAACGTAGTACACCGTGTTCGCCTGCTGACGAAGGCGAAACCATAGACATGTCGTCAGACATAGCGAACCTCAATTTTTAATAATAAGTGTAAGACAGTTAACTACTATCGCAGTCCAAAGATGCGATAACAACCCATGAACAGTCCTAAAGCCCAGCACTATCTGCTGGTTTTGCGACTGCGCGACCGGTTTCTTATTCATATCATCGTAAAACACGTAGCCGAACAGAGTATGACAGTCCGGAGAAACCACGAGAAAACTCTTGCCTGGCAAGAGCGCCCTTGTTCAGTTTTCTGACGACCGACCGGCCCTGGAATCCTGAGAAGCGCCGAGATGGGGTGAACATCGGCTGGTTTGCATGAGAGAGATGCAGGTTGCGGAGTGCTGACGCGCGACAGAACGACGCGACGAATCAAGCGAAAAACGTTGGTTCATTATCTGGTATCACCTCCACACCGCCCTGCGACAGGGTCGGCGACAAGCCAAAGCTATACATACCGGGCAACAGGCGCTACGCCGCTGCGAGATTCTGTAAATACAGACTGCTTAACCCGGCTGGAAGTGGCACCACAGGGCGATGCCCCGTGCGCTTTTTTAATGAGCCGCGCGCGGCGTTTTATACCGAGAAGCAGGGTAAAAAGCAAAATAAAAATGTGTGCGTTTGCGTGGTTGTCAGGAAAATTTGCCAGGCGGGTTTTCCCATAAATGCGACCGCCATCAAAAAAGGCTGGAAATGGGCTCAAGAATTGACCTAAAATAGCCATCCAGAAGTTAATCCGTCTATACTGATTAACACTCAGACTGCTCGTGTCGCTACCTGCGCGGCTTTGCGCTGATTATCCACCAAAGCCACATTACACAACAGTATGAGCTATCCGAATCGTCCACAGGTGAAATAAAATATGGCAAAACACCTTTTTACGTCTGAGTCCGTATCAGAAGGGCATCCTGACAAAATTGCTGACCAAATCTCTGATGCCGTGCTGGATGCGATCCTCGAGCAGGATCCGAAAGCACGTGTCGCATGTGAAACCTATGTCAAAACCGGCATGGTGCTGGTAGGCGGCGAAATCACCACCAGCGCATGGGTTGATATCGAAGAGATCACCCGTAACACCGTCCGCGAAATTGGCTACGTGCATTCCGATATGGGCTTTGACGCCAACTCGTGTGCCGTTCTGAGCGCCATTGGTAAACAGTCTCCGGACATCAACCAGGGCGTCGACCGTGCCGACCCGCTGGAACAGGGCGCAGGCGACCAGGGTTTGATGTTTGGCTATGCGACCAACGAAACCGACGTGCTGATGCCAGCGCCGGTGACCTATGCTCACCGTCTGGTGCAGCGCCAGGCTGAAGTACGTAAAAACGGCACCCTGCCGTGGCTGCGTCCGGATGCGAAAAGCCAGGTGACCTTCCAGTATGACGACGGCAAAATCGTCGGCATCGATGCGGTGGTTCTGTCCACGCAGCACGCGGAAGATATTGACCAGAAATCTCTGCAGGAAGCGGTGATGGAAGAGATCATCAAGCCGACCCTGCCGACCGAATGGCTGAGCGCTTCGACCAAGTTCTTCATCAACCCGACCGGACGTTTCGTTATCGGCGGCCCGATGGGCGACTGCGGTCTGACCGGTCGTAAGATCATCGTTGATACCTACGGCGGCATGGCTCGTCATGGCGGCGGCGCGTTCTCCGGTAAAGATCCGTCTAAAGTTGACCGTTCCGCAGCCTACGCGGCGCGCTATGTGGCGAAAAACATCGTTGCCGCAGGCCTGGCCGATCGTTGTGAAATCCAGGTCTCCTACGCTATCGGCGTTGCTGAACCGACTTCCATCATGGTGGAAACTTTCGGCACCGAGAAAGTGCCTTCTGAACAGCTGACCCTGCTGGTGCGCGAGTTCTTCGACCTGCGTCCGTACGGCCTGATTCAGATGCTGGACCTGCTGCACCCGATCTACAAAGAAACCGCTGCCTACGGTCACTTTGGTCGCGAGCATTTCCCATGGGAAAAAACCGACAAAGCGGCTCTGCTGCGCGAAGCGGCCGGTCTGAAATAACCTCCCCGTTTCCTCTCTTCAAGGCCAGCCTCGCGCTGGCCTTTTTGTTTCCGTCGCCCTCCCCCTGCGCCTCGCTTCAGCGGAACGCTGCAACATGATGAAAGCGATTACATAGTGATGAATGCCACTTCCTGCCTACAGCAGGCATTTCATGCGTGTTTTTTTCACAATGTTACATATTGTTTCGGTCAACTCTGATTACCGTTTTTCAAATTGTCGACTATCCTTGCATATACTGCTGATTTAAAAAGCATTTAATGCATTACGTTTCTTTACCTTTGTGTAAACGATTACACAGCCGTGACTATAATCACGTTTTTTTACCGTCGAGTGTCCTACCCTAACCATCGACAGAATCAATAACTCAACTGGAGGGCGTTATGCCTGACAACAAAAAACAAGGGCGTTCGAACAAGACCATGACGTTCTTCGTCTGCTTCCTCGCCGCACTGGCTGGCCTGCTGTTCGGCCTTGATATCGGTGTTATTGCGGGTGCCTTACCCTTTATTGCCAATGAGTTCCAGATTTCAGCCCATACCCAGGAGTGGGTGGTCAGCTCCATGATGTTCGGTGCCGCCGTCGGTGCGGTCGGCAGCGGCTGGCTCTCCTTCAAACTGGGCCGTAAAAAAAGCCTGATGATCGGCGCCATCCTCTTTGTCGCCGGCTCTCTGTTCTCCGCTGCCGCGCCAAACGTCGAGATCCTACTGGTTTCCCGCGTGCTGCTGGGCCTGGCGGTGGGCGTTGCCTCTTATACTGCACCGCTGTATCTGTCGGAAATCGCGCCAGAGAAGATTCGCGGCAGTATGATTTCGATGTACCAGCTGATGATCACCATCGGGATCCTCGGCGCCTATCTCTCTGACACCGCCTTCAGCTATAGCGGCGCGTGGCGCTGGATGCTCGGTGTGATCATTATTCCGGCGATTTTACTGCTGATCGGTGTCATCTTCCTGCCGGACAGCCCGCGCTGGTTCGCTGCGAAACGTCGCTTCGTTGATGCTGAACGCGTGTTGCTGCGTCTGCGCGATACCAGCGCCGAAGCGAAACGTGAGCTTGACGAGATCCGCGAAAGCCTGAAGGTGAAACAGTCCGGCTGGTCGCTGTTCAAAGACAACAGCAACTTCCGCCGTGCGGTGTTCCTCGGTATTTTGCTGCAGGTGATGCAGCAGTTCACCGGCATGAACGTCATCATGTACTACGCACCGAAGATTTTTGAGCTGGCGGGCTACGCCAACACCACCGAGCAGATGTGGGGGACGGTGATCGTCGGTCTGACCAACGTGCTGGCCACCTTTATCGCTATCGGTCTGGTCGACCGCTGGGGTCGTAAACCGACGCTAATCCTCGGCTTTATCGTGATGGCCGCGGGCATGGGCGTGCTGGGTAGCATGATGCACATCGGCATTCACTCCTCTACCGCGCAGTACATCGCCGTCCTGATGCTGCTGATGTTCATCGTCGGTTTCGCCATGAGTGCCGGTCCGCTGATTTGGGTACTGTGTTCCGAAATCCAGCCGCTGAAAGGCCGCGACTTCGGCATCACCTGCTCCACAGCGACCAACTGGATTGCCAATATGATTGTCGGCGCCACCTTCCTGACCATGCTCAACTCGCTGGGCAGCGCCAATACCTTCTGGGTGTACGGCGGTCTGAACGTGCTGTTTATCCTGCTGACTATCTGGCTGATTCCGGAAACCAAAAACGTCTCGCTGGAACATATTGAACGTAACCTGATGCAGGGTCGTCCGCTGCGTGAAATCGGCGCCCGCGACTAACCCGCCTGAGCTTCCTCCCCTCCCGGGAGGAAGCTTCCTCTTGCTCTCCCCCGCCCGTCGCACTATCCTCTGGCGCTATGAAAACACCCCGTATTCCCATCGCTATTCAGCAGGCCGTGATGCGCAGCCTGCGGGAGCATCTCGCCAAAGCGAACCTCAAACTGGAACGCCGCTACGCGGAGCCGACGCTGGTCTACCAGCAGCGCGGAACCTCCGCCGGCACCGCCTGGCTGGAGAAAAACGAAATTCGTTTAAACCCGGTGCTGCTGCTGGAAAATCAGCAGGAGTTTATCGATGAAGTGGTACCGCACGAGCTGGCGCACCTGCTGGTCTGGCAGCACTTTGGCCGCGTCGCGCCGCACGGTAAAGAGTGGAAATGGATGATGGAGAGCGTCCTTGGCGTTCCCGCGCGTCGCACCCACCGTTTTGAACTCGATTCGGTCCGCCAGAACACCTTCCCCTATCGCTGTCGCTGTCAGCAGCATCAGCTCACCGTCCGTCGCCATAACCGGGTGGTGCGCGGCGAGGCCACCTACCGCTGCGTTCACTGCGGCGATCTGCTGGTGGCTGAAAAATAACCATCGGAATTAATTAGAAACTTTCTGATCTGACTGATTGCATCCGGCACCCTCATTCGCTACGTTGCGGGCTCGTTTTGACACGGAGTTAACGATGTCCCGTATGCATGTTTTAGCCGTAGCGGTATTGAGCACGGCAGTCAGTGGCCCGCTTGCGGCCGCCGGTATTAGTAGTTTTTCCCAGGCCAAGGCCGCTGGCGTCAAAGTGAACGCCGACGTTCCGGGCGACTTTTATTGCGGCTGTAAAATCGACTGGCAGGGTAAAAAAGGCGTTATCGATCTGGAATCTTGCGGCTATAAAGTGCGTAAAAATGAGAACCGCGCCAGCCGGGTTGAATGGGAACACGTGGTGCCAGCGTGGCAGTTCGGCCATCAGCGCCAGTGCTGGCAGGAAGGCGGGCGGCAAAACTGCGCCAAAGATCCGGAGTACCGCAAGATGGAAAGCGATATGCACAACCTGCAGCCGGCGGTGGGAGAAGTGAATGGCGATCGCGGCAACTTTATGTACAGCCAGTGGAACGGCGGTGAAGGCCAGTACGGCCAGTGCACTATGAAGGTCGATTTTAAAGATAAAGTCGCTGAGCCCCCTGCCCGCGCCCGCGGCGCCATCGCCCGCACCTACTTCTATATGCGCGACCGCTATCAGTTGAATCTTTCCCGCCAGCAAACTCAGCTGTTTATCGCCTGGGATAAGCAGTACCCGGTTACCCCCTGGGAGTGTGAACGCGATGAGCGCATCGCGAAAGTGCAGGGCAACCATAATCCGTATGTCCAGCAGGCTTGCCAGGCGCAAAAGAGCTAACCTACACTAGCGGCAATTGTTAATTTGCAGCCCTGTGCTTCCCACCTCACGGCGGGAAGCTGGCATCTGCGCAACGTACGGAATATCAAGCATGCGCATTCCTCGCATCCATCATCCAGAACGCCTCATTGTCGGCAGCCAGATTGCGCTGAGCGATGACGCGGCCAACCACGTCGGTCGCGTCCTGCGCATGGCCACCGGTCAGCACTTACAGCTTTTTGACGGCAGTAACCAGGTGTTTGACGCCGTCATCACCGAGGCTCGCAAGAAAAATGTCACGGTTGAGGTGCTCAGCGGCGACCCCGACGATCGTGAATCGCCGCTGCATATTCACTTAGGCCAGGTGATGTCGCGCGGTGAAAAAATGGAATTTACTATCCAGAAATCGATCGAACTCGGGGTAAGCCTCATAACGCCACTGTTTTCCGAGCGCTGCGGCGTTAAACTGGACGCCGAACGTTTGCAGAAGAAGATCCAGCAGTGGCAGAAAATCGCTATTGCCGCCTGCGAACAGAGCGGTCGTAACGTGGTACCGGAAATACGTCCGGCTATGCAGCTGGAAGAGTGGTGCGCCGAGCAGGACAGCGGGCTGAAGCTCAACCTGCACCCGCGCGCCAGCGCCAGCATTAATACGCTGCCGCTACCGGTTGAACGCGTCCGTTTGCTGATTGGTCCGGAAGGTGGGCTATCGGCAGAAGAGATAGCGATGACCGCGCAATACCAGTTTACTGATATCCTGTTGGGACCGCGCGTTCTGCGTACAGAGACTACTGCGCTCACCGCCATCACCGCCCTGCAGGTGCGTTTTGGCGACTTAGGTTGAGGCGTTAACGGAGAAGAACCATGATCAAGCTTGGCATCGTGATGGATCCCATCGCAACCATCAACATCAAGAAAGACACCAGCTTCGCTATGTTGCTGGAAGCGCAGCGTCGCGGCTATGAACTCCATTATATGGAGATGAACGACCTCTATTTGATCAACGGCGAAGCCCGCGCCCGTACGCGCACGCTGAGCGTCGAACAGAACTACGATAAATGGTATGACTTCACCGGTGAGCAGGATCTGCCGCTGGCCGATCTTGACGTTATTTTGATGCGTAAAGATCCGCCGTTCGATACCGAATTTATTTATGCGACCTACATCCTGGAGCGGGCAGAAGAGAAAGGCACGCTTATCGTCAACAAGCCGCAGAGCCTGCGCGACTGTAACGAGAAACTGTTCACCGCCTGGTTCTCTGAACTGACGCCGGAAACGCTGGTCACCCGCAATAAAGCCCAGCTGAAAGCCTTCTGGGAAAAACACGGCGATATCATCATGAAGCCGCTCGACGGCATGGGCGGCGCCTCTATTTTCCGCGTCAAAGCCGGCGATCCGAACCTTGGCGTGATCACGGAGACCCTGACCGAGCTCGGCAGCCGCTACTGCATGGCGCAGAACTATCTGCCCGCCATTAAAGACGGCGACAAGCGCGTGCTGGTGGTGGACGGCGAGCCGGTGCCTTACTGCCTGGCGCGTATTCCGCAGGGTGGCGAGACCCGCGGCAACCTGGCCGCTGGCGGCCGTGGCGAAGCTCGCCCGTTGACCGAAAGCGACTGGGAAATAGCCCGCCGCGTCGGCCCGACGCTGAAAGCCAAAGGTCTTATCTTCGTCGGCCTGGATATCATCGGCGACCGTCTGACGGAAATTAACGTCACCAGCCCCACCTGCGTGCGTGAGATTGAAGCCGCCTTCCCGGATATTTCGATCACCGGCATGCTGATGGACGCTATCGAAAGACGTATCACCAAATAAACACCAGGGCGGATAAACGTCCGCTCATGGCGCAGCGAGCGCGGTTGACCGCGCTCGTGAAACGCTGCCAGCCAGGCGCCACTCGGGCGCCAGCCAGATAAAGTGCATCGACACTATTCTACTTTGCCCGCATACTGGGTGTTGCTTTTTGAACCAGGAACAGAACCTCTGACAATGAATTTACAGCATCACTTTCTGATTGCCATGCCTGCGCTTCAGGATCCTATTTTCCGCCGCTCCGTGGTCTATATCTGCGAGTATAACGACGAGGGAGCCATGGGCATTATTATCAATAAGCCGCTGGAAAATCTGCAGGTGGAAGGGATCCTTGAGAAGCTCAAGATTGTTCCGGAGCCGCGCAATCCGGAGATCCGTCTGGATAAACCGGTGATGCTGGGCGGCCCGCTGGCGGAAGACCGCGGCTTTATTCTGCATACCCCGCCCTCTGACTTCTCCTCGAGTATCCGCATTTCGGATAATACAGTGGTCACCACCTCGCGGGATGTTCTTGAAACCTTAGGTACCGACAGACAGCCGGGCAACGTACTGGTTGCGCTGGGCTACTCCTCATGGGAGAAAGGGCAACTGGAGCAAGAGATTTTAGATAATGCCTGGCTCACCGCTCCTGCCGACCAGAATATTCTCTTCCGCACGCCCATCGCCGATCGCTGGCGCGAGGCGGCTAAACTGATTGGTATCGACATTGTGACGATGCCAGGCGTCGCGGGGCATGCATGATGAGCGGAACCTTTCTCGGCTTTGATTTCGGCACCAAAAGCATCGGCGTGGCGGTGGGGCAACGCATCACCGCAACCGCGCGATCATTACCGGCGCTGAAGGCGCAGGACGGTAAACCGGACTGGAATGTCATCGAAAAACTGCTCAAAGAGTGGCAGCCTGAGGCGGTGATCGTTGGCCTGCCGCTGAATATGGACGGCACCGAGCAACCGCTGACGGCGCGCGCACGGAATTTCGCCAATAAAATTCATGGCCGCTTTGGCGTCGCGATCGTCCTTCACGATGAACGTCTGAGTACGGTGGAGGCTCGGGCAGGCTTATTTGAACACGGCGGCTACCGGGCGCTGAATAAAGGTAGCATTGATTCGGCTTCAGCCGTGGTCATTCTGGAAAGCTACTTCGAGCAGAGCTTTTAGGCTCTGCTCTCCTGCGCCGCCGGCAAATTGCTGACGGCGCGCTTCCGGCCGCTTAGTGGCGCAAATGTTCGTTCGCCCAGCTCACCGCTTGAGTGCGATTCTTCACGCTCAGTTTACGAAACACATTGTACAGGTGCGTACGCACCGTGTTCTCGCTGATAAACAGGGCACGGGCAATATCCAGATTCGTCGCCCCACAGCGCAGCTCGTTGAGGATCTCACATTCCCGCTCGGTGAGTGGCGAGTTCTCAACGAGCGCCGATGCATGGTCCGCAGCGTACATCGCCGGGTGCATCACGCTCAATTCAGCCGTCTGTTCGCCGTTCAGTACGGCCTTAACGCCCTCAATTAAGCGCGATTCATCATCGTCATGGCGGAACACGCCATATAAAGCCGGCCACTGCGCCATTTCGTATAACTCATACTTTTGTGCGCTATTAATAATCAACAAGCGAGGATTATCTGCCTGCAGTCGAATAATGTCTCGCCACACCCCATTTAATTTCTTATTTGACACTGCAATATCAAACAATATTACAGAATCTTTCGCCAGGCGCTGCGCCAGTGGTTTATTAATGTTTTGTAAAACCACTGGTGCCATCAGGGTTTCACTCAGATAGCTGGCAAAGGCTTTGCTCTGAATTGACGGGTGGGTAATAAATGTAATCTGACGAGAAGATGATGAATTTCCATTAAAATTAATCACTTAAAACTCTCCTTAGCTGCTACCCACCGCCATGGTGGTTAAATGAATAAAAAAATATACAAACAGTCGTGAATTTATAAATAGCCTTGGCAATTTACAAATAGCCTTGGCAATTTACAAATTGAAACGTTATTCCATGAGAATCATCCTATTCCCGTAAACAGCATAAATCGAATACCTCAAAGCTGTCAAAAGGTAATCAAACTTTTTTCCTGGAAATGCGTATTCACTATCGACATATCGCAACTGAATGTGTTATTTGAATTTATTCAGAATGGTTATTTGTATTACCAAATAATATAAATAAACAGCCATCAAACATTCAGTTAACATATCATTTAACCCACCCTGCCTGCTTCACGCTTCTCTTACAGCTCGCCTGCGGCGACACGTTGCTGAAAACTCTGCGTAAATGTCAGCATTCCGGCCTGCATTCCGGTCTGCATCACGCCGGGCAACTGGTGCACTTTTCCTTCACGGATCAAATTCGCCACGGCGGGGGTATTGACCAAAAGCTCGTATAGCGCAACTCTCCCGCCCTGACGTGCAGGTAACAATTTTTGCGCCAGCACCGCGCACAGGCTTCCGGCCAGCTGACTACGAACCTGATCTTTCTCCTCTGCCGGAAAAACATCGACCAATCTCTCCACTGCCGGCGCCGCACCGCGGGTGTGTAACGTCGCCATCACCAGATGCCCGGTCTCCGCAGCCGTTAACGCCAGACGGATGGTTTCGCTGTCGCGTAGTTCGCCGAGCAGGATCACATCCGGATCCTGGCGCAGCGCCACGCGGAGCGCCGCGGCGAATGAAGGACAGTGACGGCCAATCTCCCGCTGCTGGATCAGGCAGCGCTCGCTATGATGAATAAACTCCACCGGGTCCTCCAGGGTCAGAATATGGCCATCAAGACGCTGGTTGAGATGCCCCACCATCGCCGCCAGGGTGGTCGACTTGCCGCTGCCCGTCGCTCCGGTGACCAGCAGCAAACCACTCTCTTCCGCCAGCAGTTCGCTCAGGGCAGGCGGGGCGCCCAGCGTCTCCAGACGCGGGCACTGTTCAGGAAGGAGCCGCAGCACCAGCGATATTCCACGCGTATGGGCGAAAGCGCTGGCGCGCAGCCGCGAACCGCAGGCCAGGGTCAGCGCAAAGTCAATCTGGCCGTGTTCCTGCCAGTGCTGTAACTGTGCGGCATCAAGCCAGCAGTTGAGTAAATCCGGGATATCCGGCGCGGGAAAGGGGGCGGGCTCCAGCCTGCCCTGCCGCCGCCAGCGCGGTGCGGCGGAATTGCACAGGTGTAGATCGGAGACATTATGCTTTACACTAAGGGCTACGATTTCTTCCAGCTTCATAACTCATCCTCGGAATATGAACGATATTGCGCATAACCTGGCACAGGTCCGGGACAAAATCTCCGGTGCCGCCGCTCGTTGCGGGCGTGCGCCAGAAGAAGTGACATTGCTTGCAGTGAGTAAAACAAAACCTGCGAGCGCGATCGAAGAAGCCATCGCGGCAGGCCAGCGGGCATTTGGTGAAAACTACGTCCAGGAGGGCGTGGAAAAGATTAACCATTTCCAGCAGGCCGGCGTCAGTGGGCTGCAGTGGCACTTTATTGGCCCTCTACAGTCCAACAAAAGCCGGCTGGTGGCAGAGCATTTTGACTGGTGCCATACCGTCGATCGGCTGAAAATTGCCACCCGCCTGAACGAACAGCGCCCGGCGCATCTGCCGCCGCTGAAGGTGCTGATTCAAATCAACATCAGCGATGAGCAGAGCAAATCCGGCATACCGCTGGAAGCGCTCGATGGATTAGCGGCAGAGATCGCTGAGTTACCTCATCTGGAGCTGCGCGGTCTGATGGCCATCCCCGCGCCTGAGTCAGAATATGTAAGGCAGTTTGCCGTCGCCCAGCAAATGGCGGTAGCATTTGCGCGATTAAAAACGCGGTACCCCACGGTCGATACGTTGTCTCTGGGAATGTCGGACGATATGGAAGCCGCAATCGCGGCGGGAAGCACGATGGTGCGCATCGGCACAGCTATTTTTGGTGCGCGCGACTACAGCAAATAATAAGGAAACTGAGGAACGCCATGAAGACGTTGACTTTCCTGCTTTCAACGGTCATTGAGCTTTATACGATGGTCGTGTTGTTACGCGTCTGGATGCAGTGGGCGCGCTGCGACTTTTACAACCCGTTTTCGCAGTTTGTGGTGAAGGCCACGCAGCCGATTGTCGGGCCGCTGCGCCGGATTATCCCGGCGATGGGGCCGATTGACAGCGCCTCGCTGCTGGTGGCATTTATTCTCTGCGTCATCAAAGCGATCGTGCTGTTTATGGTGATCACCTTCCAGCCGATCATCTGGATCTCCGCCCTGCTTATTCTGCTGAAAACCATCGGCTCGTTGATCTTCTGGGTGCTGCTGTTGATGGCGATCATGAGCTGGGTCAGCCAGGGCCGTAGTCCGGTGGAGTACGTGCTGATGCAGCTGGCGGACCCGCTGCTGCGCCCTATCCGCAACCTGCTGCCGTCGATGGGCGGTATCGATTTCTCACCGATGGTGCTGGTGCTGCTGCTGTACGTGATTAATATGGGCGTCGCCGAGGTGCTGCAGGCCACCGGTAACGTGCTGCTGCCGGGGCTGTGGATGGCGCTATGAGTGCCGTTGAAACCTGTGCTGACGGGCTGGTGCTGAGGCTGTACATTCAGCCGAAGGCCAGCCGCGATAGCATCGTGGGCGTACATGGCGACGAGCTCAAAGTCGCCATTACCGCCCCGCCCGTTGATGGCCAGGCCAATGCCCACCTGGTGAAATTTCTCGCCAAACAGTTCCGCGTCGCCAAAAGCCAGGTACTGATTGAAAAAGGCGAGCTGGGTCGCCATAAGCAAGTTAAAATCATCGCCCCACAACAGATCCCGACTGCGGTCGCGGCGCTAACTGAATAAACAGGATTCATCATGCAAAAAGTCGTCCTCGCGACCGGCAACGCCGGTAAAGTGCGCGAACTGGCCTCGCTGCTGGAAGATTTTGGTCTCGATATCGTCGCTCAGACCGAGCTGGGCGTGGACTCTGCGGAAGAGACCGGCCTGACCTTTATTGAAAACGCGATTCTGAAAGCGCGTCATGCGGCACAGATCACCGGCCTGCCGGCCATCGCCGACGATTCCGGTCTGGCCGTCGATGCGCTTGGCGGCGCGCCGGGTATTTACTCCGCCCGCTATTCCGGCGTTGACGCTACCGACCAGCAGAATCTTGAGAAGCTGCTCGACGCGTTAAAGGACGTGCCGGACGATCAGCGTCAGGCGCAGTTCCACTGTGTGCTGGTCTATCTGCGCCATGCCGAAGATCCCACGCCGCTGGTGTGCCACGGCAGCTGGCCTGGGATAATCACCCGACAAGCCGCTGGTACGGGTGGCTTCGGCTACGACCCGATCTTCTTCGTCCCGTCAGAAGGGAAAACCGCGGCCGAACTGAGCCGTGAAGAAAAGAGTGCGATTTCCCATCGTGGGCAAGCGCTAAAACTGTTACTGGAAGCATTACGTAATGGCTAATTTGCCGCCGCTGAGTCTCTATATTCATATTCCCTGGTGCGTGCAGAAATGCCCGTACTGCGACTTTAATTCGCATGCGCTGAAAGGCGAGGTGCCGCATGACGATTACGTCCAGCATCTGCTAAACGATCTGCAGGCCGATGCGCAATATGCCCAGGGACGGGAAATAGGCACTATTTTTATCGGCGGCGGTACGCCGAGCCTGCTGTCCGGCCCGGCCATGCAAACCCTGCTCGATGGCGTCCGCGCCTGCCTGCCGCTGGCCGCTGGGGCGGAAATTACTATGGAAGCCAACCCGGGCACCGTGGAGGCCGATCGCTTCGTTGATTACCAGCGCGCCGGAGTGAACCGCATCTCCATCGGCGTACAAAGCTTTAGCGAACCGAAGTTGCAGCGCCTGGGGCGGATCCACGGTCCGGAAGAGGCCAAACGCGCGGCACGTCTCGCCAGCGGCCTGGGCCTGCGCAGCTTCAATCTCGACCTGATGCACGGTTTGCCGGACCAGTCGCTGGAGGAGGCGCTGGACGATCTGCGTCAGGCGATTGCGCTGAATCCACCGCACCTGTCGTGGTACCAGCTGACCATTGAGCCGAACACCTTGTTCGGTTCCCGGCCGCCGGTGCTGCCGGATGACGACGCGCTATGGGATATTTTCGAGCAGGGGCATCAGCTGCTGAGCGCCGCCGGCTATCAGCAGTACGAGACTTCCGCCTACGCTAAACCGGGCTTCCAATGTCAGCATAATCTCAACTACTGGCGCTTTGGCGACTACCTCGGCATCGGCTGCGGCGCACACGGTAAGATAACCTTCCCTGACGGACGCATCCTGCGGACCGCCAAAACCCGCCACCCGCGCGGGTATATGGAGGGCCGCTACCTCGAGCGTCAGCATGATGTGGAAGAGGCGGATAAACCGTTTGAGTTCTTTATGAACCGTTTCCGCCTGCTGGAGGCCGCGCCGCGCACAGAATTTAGCCGCTATACCGGTCTTGAGGAAGCGGCGATCCGCCCGCAGCTGGACGCGGCGATAGCCCAGGGGTATCTACAGGAAGACGAGCAGAACTGGCAGATCACCGAGCACGGTAAGCTGTTTTTGAATTCCCTGCTTGAGTTATTTCTGAACGAGTAAACGCAGAGGCGGTCCTGTCGGAAAGCGGACCGCCATGTCTTTATTTCAGCGAGCCAACCAGCGATTTCCGGCTATCCTCCAGCGAGACCACCCGGCTGCAGACGTCCTTACCAAACTGCTGGAAATCGGCCTCCTGGTTTTTCCATTCATCCTGAATCGCCGTTTGCAGGCCGCCGAGGCTGCCGAGAATGCCCTGTAGCGGGTTGCCGCCGCCTTTGAGCACCGCTTTCGCGCCCATCTCGTTAATACTGTCCTGCAGAATGCCGCCCATCGCCTGATTCACCAGTTGCTGGCCATCGGCGCGTACCTGGTCGATAGCTTTATAGTGGAAGGTCAGGCCATCGCTGCGGCGCTCAATGATGCGGTTCATCTGTTCTTTCAGCTGCGCGTCCAGCTTGGTCAGGCGACCGTGCATGCTGCTGTTGGCGCCAACCTGTTCAGTGATGATTTTATCCAGCGCCTTACGGCCTTTTTCGACTCGCGAACGCGCACCTTCGTCAATCCACGGCAGGCTGCTGCGCAGGCTGGCCTGGTAATCCTGCGCCTGTTCGCGCTGGGCGGCGCTCAGAGTATAGGCTTTACCGTTAAAGGTCAGGTTGCCGTCCGGCTTTATCACCAGATTGCCGTTTTCCCCTTTCACCTGCACCTGCTGCGGGCTAAGGATCACATCGTCACGCGGCGTGACGCTACACTGGTAGTCCGCATGGGCAGACAAAGCGGTGACGGAGAGCGCCACCGCCAGCAGCGTTTTACGCATCATAAAACTCCCTTAAGACAAAACGGGCCGGCAGTTGCCGACCCTTGTCAAACTTAGTCCCACCAGACGTCAAAAAGTTCGCTGGTGCGCACATCCTCTAATTTACGCGCTTCCAGCCATTTGCGTACGATGGCCTGATGCTCTTCGGTGCACTTACCGATCTCCTGCATGCAGATGAGACCTTCCCAGGAGAGATAGCCGCTGCCGTCGAAGGCCAGCTTGTTCGGCTCAATCACCTCTTCGATCAGATCGTTGACCGTCTGGTCGATCTGCTCTTCGGTGGTCCCTTCCGGGAAACGCCAAGCGACGGAGAAGCCTAACTCCTGAAACTCATCGATATGCATTTTTTTACGCAGACGACGGCTACGATTCTTGGCCATTATTTCACCCTCTCGAACATTAAGTCCCATACGCCGTGGCCGAGACGATGACCACGCTGTTCAAATTTGGTTACCGGGCGCGATTCCGGGCGCGGTACGTAATCGTTGCTTGCCGACTGGTTACGATAGCCTTCCAGCGAGGACATCACTTCCAGCATATGCTCGGCATAGGCTTCCCAGTCGGTCGCCATATGGAAGACGCCGCCGAGTTTCAGTTTGCTTTTGACCAGCTCAGCGAAAGGCGGCTGCACGATACGACGTTTATTATGACGCGCTTTATGCCACGGGTCAGGGAAAAACAGCTGCACCATATTCAGTGAGTTATCCGGGATCATGGTATGCAGCACTTCCACCGCATCGTGACACATCACACGCAGATTTTGCACACCTTCTTCTTCAGCAGAAGCCAGACAGGCGCCAACGCCCGGGGAGTGCACTTCAATGCCGAGGAAATTCTGTTCCGGTTTGGCTTTTGCCATCGCCACCAGCGAAGCCCCCATGCCGAAACCAATTTCTAGTGTGACCGGCGCTTCGCGGCCAAACAGGGCAGCGAAATCGAGCGGCGCATCGTTGAATTCAACGCCCATCACCGGCCAAATGTTATCCAGCGCATGCTGCTGCCCTTTCGTCAGGCGCCCCTGGCGACGGACGAAGCTACGAATACGGCGCAGCGGGCGGCCGTTTTCATCGAATTCCGGAGAAATGACGTCGTTTTTCATAAAAGTTAAGTCTGCTAGTGAAAGTGTTCGGAAAACGGGCATTATCCAAAGTTACCCGGCGGATGCAAGGGTTTACAGCCACTCGCCCTTGTGCTGCAATCTGCCACCCTGTAATCGCGATCCCGGAGCCATAGCTTTGACTTTTCTCGCCGCGCAATTTTCAGCCCAGGTTCTGGACTGGTACGACAAATACGGGCGTAAAACCCTGCCCTGGCAAATCGCCAAGACGCCCTACAAAGTATGGCTCTCCGAAGTGATGTTGCAACAAACCCAGGTGACCACGGTAATCCCGTATTTTGAACGCTTTATGGCGCGTTTCCCAACGGTAGTGGATCTCGCCAACGCGCCGCTGGATGAAGTGCTGCATCTGTGGACCGGTCTCGGCTACTACGCGCGGGCGCGCAACTTGCATAAAGCCGCCCAGCAGGTGGCGACACAGCATGGCGGCATCTTCCCGCAAACCTTTGACGAAGTGGCAGCGCTGCCCGGCGTCGGGCGTTCAACGGCAGGGGCGATTCTGTCGCTTTCGCTCGGTCAGCATTATCCGATTCTCGACGGCAACGTGAAGCGCGTGCTCGCCCGCTGCTATGCTGTCAGCGGCTGGCCGGGGAAAAAAGAGGTCGAAAAACGGCTGTGGGATATCAGCGAAGAGGTGACCCCGGCGCAAGGGGTAGAACGCTTCAACCAGGCGATGATGGATCTCGGGGCGATGGTTTGCACCCGCTCGAAGCCGAAGTGCGAGCTGTGCCCGTTGAGCAACGGCTGCGTGGCCTATGCGAACCATTCATGGGCGGAATATCCGGGCAAAAAACCGAAGCAGATCATCCCGGAACGCACCGGCTATTTCCTGCTGATGCAGCACGGCGACGAGGTGTTTCTCTCCCAGCGTCCACCTGTGGGTTTGTGGGGCGGATTATTCTGTTTTCCGCAGTTTGCAGACGAAGCCGGGCTGCGCGAGTGGCTGGCGCAGCGTCAGATAAAGACCGATAATCTGACGCAATTAACCGCCTTTCGCCACACTTTCAGCCATTTCCACCTGGATATTGTGCCGATGTGGCTTACAGTGCACTCATCTGGCGCATGCATGGATGAAGGCAACGCACTCTGGTATAACTTAGCGCAGCCGCCGTCGGTCGGACTGGCGGCCCCCGTGGAGCGCTTGTTGCAACAGTTAAAAGCCGGAACGCCGGTATAAATTTTCGGCTATCAAAGAGGATTGATTATGAGCAGAACCATTTTTTGTACTTTCCTGCAGCGTGAAGCGGACGGCCAGGATTTCCAGCTGTATCCGGGTGAGCTCGGCAAGCGCATTTACAACGAAATCTCCAAAGAAGCCTGGGCGCAGTGGCAGCACAAGCAGACCATGCTGATCAACGAGAAAAAACTCAGCATGATGAACCCGGAGCACCGCAAGCTGCTGGAGCAGGAGATGGTGCAGTTCCTGTTTGAAGGGAAAGACGTGCATATCGAAGGCTACACGCCGCCAGAAAAACAGTAAGGGCCCTGTGGCCTTTTAAAAACAAACACAACACGCACGCCCGGAATGATGAAAAAATACTTAGCGCTCGCGCTGATTGCGCCGTTGCTCGTTTCGTGTTCCAGCTCCAATAAAAAAGGCACCGAATATAACGAGGCCTGGGTCAAGGACACGAACGGATTCGATATCCTGATGGGCCAGTTTGCCCACAACATCGAGAACATTTGGGGGTATAACGAAGTCCTGCTCGCCGGGCCGAAGGACTACGTCAAATACACCGATCAATATCAAACCCGTAGCCACATCAACTTTGATGCCGGGACGATCACCGTCGAGACCATCGCGGGCACCGATCCGCGTGGGCGACTGCGTCAGGCGATCATCAAAACGCTGCTGATGGGCGATGACCCCAACTCCATTGACCTCTACTCCGACGTCGATGATATTCAGATCTCCAAAGAGCCGTTCCTCTATGGTCAGGTAGTCGATAACACCGGTGAATCCATCCGCTGGGAGTGGCGCGCCGCGCGCTATGCCGATTATCTACTGCAAACCCGTCTGAAGAGCCGCAGCAACGGCCTGCGCGTGATCTACAGCATCACCATCAATCTGGTACCGAACCACCTCGACAAACGTGCGCATAAGTATCTCGGCATGGTACGTCAGGCCTCGCGTAAATACGGTGTTGATGAGTCGCTGATCCTCGCAATTATGCAAACAGAATCATCGTTTAACCCGTATGCGGTGAGCCACGCCGATGCCATGGGGCTGATGCAGGTTGTCCAGCACAGCGCCGGGAAAGACGTTTTCCGTTCGCAGGGTAAATCGGGTCTGCCGAGCCGCAGCTATCTGTTCGACCCGGCAAATAACATTGATACCGGTACCGCCTATCTGGCGATGCTGAACAACGTTTATCTCGCTGGCATCGATAACCCCACCTCGCGTCGCTACGCGGTGATCACCGCCTATAACGGCGGCGCCGGCAGCGTGCTCCGCGTCTTCTCCAGCGATAAAGTGCAGGCGGCTAACATTATTAACAGTATGGCGCCGGGGGATGTCTATCAGACGCTGACCACCCGTCACCCGTCGGGCGAATCACGCCGCTATCTGTATAAAGTTAACACTGCGCAGAAAAGCTATCGCCGCAAATAACGCCCCTCTCTTACAGGCCCGGACATCGCACTGGGCCTCTCTTTTTTATAGGACATACTTCGTCATATCTTTTCGATTTTCTGCGGCAGTTAACAGAAGCTTCTCACCCCTGAATGATAGAATCGCATCAAAATAACGGTGGTTATGTTATTTAATAAACATAACAAGCCCACATTCGTGAGGATAAATACATGAATCTTAAGCTGCAGCTAAAAATACTGTCGTTCCTGCAGTTCTGCCTTTGGGGGAGCTGGCTGACCACGCTTGGCTCATACATGTTTGTCACGCTGAAGTTTGACGGCGCGGCAATCGGCGCAGTGTATAGCTCGCTCGGTATCGCCGCGGTGCTGATGCCGACGCTGCTCGGCATCGTCGCCGATAAGTGGATCAGCGCTAAATGGGTTTACGCCGTTTGCCACCTGGTGGGCGCGCTGACGCTGTACCTCGCGGCGCAGGTCACCACGCCGGGTGAGATGTTCCTCGTGATCCTCCTCAACTCGCTGGCCTATATGCCGACGCTGGGGCTGATTAACACTATCTCCTACTACCGCCTGCAGTCGGCAGGACTGGATATCGTCACCGATTTCCCGCCGATTCGTATCTGGGGCACCATCGGCTTTATCTTCGCCATGTGGGGCGTGAGCTTCTCGGGCTTTGAGCTGAGCCATATGCAGCTCTATATCGGCGCGATCCTGTCGGTGGTCCTGGCGCTGTTCACCCTGACGCTGCCGCATATTCCGGTCGCTAACGCCCAACGCAATCAGAGCTGGACCGAGATGCTCGGCCTGAACGCCTTTGCGCTGTTTAAAAACAAGCGTATGGCAATCTTCTTTATCTTCTCGATGATGCTGGGCGCCGAACTGCAAATCACCAATATGTTCGGCAACACCTTCCTGCATAGCTTCGATAAAGATCCGCTGTTTGCCGGCAGCTTTATCGTCGAGCACGCATCAGTGCTGATGTCGATTTCGCAGATCTCCGAAACGCTGTTTATCCTGACCATCCCGTTCTTCCTCAGCCGCTACGGCATTAAGAACGTGATGCTGATTAGTATTGTGGCGTGGATGCTACGCTTCGGCCTGTTCGCCTTTGGCGACCCGACACCGTTCGGCACTGTACTACTGGTGCTGTCGATGATCGTCTACGGCTGCGCCTTCGACTTCTTCAACATCTCCGGTTCGGTGTTCGTTGAGAAAGAGGTTCGTCCGGAAATCCGCGCCAGCGCCCAGGGGATGTTCCTGATGATGACCAACGGCTTCGGCTGTATTCTTGGCGGGATGGTGAGCGGCAAAGTGGTTGAGCACTTTACCGTCGAGGGGATCACTGACTGGCAAAGCGTGTGGCTGATTTTCGCCGGTTATTCGCTGGTGCTGGCCTTTGCCTTCGTGGCGCTGTTCAAGTATCAACACGTCAGACAGCCTGCCGCCGCGCGCCAGAGCGCCTGATCGTCATTGCCCGGTGGCGGCTGGCGCCTTACCGGGCCTACAGAATTTGTAGGCCGGATAAGGCGCCAGCCGCCATCCGGCAAAAATACGCGCACAATACCTGGTCGCGGTTTACGCTTTCAACACATACCCGTACAACCGCTTAATGCCATCTGGATCCGTTTCGCTATAGACCCCCTGCAGCTCCGGCGAGAATCCCGGCAGCATATTGACGCCCTCCTCCAGCGCGAGGAAATAGCGTAGTACCGCCCCGCCCCAGATCTCACCGGGCACCACGCATAATACCCCTGGCGGATAGGGCAGCGCCCCCTCTGCCGCAACGCGGCCTTCCGCCTCGCTCAGACGCACCAGCTCCACGTTGCCGCGGATAAATTCGCGGTTAGCATCCTGCGGATTCATCACCACGCGCGGGAAGCTCCGTTTACGGAACATCTCCTTTTGCAGGCTCTTCACATCAAAGC
The DNA here is from genome assembly GCF_002810545.1 of Klebsiella sp. A-Nf5. Taxonomy (NCBI): domain Bacteria; kingdom Pseudomonadati; phylum Pseudomonadota; class Gammaproteobacteria; order Enterobacterales; family Enterobacteriaceae; genus Klebsiella; species Klebsiella sp. A-Nf5. The sequence continues at coordinate 224,188 of NZ_PIOG01000138.1, read as the reverse complement.
TGACGTACAGATCGTGCATCTCCTGGCACAGCTCGCGGAGGGTGTAATCGCGATAGCGCACCGGATATTTGTTGTAGATGGTCGGCAGCACGTCGGCCAGCGGCGTATCCGATTCAATATGCTGTTCGAACTGTCCCAGCATCGCCACCAGCTGCGCCATTTTTTCGGCGCTCTCCGCTGGCGTCAGCAGGAATAAAATCGAGTTGAGATCGCACTTCTCCGGCACGATGCCGTTTTCACGCAGATAATGCGCCAGAATGGTCGCCGGGATGCCGAACTCACTGTACTCCCCACTCTCAGCGTCAATGCCCGGGGTGGTCAGCAACAGCTTGCACGGGTCGACAAAATACTGGTCGTCCGCATAGCCCTCAAAACCATGCCAGCGCGCGTCCGGTTCAAAGCTGAAGAAGCGGCGCTCCCGGGCGATCGCCTCGGTCGGGTGATCCTGCCATGGCCGCCCCGCCACCACCGGCGGAATAAAGGGCTGGATCATCTTGCAGTTAGCGATGATCGCTTTCCGCGCCTCGATGCCCAGCGCCACGCACTCGGCCCACAAGCGGCGGCCGCTCTCGCCTTCATGAATTTTGGCGTTGACGTCCAGCGCGGCAAACAGCGGATAGAACGGGCTGGTGGAGGCATGCAGCATAAAGGCGTTATTCAGCCGCTTGTGCGGACAGAAGCGCGCCTGGCCGCGCAGATGGTTATCCTTTTTATGGATCTGCGACGTCTGCGAGAAGCCGGCCTGCTGCTTGTGCACGGACTGGGTGACAAAAATACCCGGATCGTCCGGGGTCAGCTCCAGCAGCAGCGGCGAGCAGTCGGCCATCATCGGGATAAACTGCTCATAGCCCACCCAGGCCGAGTCGAACAGGATGTAATCGCAGAGGTGGCCGATTTTATCCACTACCTGGCGGGCGTTATAGACCGTGCCGTCGTAGGTCCCGAGCTGGATCACCGCCAGACGAAATGGGCGGGAGGCATTGGCTTTCTCTGGCGCCGCTTCTCGGATGAGATCCCGCAGGTAACGCTCATCAAAGCAGCGCTCGTCAATGCCGCCAATAAAGCCGAACGGATTGCGCGCGGCTTCAAGATAGACGGGCGTCGCTCCCGCCTGAATCAGCGCCCCGTGATGGTTTGACTTGTGGTTGTTACGATCGAACAGCACCAGATCGCCGCGGGTCAACAGCGCGTTGGTCACGACTTTGTTGGCCGCCGAGGTGCCGTTGAGGACGAAGTAGGTTTTATCCGCATTGAACACCTTCGCAGCGAACTTTTGCGCGTGCTTGGCCGAGCCTTCGTGGATCAGCAGATCGCCTAATTTCACGTCGGCGTTGCACATATCGGCGCGAAAGACATTTTCGCCAAAAAAGTCATAGAACTGACGGCCCGCAGGGTGCTTTTTGAAAAACGCCCCGTGCTGATGCCCCGGACAGGCAAAGGTGCTGTTATCCATCTCGACGTACTGGGTCAGAGTATTGAAAAACGGCGGCAGCAGACGCGCTTCATAATCACAGGCCGCCGCCTCCAGCTCCAGCCACTCCTGATCTTTACCGGCGATCACCGCCTGTACACCCTCTGGCTTCTCGACCGCCGTCTCACTCAGCAGGTAGACCGGCAGATTAAATCCGCTGCGTCTGAGGAGGGCAAGGATGCCGCTGCGACTGTCAGCCGCAGTGATGACGACGGCCGCCACATCGGTAAAATCGGTACTGTCCAGCGCCACAACGCGACGATGGGTGGACAAGCGGGTGACCAGCTCGCAGCTGGCGGCAATGTGCATGGATTTCATAAGCGCAAATGCCCGTATCGGGAGTGTAAAAATCTCAGACAAGGAAACCTTGCCCAACGATGTGTCCGGGTCTGACGGATTTCAGCTCCGACCGCCGGACATCAGTAAAAGCAGACGCGTCCGATCTTACTGTTGCCCTACAGTGAGCATACGTGTCCTTCACCTCATGGTGAACAGAGGGGTAAGCGTAGCAAGATGAGGCAGCCCGCGCATCTGTGCGCGACGTCGCTGGCGAGATAATGGCAGTGTCGTCATCGGCGGCCTCATATCAGGGAGGAGAAAATTCGCGCAATCATGGCACCTTTCCCGAACAGGCGCAAGATGAAAACCGTATGCACTTATATCACGGATACACAAGCTTTCACGGCGGGTTAACGTCATAATAATGCGGTTATCAGGGATATTTAACAGGAGTCAGCGTGGTTACAGGACCTTTTATTAACGCCAGCGCGGTGCTGGTCGGCGGCGTGCTGGGCGCCTTGCTCAGTCAACGGTTGCCGGAGCGGATCCGCACATCAATGACCTCAATTTTTGGCCTGGCGTCATTAGGCATCGGCATTTTACTGGTCATTAAGTGCGACAATCTGCCAGTGATGGTGCTGTCGACCCTGGTGGGGACGCTGCTCGGCGAAATATGCAATATGGAAAAAGGCATCAATACGCTGGTCAGTAAGCTCCAGCAGTTGATGTCAGCGAAAGGCAAGAAAAAGGCCTCGGCTCATGACTCTTATATTCAGAGCTATGTGGCGATTATCGTCCTGTTCTGCGCCAGCGGCACCGGCGTCTTCGGCGCCATGCGCGAAGGGATGACTGGCGACGCCAGCATTCTGATTGCCAAAGCGTTTCTCGACTTTTTCACCGCCACCATTTTCGCCTGCACCCTGGGCATTGCCGTCGCCGCCATCAGCGTGCCGATGCTGCTCATCCAGCTGACTCTTGCAGCCTGCGCGGCGATTATTATGCCGCTCACCACGCCGATGATGCTGGCGGATTTCAGCGCCGTCGGCGGTATGCTGCTGGTGGCCACCGGGCTGCGCATCTGCGGGATAAAAATGTTTGCCGTGGTGAATATGCTGCCTGCGCTGGTGCTGGCGATGCCAATTTCAGCGGCCTGGACGCTGTTTTTTGCCTGAAGACGCGTGCTTTTAGCGCAATGTGGTGATAGATTGTTCAGTCTGCTGCAAAACAGATAAATTTCGTTGACGAGGCGCGGCGATTACGGTTTAATGCGCCCCGTTGCCCGGATAGCTCAGTCGGTAGAGCAGGGGATTGAAAATCCCCGTGTCCTTGGTTCGATTCCGAGTCCGGGCACCACTTATTCAGAGAACCCAGCCTATGGCTGGGTTTTTGCTTTTCTGCGACCGGACTCTCCATCGAACTCCGTTCGATTATTCGCCGCACAGCGGCTCACCCCTTCGGGGCCAACGCGACAAGCGCGCTGTTCAACGCCTGCGGCGTTAGTCCGAGTCCGGGCACCACTATTTAAAGAACCCGCCCAAAAGGCGGGTTTTTGCTTTTCTGCGCCCTCTATCCGTGGGTTTCTACCACGCCGTATCCTCTGTGCCATTAAGGCCTGTTCCCCATAGAATCTTTTCGAAAATACATTTTCAGATATCAGATAACACGCTGATTCAAATCGCCATTTTATCGCTAAAAGCGGCTAAAAACGCCCTTTTCTGGAAATCGATCCGCCCAGGTGGCTACCCTGCTTTCCCTCCAGATGGCCAAATAGCATCTTATATTCCATTTGACGCTAAAAGACAGAGAAATGTTCTTTAAATTACCGTTTTCACAGCTCTACCATGCAAAAATATCTTAAACGAGTGGGTAAATGGTTATGTCACTGTTTCATTCCGTGAGCGACCTGATCGGTCATACTCCCCTGCTCCAGTTGCACAAACTGGATACCGGCCCCTGCAGTCTGTTTTTAAAACTGGAAAATCAGAACCCGGGTGGATCAATTAAAGACCGGGTTGCGCTGTCGATGATTAATGAAGCCGAGCGCCAGGGAAAACTGGCGCCCGGAGGAACGATAATCGAAGCCACCGCCGGCAACACCGGCCTCGGGCTGGCGCTGATCGCGGCGCAGAAAAATTACCGGCTGATCCTGGTGGTGCCGGACAAAATGAGCCGCGAGAAAATCTTTCACCTGCGGGCGCTGGGCGCGACGGTGCTGCTCACCCGTTCCGACGTCAATAAAGGCCACCCGGCCTATTATCAGGATTATGCCCGCCGCCTTGCCGATGAAACGCCGGGCGCCTTTTATATCGACCAGTTTAATAACGACGCCAATCCGCTGGCCCATGCCACCTCCACTGCGCCGGAGCTTTATCAGCAGCTGGAGGGCGACATTGACGTCGTCGTTGTCGGCGTCGGCTCCGGCGGCACGCTGGGCGGGCTTCAGGCCTGGTTTGCTAAACACTCGCCAAAAACGGAATTTATTCTCGCCGATCCGGCGGGTTCGATCCTTGCCGATCAGGTTGATACCGGTCGCTATGGCGAAACGGGATCCTGGCTGGTCGAAGGGATCGGCGAAGATTTTATCCCGCCGCTGGCCAGGCTGGAGGGGGTGCATACCGCGTATCGCGTCAGCGACCGCGAAGCGTTCCAGACTGCGCGTCAGCTGCTGCAGGTCGAGGGCGTGCTGGCCGGCTCCTCCACCGGCACCTTGCTCAGTGCCGCGCTGCGCTACTGCCGGGCACAAAGCCGTCCGAAACGGGTGGTGACCTTCGCCTGCGATAGCGGCAATAAATACCTGTCAAAAATGTTCAACGACGACTGGATGCGCCAGCAAGGACTGATCGCCCGGCCCGAACAGGGCGATCTCAGTGATTTTATCGCCCTGCGTCATGATGAAGGCGCCACCGTCACCGCCGCGCCGGACGACACCCTGGCCGCGGTCTTTGCCCGCATGCGGTTGTATGACATCTCCCAACTGCCGGTGCTGCAGGATGGTCGCGTCGTTGGCATCGTCGATGAGTGGGATTTGATCCGCCACGTACAGGGCGATCGCCAACGCTTCTCCCTGCCGGTCAGCGAAGCGATGAGCCGCCATGTTGAAACCCTCGATAAGCAGGCGCCCGAGAGCGCGCTGCAGGCCATTTTCGATCGCGGCCTGGTAGCGGTGATCACAGATAACGCACGTTTTCTTGGTCTGGTCACCCGTAGCGATGTACTGACCGCCTGGCGTAACCGACTTGCACAATAAGGAATTTTTTATGTCATCTATCCACACCCTGAGCGTACATAGCGGAACCTTCACCGACAGCCACGGCGCAGTGATGCCGCCGATTTATGCTACCTCCACTTTTGCTCAGCCGGCGCCGGGGCAGCATACCGGCTATGAATATTCCCGCAGTGGGAACCCTACCCGCCACGCGCTGGAGACGGCGATCGCCGACCTGGAAAACGGCACGCGCGGCTACGCGTTCGCCTCCGGGCTGGCCGCCATCTCCACCGTGCTGGAGCTGCTGGATAAGGACAGTCACCTGGTGGCGGTCGATGATGTGTATGGCGGCACTTACCGCCTGCTGGAAAACGTTCGCCGCCGTAGCGCTGGTCTGCAGGTGAGCTGGGTGAAACCCGACGACCTGAAGGGGATTGAGGCGGCGATCCGCCCCGATACGCGCATGATCTGGGTGGAAACGCCCACCAACCCGCTGCTGAAGCTGGCGGATCTCAGCGCCATCGCCGCCATCGCGCGACGCCATAACCTGATCAGCGTCGCCGATAACACCTTCGCCTCGCCGGCGATCCATCGCCCGCTGGAGCATGGATTTGATATTGTGGTGCACTCCGCGACCAAGTACCTCAACGGCCATTCCGATGTCGTCGCCGGCCTGGCGGTGGTTGGCGATAACTCCGAGCTCGCGGAAAAGCTTGGCTATCTGCAGAATGCGGTAGGCGGTGTACTCGACCCGTTCAGCAGCTTCCTGACGCTACGTGGTATCCGTACCCTGGCGCTGCGGATGGAGCGCCACAGCGCGAACGCGCTGCAGCTCGCCGAATGGCTGGAACAGCAGCCGGAAGTGGAGCGAGTCTGGTTCCCCTGGCTGACCTCGCACCCGCATCATCAGTTGGCGCGCCAGCAAATGGCGCTGCCCGGCGGCATGATTTCGGTGGTGGTGAAGGGCGATGATGGTTACGCCGAGCGCATCATCAGCAAGCTGCGCTGGTTTACGCTTGCGGAGAGCCTGGGCGGCGTGGAGAGTCTGGTGAGCCAGCCCTTCAGCATGACCCATGCCTCGATCCCGCTGGAGAAACGTCTGGCGAACGGCATCACGCCGCAGTTGATCCGCCTGTCGGTGGGGATCGAAGATCCCAACGATCTGATTGCCGACTGGCAGCAGGCGCTGCGGGAAGAGTGATTATTCCGACGCGCGGCTCGGGGTCAGCGCGTCGGCCATTCCCTGCTGAAGGTGGGCGATAAACTGCGTCAGCTTCGGCAGGGGCCGACGATCCTGGCGCCAGAGCAGATGCACGGGTCTCGGCTGCGGGGTCCAGGCCTCCAGCACCCGCACCAGGCTGCCGCTGGCCAGCGCATCGGCCAGCAGCACCTCCGGCTGCATCAGCAGCCCGGCCCCGGCGATTGCCGCCTGGCGCAGCGCGTAACCATCATTGCAGCGTAAAATCGCATCGCGTTTCCAGCGCACTTCCCCCTCCATGCCCGGCAGCCGCCACTCGTTGCGGGCGGTCCAGACCGTATGGGACAGGCAGAGATGATCGGCGAGATCCTCTGGCGTCCCGGGGGTCCCGTAACGCGCCAGATAAGCCGGCGCGGCGCAGATCACCATCCGATACGGCGCCAGATAGCGGGCCACCAGATCCTCCTGATGGATCTCGCCAATGCGGATCGCCAGATCGACCCCCTCATCCACCAGATCGACCATCCGGTTAGTCAGATCCAGTTCCACCCGGACCGCAGGCCAGGCCTGCAGGAAGGTGGCGGTCAGGGGCGCGATCACGCTGGCGCCAAACGAGGTGGGGGCGCTCACCCGCAGAGTGCCGGCGGGCGCCAGCCGCAGCCGCTCGACCGCGCTTTCGGCGATGGAGACCTGCTCCATCACCCGTTTCGCTTCGTCAAAATAGACCCGCCCGGCGTCGGTGAGGCTCTGGCGTCGGGTGTTACGCTCCAGCAGACGCGTCGCCAGCTGGCTTTCCAGCTGGGCGATATATTTCCCGACCATCACCGCCGACAGCCCCAGGCGCGACGCTGCCCCGGTAAAGCTGCCGCACTCCACCACGGCAATAAACGTCTCCATCCCTCGCAGCTTATCCATATTGCTAACCTCTGGTTAGTAATGTTCTAACTTTTAGCCAGTTTATCCGATATTCGTTTTATTAAAGAATAGCCTCTCACCTCATCAGGAGACAGCCATGAAAATTATCGTTATCGGTGCCAGCGGCACCATCGGTCGCGCGGTCAGCGAAGAGTTGAGCCAGAGACATGACGTTATCCGCGTCGGCCGCACCCGGGGAGATTATCAGGTGGATATCACCTCGCAGGAGAGCGTCGAGGCGCTATTTGCCCAAACGGGTGAAGTAGATGCGATTGTCTCCACCACCGGCAATCTGCACTTTGGGCCGTTAAGCACCATGACCGACAGCCAGTTCAACCTCGGGCTGCAGGACAAACTGTTGGGGCAAATTCGCCTGGCGCTGATCGGGCAGCATTTCCTGCGTGACGGCGGGTCGATTACCCTGGTCAGCGGTATTGTCGCCCAGGAGCCCATTGCTCAGGGGGTCAATGCCACGACGGTCAACGCCGGTCTGGAAGGCTTTGTGCGCGCCGCCGCCTGCGAACTGCCGCGCGGGATCCGCATCAATCTCATTAGCCCCACCGTGCTCAGCGAGTCGCTGGCGGCCTACGGCGACTTTTTCCCGGGCTTTGCCAGCGTCCCCGCCGCCGCCGTGGCGCATGTCTATCGTCGCAGCATTGAAGGCGTTCAGACCGGCCGCATCTACCCGGTCGGCTACTAGCCTGTGCCGGCCCGCCGGGGCCGGCGCTTACATCAGGCCGTCATTGCAGGTACACTGACGGCTGATTGTCTCCGGCCGAAAAACTGATGTTGAAAAAATTACCTTTTATTATCCCGCTTTTGGCGCTTATCGCGCTGCTGGTCTGGTGGTTCACCCCGCATTACACCGCAGATGAAGAAGCCTACTACCGGGCAGTCTTTTGCATGATCGATCATGACGACAGCCGCCAGTTCCTCCACGATATGCAAAATATCGTCGAAGGGGGAAATTCTGACTATGCGTTGCATAAAACCCATTACCTGCCGGCGCTGGGGCAGCGGATGCTGGACACCTGGCACCAGCTCAGCGCGCAGGAGCAGCAAATATTGGGCGAAGATCGGCAGCGCTGTGGCGAGATATTGCGCGAAAAACAGCAGGGAAAATCATCCTGACGGGGGGCGAAATCGCAGTATATCTTCAGCGTCAAATGAGATTGTGCTGTTGATGACCAGATGACTGCCACAAAACACCCCGCCCTTGCGGGGCCGCGATATGACGTTTTTTTCTGCAGCGACATACTATAAAAAGTAGTTGATCTGGTACGAACTAACTCTTATTTTGCTTCTCAGTTTTCAAAATGAGATAAAACTGATGCCAGTCATTATTGCCAGTAGTATTAAAGAAGCCAAAGCGTTGATTAACGGTGGGAAATACAGAGAAATTATTCTCAACTTCGATATTGATGCCGATGACTTTTTCTCTCTCGCCAGCCATTCTGCTGGGACAAAAATCTCCATCTCCGACCGAAACGATCGCTCTCCGGTAAACTCAGAAAAATAATTAACCCGCGAGGGACGTTTATGTGGTTGTTTATTGGCACCTTTGCGGTTGCTTTTCTCGCATCGCTGATGCTGGTCTGGCTGGATGACCGGATCGCCGAAACAGATTGACCCTGGCGCTGGACGCTAACGTCAGTTCCTCCCGCTCTCGCCGCGAAGGGCTGTGCGCCGTCGTTAAGCGGCGCACAGCAGAGTCATTACAGGGAGGCCGCCAGCCGCTCAACGGCCGTCAGCAACCCGGCCTCAGACACCGTGGAGTAGGAGAGACGCAGAGTACGGGTATCCGGCTTATCGTGATAGAACGCTTCGCCAGGAACGTAGACTACGCCGTTTTCCAGCGTTTTCTTCATCCATTCCATGGTATCGAACGGATAGCGGAAACGCGCCCACAGGAACATGCCACCCTGCGGGCGGCTGAATTCCAGGTGCTCGCCAAGGCGGCTTTCCAGCGCGTCGGCCAGCGCCACACACTTCTTGCGGTAGTCTTCGCGAATCAACGCGATCTGGTTCTCCAGCCGGTTCATGCCGAGGTACTCCGCGGTAATCACCTGCGACAGCATATTGGTATGCAGATCCGCCGCCTGCTTGACGATCACCGTCTGCTGCGCCAGCCAGTCCGGCATCACGACCCAGCCGATGCGCATCCCCGGCGCGAGGATCTTCGAAAAGGTCGAGGTGTAGACCACCTGATCTTCACAGCCCAGCTCAACCGCGTGCTGATAGAGCGGGCGTCGAACGGCGTCAGTGAAGCTAATTTCGCCATAGGGATCGTCTTCCAGAATGACGAAGTCATATTTTTTCGCCAGCTCAACCAGGCGACGACGACGCGTCTCGCTCAGCGTTTTGCCGCCGGGGTTGCCGAACGTCGGCACCAGATAAACGGCTTTGACGCGGGTGGTCTCCAGCAGGTCGGCCAGTTGCTCCACCAGCATCCCGTCATCATCGGTGTCGACACTGAGAATATTGGCCTGCGCCAGCTGAAACACCTGCAGCGCCGCCAGATAGGTGGGACGTTCAACGACGATAGTGTCACCTGGATCGAGCAGCGTACGAGCAACGATATCCAGCGATTGCTGCGAGCCGGAGGTGATATAGACCTGAGCGGGAGAACAGGTCACGCCACGGGAGTGACAGATTTCACTCACCACCTGACGTAGCGGCGGGTAGCCCTCCGTCAGACCATACTGGAATGCGTCATGAAAACGTTCGCTCATCACCTTCTGCACCGCCAGCTCCAGGCCTTCGGTATCAAACAGTTCCGGGGCCGGAATGCCGCCGCCAAGCGAGATCACGCCGGGCAGTTTACTGTGCTTGAGAAGTTCGCGGACGGCGGAGGGCTTGAGTTCACCCGCGCGGGCGGCGAGACGCCGATCGTGCATACTATTTTCCTTTTCTGTCTTGTTGTTGTGTTAATTATCTTCGCTTCGTTGCAGGTGTTCCCCGGCGGCGCGTACCATGCCGGGGCTATCCTTTTCTGTACGTTGTCACCCGGACAGGGGTAAGCCGCTATCCGGGTTGCGTACATCACGCTTTGTCTTTCAATACGACGAGCGGCTCGATATCGCTCTCTTTTTTCACCACCAGCGACGTATCGCCGCGCAGGCAGGTACCGCCGTAGTTACCGCCGACAGTAAATGTGCACACCTGAATGTACTTACCGTCGACTTTCGGCAAGCACCACAGCTGCTGGTAGATATTCTTGCGATCGACAAACTGGCCGCTGGTCTTATCCAGAACCTCATCCTGAGGACCGATCAAATCGATATTGTTCCCGCAACGTCCGGAAATGGGCTTAACCGCGTAGCCGGTTTTCGCCAGTTCATCATTCACCACAAAATCGGTATCCAGCAGATAGCGATGATGCGGGAACAGCGACCACAGCACCGGCAGAATCGCTTTGTTGCCCGGGATCACCGTCCACAGGGGTTCGAATACCAATACTTCAGGACGCAGCAGGACGTCAATCAGCCGCACCTCATTCTGCGGATGTCCGGTACGAATCGGCACCGCCGCGTACTCATCGGCGCTGACTTCGCGCACCTGCTCAATGGCGGTTTCCCATGCCCAGGTTTTCCAGACGCAGTTGACCAGCCGTCCGTCAGCGTCAATCAGCTGGCCGGCAGCATCCCAGCGCAGCTCATCAAGGCCAAAGAGAATTTTGCTCTCAAAACCGGCCTGGGTCAGCGAACGCTGGATAAATTTCGCGTGGTAATTCTCTTCCAGATCCTTGTCCTGCATGATGTGCACGAAAGGCCGCGCCCGGCTGTGTTTCCACGCCCCCGCCAGCTCATCGAGCAGACCTTCCGCCGGATTGTGGCCGGTGCCGTAGTAGCCCTGCTTCAGCCATTGCTCAAGGATCAGCCCGCCTTCGGTATGGCAGGAGGCGGAGTCGGCATTGTACTCGTACACCTTCAGCCCGCGCTCGTCCATGCAGAAATCCATGCGCCCGGTGATCATATGATGACGACGGCGCTGCCAGGAGAGACGCAGACGCGGCCAGAGGATTTTCGGGATATCAAACAGCGCCAGCAGGTTATCATCCTTCATCACCTTATCGGTGGCGTGCAGATACATCAGGTGCAGCTCGTTAGTCGCTTTGATCAGCTCCTGTTCGGCGCTTTCGCTGATGGTGAAATACTGGTAGGGATCCTGGTTGATGAAATGGCCGTTGGCCGCCACGTAGGCTTTTTGCAGCGGATCTTTCTCGTTCAGCCATTTGCCGCGGAACTGGCCGTTGTTCGGCAGCCGCGCGCCTTTGATCGCCATCGCCTCGCCAGGCAGCACCGGCTGCGGCAGGCTGTGTTCGGTATCGGCGGTCTGGATCATCCAGCCTAAAATTTCGGTATCGGTAAAGGTATCTTTGATGGTGTACCGGCCAGCGTTGACCTCGAGGGTCAGCTCGCGGGTCCACTGCTGGCCCTGCGGCAGCGGCGAGTGAATGACGTTCTGTTCGGCGATACGCACTTTATTGCCGACAAGCTGGGTGATCACCGCGACGTGGCCGGTGTGCTTAAACTCGCCTCCCTTCTGCCAGATCAGTAACGAACCGGCGATGGGTGGACGGCGGGAACCGTTGGCGAAGGCCTGCAGCGGCAGAATGTTGTCATTGACCACTTCACGCAGGAAACGCAGGGAGAAGATTTCATACGCCATCCCCACATCGGTAAAGACAAACCCGTAGGTCAGGAACAGAAAGCGGCGTGCAAACTCGACGCACTGCCATTTATGTCCCATATACTCATTATCGATGTAGCTGCGAAACGTTGCGTCATCCGGATAGTCTTGCGGATTTAAGCTACTGTAATTCGATGAATAAATCGCCACGCCGCCGGGCGCGTAGCCTAACAATGTCCCAAACGGGGCGTCACTGCTTGTCGATCCTTTGCTCATTTAGCCTGACCTCAAATTAATGCAGCCCGGGCAGTTGGCGAAACAAAACTCCCTCTTCTTATCCTGCCGCAGGCACTTACCAGACAGAGGTGTAACGATGATACCACTCATTCGTTTCGCTAATCGTGCCGTTAAGGAAAATAACCCTGCAGCCGGAAGCAAAAGTGATATCGTTATCGGTGATATAACAAAAAAACAACGCAACATCAGGAGTCGACAATGAGCACACCCTCGCATCTGAATGCCCAACCGCTGGTCTGGGGACACGGCCCGCGGACGTTTGAGGTGTTCCTTGAGCCCACCTGCCCCTACTCTGTCCGCGCGTTTAATAAACTCGACGACCTGCTTGATGAGGTCGGCGCCGATAACGTCACCATCAAGATACGCCTGCAGTCGCAGCCGTGGCATCTGTTCTCCGGGGTTATCGTCCGCTGTATCCTCGCCGCGTCCACCCTGCCGCACGGTAGAGAGCAGGCGCATAAGGTGATGCAGGCCGTGGCCGACCATCGGGAAGAGTTTGAGTTTACCGATCACTGCAGCGGGCCGAACATGAACGCCACGCCGCAGCAAATCATTGAACGCATTGAACGTTACAGTCACGTGCTGCTGGGGGCCGCCTTTGCCCGCCCGGAGCTGCAGGACGTGATCAAGTGGCACAGTAAATACGCCCGTCAGAACGGCATCCACGTCTCGCCGACCTTTATGGTCAATGGCCTGGTGCAGCCGGATCTGGGCAGCGGCGATGATGTCAGCGTGTGGGCTGCGCGCATTATGGCCTGAGGTCACCTGCTACACTTTTTGTACATCCACGAAAAAGGCAAACCAGCATGTCAGAGCAAAACTACCAGCCACCAAAAGTGTGGGAATGGAAGCAAAACAGCGGCGGCGCGTTCGCCAATATCAACCGCCCCGTTTCCGGCGCGACCCATGAACGCGTCCTGCCGGTCGGTACCCATCCGCTCCAGCTATACTCACTCGGTACACCCAACGGCCAGAAGGTGACCATCATGCTGGAAGAGCTGCTGGCGCTGGGCGTCAGCGGCGCGGAATACGACGCCTGGCTGATACGCATCGGCGAAGGCGATCAGTTTTCCAGCGGCTTTGTCGACATCAACCCGAACTCGAAAATCCCAGCCCTCAGCGACCACTCCACCACGCCGCCGACCCGGGTATTTGAGTCCGGCAACATTCTTCTCTATCTGGCGGAAAAATTTGGCTTCTTCCTGCCGAAAGATCCTGCCGGTCGCACCGAAACCCTCAACTGGCTGTTCTGGCTGCAGGGCGCGGCGCCGTTCCTCGGCGGCGGCTTCGGCCACTTCTATAACTATGCGCCGGTGAAGATCGAGTACGCGATCGACCGCTTTACGATGGAAGCCAAACGCCAGCTCGACGTGCTGGACAAACAGCTCGCCCGTGGTCGCTATGTGGCTGGAGAGGAGTACACCATCGCCGATATGGCTATCTGGCCGTGGTATGGCAACGTGGTGCTGGGCAATGTCTATAACGCGGCGGAGTTCCTCGACGCCGGGAGCTATAAAAACGTGCTGCGCTGGGCGCAGGATGTCGGCAACCGTCCGGCCGTCAAGCGCGGACGCATCGTCAACCGCACCAACGGCCCGCTCAATGAGCAGTTGCATGAGCGCCACGACGCCCGCGACTTTGACACCCAAACGGAAGATAAGCGCCAGGCGTAAGGTCTTTACCCTTTCCCGCTGACGGGAAAGGGCACACACCACAGGACGGCTCCGCCTGCGAAGCCGTCCTGTTTAGCTTTCCAGCCGATATCCCGCCAGAAAATAGCGCATCGCCATACCCGAATCCCCTTCTTTGAAGAAATCCATCACCATATCTCTGTCAAGGCCATAGCGACGGGTCAGGATCCCCGCCTCCCACGCGCTGAGCTGGCGGTCGCCGGTTTTTTCAAACATGCGGTGCGAATAGCCGAGCACAAACCCGCGTTTATAGTCGGCGCAAAAATTCGCCGCATGCGCGGCGGTGTCAGCATAGGATGCCTGTAGCCCCGCCATTAAGCCTTTTCCAAAATGATTTTCCATCGCGCCCCCTAATCGTTATATAATAAATTATATAGCGTTTTTTTGAGCGAGCGGTAGCGCTATTTATGTCGTTTGCGCTAGTGTAAATACTTCTCAAACCATGCCAGCGTGCGTTGCCAGGCCAGATCAGCCGCAGCCCGATCGTAGCGCGGCGTGGAATCATTATGAAAGCCGTGATTCACGCCCTGATAGAGATAGGCCTCGTAGATTTTATGGTGTTCCTTCAACGCCTGTTCATAGGCGGGCCAGCCTTCATTAATGCCGCTATCGAGGCCGGCATAGTGCAGCAGCAGCGGCGCTTTAATTTTATCGACCTCCTTCAGCGGCGGCTGGCGGCCGTAAAACGGCACCGCGCAGGCTAGCTCCGGGATCGCCACCGCCGCCGCGTTGCTGACGCCGCCGCCGTAACAAAAACCGGTGATACCGACCTTCCCCGTCGCCTGTGGATGCTTCGCCATAAACGAGACCGCCGCAAAAAAATCATTCATCAGCTTCACGGGATCGACTTTCTGCTGTAGCAAGCGGCCTTCATCATCATTCCCCGGATAGCCGCCGACGGAGCTCAGGCCATCAGGCGCCAGCGCGATATATCCCGCTTTCGCTACCCGCCGGGCTACGTCTTCAATGTAGGGATTCAGGCCTCGGTTCTCATGTACCACCACAACGGCGGGCGCTTTGTCGGCTATTTTCGTCGGCGTCACCAGGTAAGCCCGCACTTCGCCGTGGCCGTCAGGAGAGGGATAATGAATATACTCCGGACGGATATCCGGATCGGTGAACAGTACCTGCTCTGCCAGGGCATAGTCGGGCTTCAGCAGATTAAACAGCGCCAGCGCGGTCATCCCGCCGACAGTATATTTCCCCGCCAGCTGGAGAAACTCGCGTTTGCTGATTTTGCCGTGGGCATAGTAGTCATAATACTCGAGCAGCTGCTGCGGGAAATCTTTGGCCGTTAATCGCGTCATCACCCTGCCTCCGTTGTTAAGCGCCCTTTAAGCAAAGCAGAAGCCCGGACATACGCCAGCGCAGAGAAGCAGAAACGGGTGAGAAAAAAGCCCAGCGGCTAACACCGCCGGGAGAGAAGAGATCAGTGTTTCACTTTGTTCAGACGATCGAGATAGCCCATCACAAAGGCCGAAAGGACGAAGGTCAGGTGGATAATCACGTACCACATCAGCTTGTTGTCCGGCACGTTTTTCGCATCCATAAACACCCGCAGCAGGTGGATAGATGAGATCGCCACAATTGACGCCGCGACTTTATTCTTCAGGGAGGTGGCATCCATTTTACCGAGCCAGCTCAGCTTCTCTTTCCCTTCATTGATATCCAGCTGCGACACGAAATTTTCATAGCCCGAGAACATCACCATCACCAGCAGGCCACCCACCAGGGTCATGTCCACCAGCGACAGCAGCGTCAGGATCAATTCCGACTCGCTGACGCTGAAGATATGCGGCAGAACGTGGACGATCTCCTGAAAAAATTTGATGGTCAGCGCAACCAGCCCCAGCGAAAGGCCAAAATAAACCGGCGCCAGCAGCCAGCGCGAAGTGTACATAGCGTTTTCCAGAAAGCGTTCCATATAATCCTGTTAGTTAACAAAAAGAAGCGACATTATATCTCAGACAGATAACGTGATGGCAACGCCAGGCCAACACGTCGCCGACAAACGGCCATAAAAAAGGCCGGCGCGTGGCCAGCCTTTTCAGGAAAAGAATCGGGTTATTTGGCTTTGACGGTCTCTTCGCCCACCAGCCCGATCTTGAGATAGCCCGCCTGATGCAGGGTATCCATCACTTTCATCATCGTCTCGTAATCGACGGTTTTATCCGCGCGGAAGAAGACGGTGGTATCTTTTTTGCCGGCGGTCAGACTATCCAGAGCGTTAATCATATTCGCTTCGGTCACCGGGTCGTTGCCGAGGAACATGCTCTTATCCGCCTTCACCGACAGGTAGATAGGTTTTTCCGGTCGCGGTTGCGGCTGGCTGGAAGAGGCCGGCAGATTCACCTTTACGTCAACCGTCGCCAGCGGCGCAGCCACCATAAAGATAATCAGCAGAACCAGCATGACGTCGATAAACGGCGTCACGTTGATCTCATGCATTTCGCCGTTATCGTCCAGATTTTCATTAAGACGCATCGCCATAGCCGATCAACCTACCCGTAATTTCTGCGCGCTGCGCACCGGCTTCACGCCGCTGGCGCTGAGGTCCAGGTCGCGACTTTGCAGCAGCAGCACCTGAGCGGCGATGTCGCCGAGCGAGGCCTTATAGCTGCCGATCATGCGGGCGAAGATGTTATAGATGACTACCGCCGGGATGGCGGCGAACAGGCCGATGGCCGTCGCCAGCAGCGCTTCCGCGATGCCCGGGGCTACCACCGCAAGGTTGGTGGTCTGCGTCTGGGCGATACCGATAAAGCTGTTCATGATGCCCCAGACGGTACCAAACAGCCCCACGAACGGCGAAATGGCGCCGATGGTGGCCAGATAACCGTTGCCGCGCCCCATATGGCGACCGACGGCCGCGACGCGACGCTCAAGGCGGAAACCGGTTCGTTCCTTGATGCCTTCGTTGTCTTCTGCACCGGCGGAGAGTTCAAGTTCGTTCTGCGCTTCATTGATAAGCTGGGTGGTCAGGCTTTTCGCTTCAAAGGCGCTGGCGATATCGCTGGCCTGATCGAGAGAGCGGGCTTCTGCCAGCTGCTGCTGTTCACGTTTGAGGCGGCGCTTGCTGGCGAGGATTTCCGCCCCCTTGCCGAAAAAGATGGCCCAGGTGACGACCGACGCCAGAATCAGGCCAATCATCACCACCTTAACGACAATATCGGCATGATGATACATACCCCAAACGGAGAGATCCGCCTGCATCAAATTATTACCCACGCTCTATCTCCACGACGATAATCACAAAATCTGCCCACAATAATATCAAAACGACATCGAATTGATAGTGGTTCTCATTAGTATTTACACTGTGCAGCAAATCACGTTTATTTTCCTTGCGCTCACGCAGTAAAAAAGCGGCTTACCGCGGGCCTGGTAAAATTTTCGCCTGTATCGGCGCCGCGCTGGTACAGAAAAGAAGATTCATGCTAGTTTAGACGTCCAGACGTATAAAAACAGGTTCATCAACATGGCTGATAAACATCTTGATACCGCGCTGGTCAACGCCGGGCGGAGCAAAAAATATACTCAGGGCTCAGTGAACAGCGTGATCCAGCGCGCTTCATCGCTGGTTTTCGACACCGTAGAAGCCAAAAAACACGCCACCCGCAACCGGGCCAACGGCGAGCTGTTCTACGGACGCCGCGGCACCCTGACTCACTTCTCGCTGCAGGAAGCGATGTGCGAGCTGGAAGGCGGTGCCGGCTGCGCCCTCTTCCCCTGCGGCGCGGCCGCGGTGGCCAACACCATCCTGGCGTTTGTCGAGCAGGGCGACCATGTGCTGATGACCAATACCGCCTATGAGCCAAGCCAGGATTTTTGTACCAAAATTCTCGCTAAACTCGGTGTCACCACCAGCTGGTTCGATCCCCTCATCGGCGCCGATATTGCCCATCTTATTCGGCCGGAGACCCGCGTGGTGTTCCTTGAATCGCCCGGCTCCATCACCATGGAAGTGCATGATGTGCCTGCGATTGTCGCCGCCGTGCGTAAAGTCGCCCCGGAAGCGATTATCATGATCGATAACACCTGGGCGGCGGGGATCCTGTTTAAAGCGCTGGATTTTGGCATCGACATTTCCATTCAGGCGGCCACCAAATACCTGATCGGCCACTCAGACGGCATGGTCGGCACCGCGGTGGCGAATGCGCGCTGCTGGGCGCAGCTGCGTGAGAATGCCTACCTGATGGGGCAAATGCTGGACGCCGATACCGCCTATATGACCAGCCGCGGTCTGCGCACCCTGGGCGTGCGCCTGCGTCAGCACCATGAAAGCAGCCTGCGCATCGCCGAGTGGCTGGCGCAACATCCGCAGGTGGCGCGGGTAAACCACCCCGCCCTGCCCGGCAGTAAAGGCCATGAATTCTGGAAGCGCGACTTCACCGGCAGCAGCGGTCTGTTCTCGTTTGTGCTCAACAAACGTCTTAGCGACGCCGAGCTGGCAGAATACCTCGACAATTTCAGCCTGTTCAGCATGGCCTACTCGTGGGGCGGCTTTGAATCGCTCATTCTGGCCAATCAGCCGGAGCAAATCGCCCATATTCGGCCGGAGGCTGAAGTGGATTTCAGCGGCACGCTGATCCGCCTGCACATTGGTCTCGAAAATGTTGACGATCTGCAGGCGGATTTAGCAGCGGGCTTCGCGCGTATCGTGTAAAGTGACAGTCAGTGGCAACAATGGCGGACGTTTTTTATCGAAGCGGCCGCTTTTGTTGCGCCCGGGATCAAGGTGCTCGGGTCTCTTCAGGAGTACACTAGTCAACAATACGGTACCACTTAGGAAAGTCCATGGTTGTCATTCAAGAGATTGTCGCCGCGCTGTGGCAACATGATTTTGCCGCATTGGCGAACCCTCACGTTGTGGGCGTTGTATATCTGGTTATGTTCGCCACCCTGTTTCTGGAAAACGGGCTGCTGCCCGCGTCCTTTTTACCGGGAGACAGCCTGCTGCTGCTCGCCGGCGCGCTGATTGCTAAAGGCGTCATGGACTTTGTGCCTACTATCGCCATTCTGACCGCCGCCGCCAGCCTCGGCTGCTGGCTGAGCTATGTGCAGGGGCGCTGGCTGGGCAATACGCAAACGGTGAAAGGCTGGCTGGCGCATCTGCCGCATAAGTACCATCAGCGCGCCACCTGTATGTTTGATCGCCACGGTCTGCTGGCGCTGCTCGCTGGCCGCTTTCTGGCGTTTGTCCGCACTCTGCTGCCAACCATGGCGGGGATTTCCGGCCTGCCGAACCGCCGCTTTCAGTTCTTCAACTGGCTGAGCGCCCTGCTGTGGGTTGGCGTGGTCACCGGTCTTGGCTATGCGCTGAGCATGATCCCGTTTGTGAAGCGCCATGAAGATCAGGTGATGACCTGCCTGATGATCCTGCCGATTGTCCTGCTGCTCGCGGGCCTGCTCGGCACGCTGTTCGTGGTTATCAAAAAGAAATACTGCAGCGCCTGACGGCCATCTGCCGGGGGGCCTGCGCCCGCCCGGCCTGCCCTCCCGATATTACACGCCCTGCATCGTGCGAATACGTGCAGCATCTTCTCCGGGCGTCATACCGAAGTAGCGCTTAAACTCACGGCTGAACTGCGAAGGGCTTTCATACCCCACCCGCATCGCCGCCGCACTGGCCTTCATGCCGTCATGGATCATCAGCATGCGCGCCTTGTGCAAACGGTAGGTTTTCAGATACTGCAGCGGTGAGGTACTGGTCACTGATTTAAAATTATGGTGAAACGCTGACACGCTCATATTCGCTTCCGCCGCCAGCTGATCGACGCTCAGGTTTTCAGTGTACTGGCTCTCAATATGTTTCAGCACGCGGCTTATCAAACTGAAGTGGGTCTGCCGGCTGACCAGCGCCAGCAGTGCGCCGCCGCAGGGGCCCGTCAGCACATAGTAGAGGATTTCACGGATAATCTGCTTGCCAAGAATGCGCGCGTCCAGCGGACGATCCATGACGTCGAGCAGCCGTTCGGCAGCGCATAAAATATCTTCGGAAAGCACTGCCGAATTTATTCCGCTGGAGGCGACGGCGGGCTGAAACAGCGGATCCTCGCCAATATCCATCAGCAGCTCCTGCAGCTGCAGGATATCGACGTTCAGACGCATCCCGGCGAGGGGCACCTCAGGGGTCGCAAAGGTTTCGCACTCGAAGGGCAGCGGCACGGTCAGCAGCAAATATTCATTTGTGTCGTAGCGAAATGTCCGTTCATTGATATAACCAATTTTATGGCCGGAAAAGAGAAAAACGATCCCCGGCAGGTACATCACCGGCGTCCGGGTACCCGGCTGCGTCCCATACAGCAGGCGGACGTCAGGCAGCAGCGAACTTAACAGTTCGTGCTTATCTTTCAGATGGTTAACCTTCTCCGTCAATATCTGGCATATCTCTGCATGTTGCATTGCCACCGTCTCTCCCGATGTTTCTTCACCCGTACATTGTGCGCAGGCTGGCGAGAATTCTCCAGCTACATGGAGAAATAGGCAAGACATCGGCAGAAATGTGCATTGAGGGTCAACGGCGCCAGGACCACAATAACCGTCATCTGGCAGCGGTATCGTCCCTGTCGGCGGTTTTACTCTTTTGAGGACACTAGCAATGAATAATTTTGACCTGCATACCCCAACCCGCATTCTGTTTGGCAAAGGCGCGATTGAAAAGCTGCGTGAACAGATCCCGGCGGAGGCTCGCGTACTGATCACCTACGGCGGCGGCAGCGTGAAAAAAACGGGCGTCCTGGATCAGGTACTCACCGCCCTGAATGGCCTGGATGTCCTTGAATTTGGCGGCATCGAGCCGAACCCGTCTTACGAAACCCTGATGAACGCCGTGAAGCTCGCCCGTGAAGAGAAGGTCACTTTCCTGCTGGCGGTCGGCGGCGGTTCAGTCCTGGATGGCACCAAGTTCATCGCCGCGGCGGCCCATTACGACGTCGCTATCGATCCGTGGGAAATTCTGGAAACTTATGGCAGTAAGATCGCCAGCGCCATTCCAATGGGTTCGGTTCTGACTCTTCCGGCGACCGGTTCTGAATCAAACAAAGGGGCGGTCATTTCGCGGAAAACCACCGGCGACAAACGCGCGTTTATGTCTTCGCACGTTCAGCCGCAGTTCGCAATCCTCGATCCGGTTTACACTTATACTCTGCCGCCGCGCCAGGTCGCCAACGGCGTGGTTGACGCCTTCGTCCATACCGTTGAACAGTACGTCACCTACCCGGTTGACGGCAAAATTCAGGACCGTTTCGCCGAAGGCATTCTGCTGACGCTGGTGGAAGATGGCCCGAAAGCGCTGCAGGAGCCAGAGAACTACGATGTGCGCGCCAATATTATGTGGGCGGCGACGCAGGCGCTGAACGGTCTTATCGGCGCAGGCGTGCCGCAGGACTGGGCGACGCATATGCTCGGCCACGAACTGACGGCGATGCACGGCCTGGATCACGCCCAGACGCTGGCTATCGTTCTGCCGGCGCTGTGGAATGAGAAGCGCGACAGCAAACGTGCGAAACTGCTGCAGTATGCCGAGCGCGTGTGGAATATCACAGAGGGTTCCGACGACCAACGTATTGATGCCGCCATCGCCGCGACGCGCCAGTTCTTCGAGCAGATGGGTGTGCCGACCCGTCTCTCCGATTACGGTCTCGACGGTAGCTCCATCCCGGCGCTGCTGGCGAAACTGGAAGAGCACGGCATGACCAAACTGGGCGAACATCAGGATATCACGCTGGACGTCAGCCGCCGTATTTACGAGGCAGCCCGCTAATTTATCCCCGCCTGATTCACCTCTCCTTACGTTAAACAAACGTCGGGGAGAGGTGTTTTTACTACCGTTTTTAGCTATTTCGTCCAGACTTAATGCTACCCCTCGGCGGATTCTGCCTCGCCGAGTTCATTAACAGGAGGAAGGCATGACACATCCAACCGTTATAAAACTACACGACGGCAACCTGATGCCGCAGCTGGGTCTCGGCGTGTGGAAAGCTGGCAACGAGGAAGTCGTCTCTGCCATTCATAAGGCGCTGGAAGTCGGTTATCGCTCTTTTGACACCGCCGCCGCGTACCAAAATGAGGCTGGCGTCGGCAACGCGCTGCACAGCGCAGGCGTCAATCGCGATGAGCTCTTTATCACCACCAAACTGTGGAACGACGATCAAAAACGGCCGCACGAGGCGCTGAAAGAGAGTCTCAGCAAGCTGAAGCTGGACTATGTGGATCTCTATTTAATCCACTGGCCTGTGCCGGCGATCGGCCATTACGTCGAGGCCTGGCAGGCGCTGATCGAACTGCAACAGCAGGGGCTGGCAAAAAGTATCGGCGTGTGTAATTTCCAGGTCCCGCATCTGCAGAAGCTGATTGATGAAACTGGCGTCGCCCCGGCGATCAACCAGATTGAGCTCCATCCGCTGCTGCAGCAGCGTCAGCTGCACGCCTGGAACGCCACCCACAAGATCCAGACCGAATCCTGGAGCCCGCTGGCCCAGGGCGGTAAAGGGGTTTTCGATCAGAAAGTCATCCACCAGCTCGCCGATAAATACGGCAAAACGCCGGCGCAGATCGTCATCCGCTGGCATCTTGATAGCGGTCTGGTGGTGATCCCGAAATCAGTGACGCCGTCGCGTATCGCCGAGAACTTTAACGTCTGGGATTTCCGTCTCGACAAAGACGAACTCAGCGAAATCGCCAAGCTGGACCAGGGCAAGCGTTTAGGGCCCGATCCGGATCAGTTTGGCGGCTAACCTATAAAAAAGCCGGATAGCGCTGACGCCTGTCCGGCTCTCCAACCGGCCCGGTCAGCAAAACGCTACCGGGCACAACGTCAGGCTTAACGCCCGGCGACTTTACCGCGTTTGACGGGCTTTTTCGCCGTCGCTTCACCGTTAGAACGCTGATGCACAATCGGCGTGTGCTTGGTCAGTGCCGGGCGGGTATGGCGGTTCTGGCGACGCGCTTCGCGCATCTCATCCAGCGTCGGGGCTGGCACCAGGCAGTCGCGACGTGAGCCAATCAGGTGCTTCTTGCCCATCGACTCCAGCGCCTGACGGATCAGCGGCCAGTTTGCCGGATCGTGATAGCGCAGCAGCGCTTTATGCAGACGGCGCTGTTTCTCGCCCTTCGGCACCACCACCTCTTCGCTCTTATAGCCAATCTTGCCCAGCGGGTTCTTGCCGGTGTAATACATGGTGGTCGAGTTCGCCAGCGGCGACGGATAGAAGTTCTGCACCTGGTCGAGACGGAAGCGATGTTTCTTCAGCCACAGCGCCAGGTTCACCATATCTTCATCGCGGGTTCCCGGATGGGCGGAGATAAAGTACGGGATCAGATACTGTTCTTTACCCGCCTGCTTCGAATAGGTATCAAACAATTCTTTAAAGCGGTCGTAGCTGCCCATCCCCGGCTTCATCATCTTCGACAGCGGCCCCTCTTCGGTATGCTCCGGGGCGATCTTCAGATAGCCGCCGACGTGGTGGGTCGCCAGCTCTTTGATATAGCGCGGATCTTCTACCGCGATGTCATAGCGTACGCCAGAGGCGATAAGGATCTTCTTGATGCCCTTCAGCTCACGGGCGCGACGGTAAAGATTGATCGTCGGCTCGTGGTTGGTATCCATGTGCGGGCAGATATCCGGGTAGACGCAGGAGAGACGGCGGCAGGTCTGCTCAGCGCGTGGCGATTTACAGCGCAGCATATACATGTTGGCCGTTGGGCCGCCGAGATCGGAGATCACCCCGGTAAAGCCGGGCACCGTGTCGCGAATGGCTTCGATTTCATTAATGATCGAGTCTTCTGAACGGCTCTGGATAATGCGCCCTTCGTGCTCGGTGATTGAGCAGAACGAACAGCCGCCGAAGCAGCCGCGCATGATGTTGATCGAGAAACGGATCATCTCGTACGCCGGGATACGCGCGTCGCCGTAAGCAGGATGCGGCACACGCTTGTAAGGCAGCGCGAAGACGCTGTCCATCTCTTCAGTCGAGAGCGGGATTGCCGGCGGGTTGATCCAGATATAGCGTTCGCCATGCTTTTGCATCAGCGCCCGGGCGCAGCCGGGGTTAGTTTCGTGGTGCAGAATACGCGAAGCGTGAGCGTACAGGACTTTATCGCCTTTCACCTTCTCGAAGGAAGGCAGCAGCACGTAGGTCTTTTCCCACGGTTTGGGCCGCGGCGGCTGCACGGTGATGCTTTTGGCTTCCTGCTTTTTCGGCGCAACCGGCTTGTTATCGGCGCACGGCAGATCCTCACCATACGGATGCGGGATCGGGTCGATTTTCCCCGGAGTATCCAGGCGGGTGGAATCGACGCCGCTCCAGCCCGGCAGCGCCTCTTTCACCATGATGGCGGTATTGCGCACATCGCGGATCTGGTCGATGGATTCACCCATCGCCAGGCGATGCGCGACTTCCACCAGCGGGCGCTCGCCGTTACCGAACATCAGCATATCGGCCTTGGAGTCCACCAGCACCGAGCGGCGCACGGTATCGGACCAGTAATCATAATGCGCGGTACGGCGCAGGCTGGCCTCGATGCCGCCGAGGATCACCGGCACGTCTTTCCACGCCTCTTTACAGCGCTGGGTGTAGACCAGGGTGGCGCGATCCGGACGCTTGCCCGCCACGTTGCCAGCGGTGTAAGCATCATCATGGCGCAGCTTACGGTCGGCGGTGTAGCGGTTGATCATCGAGTCCATATTGCCCGCCGTCACGCCGAAGAACAGATTCGGCTTACCCAGGCGCATAAAGTCTTCTTTGCTGTTCCAGTCCGGCTGGGAAATGATCCCTACCCGGAAACCCTGCGCTTCCAGCATACGGCCGCAGATGGCCATCCCGAAGCTCGGGTGGTCGACGTAGGCGTCGCCGGTCACCAGAATAATGTCGCAGCTATCCCAGCCAAGTTGGTCCATCTCTTCACGCGACATCGGTAAAAATGGCGCAGGGCCAAAACAGGCAGCCCAGTATTGCGGCCAGGAAAAAAGGTCACGATCCGGTTGGATCAGGGATATTGCGCTCATATTGCTTCCGGGGGAAATGATAAAAAAATAACCAAAAGGGCGTGGATTATAAGCCGGAATGATAGTGGAAATGAAGGAGGATTTTCTCAAACCCTGACCGTGTTCCGGCCAGGGTTGCGAAGATTACGGCGCCGGATTCACCAGCATCTGGCCAATCGAGCCGCGGTCGGCAAGCTCCAGCGTCTGGCTCAGATACTGGAACGGGAAGTGCGACCACGACGGCTGGGCGTAGTAGACCAGCAGTTCAACCTGCCCGTCGACCCACACGGTGTCCTTCCAGCCACGGTCTTCCGGGAAGGGCGTCGAGCCATTGACGTTACGGATCTGGAACATCACCCCTTCAATATGGAACGACTGCGGGCGGTCGGCACGCACCGTCCAGCGCTCCCAGGTCCCCTGTTGCGCCGTGATATCGATACGCTGCGGATCCCACAGCTGGCCGTTGATACCCGGATCGTCGCCGAGGGTGATATCCCGGCTGCGGATCGGCGTGCCGGAGAGCAGTTCGGTCGGCAGCAGGCGCACCGGCAGGCTGTCGGTGACCAGCGGCAGCAGCCCGGTCGGCCGCAAGGTCAGCACCAGCGTGGAGACCAGGATACTTGACGGTTCAAAAAAGCCGCGGATGCGGTCGACAATGCTGGCCGCTTCACCGCAGGTAATGGACACTTCATCGCCGTTGGTCATATCGATCAGAATTTCACGCCGTTCCCCTGGCCCCAGCGACAGCTGTTTGAGCGAGACTGGCGCCGGCAGGAACCCCTGGTCGCCGGAAATCACATGCAGCAGTCGGCCATCGCTCATCTGCAGCTGATAGCGCCGGGAGTTGGAGGCGTTCAGCAGGCGCAGGCGCACCCAGCCGCGCGACACTTCGACATACGGGCTCTGCACGCCGTTAACCAGCAGCGTATCGCCAACGAAGCCGCCGCTCCCCGGTTCGCTATATTCCGGCGTGCCGAAGTTATCCAGCCGCTTGTCCTGAATAATCACCGGGAAGTCATCAACGCCGTAGTGGTTAGGGATTGGCAGGTTCTTGCTGACCTCATCTTCCACCAGCCACATGCCGGCCAGGCCGTTGTACACCTGCTTCGCCATCCGGTTCGGCGTGTTGGCCTGATACCACAAGGTAGCAGCGCTCTGGCGGATAGGCAGCACCGGCGCCCAGTCGGCGTTCGGCGACATCATGCGCGCCGCACCGCCGATCAGCGGGCCAGGCACCTGCAGGCCGCGGATGGTCATCGCGACATTCTCTGTCAGACGGTTGCTGTAGATAAGCTTGACGTCGTCCCCGCTCCAGACGCGGATCGTCGGCCCCATGTAGCGGCCATTGATCCCCCAGACGGGGGCGCGAGTGCCTGGCGTAAACGACCAGTGCGAACGCTGCAGCGTCAGAAACAGCGGCTGACCGCGACGCGATTCCAGCAGCGGCGGAACCGGCAGCGCGAGCTGCTGGCCGGCGGCATGGGCTTTCAGCGGCGCGGCGCCAGCGCACAGCGCTACGCCGGAAGCCTTAATAAACTGACGCCGACTGAGTGACATATTAACTCCATGACATACTGACAAATGAAAAAGGGAATTCGTTTCCCGCCAGCAATACGCGCGCGTTGGCGGCGTTTCCTGTCTTATGACTTTTTAGCCGCTTCGCGCTCGGCCACTTCGTTGTCCAGCTCAGCAATTTTGGCGGCCATCAGCTCGCGGCAATGCGTCGCCAGCGCGCGCACGTTGTCTTTACCGAACTGACTGGTATCCACCGGCGGCAGCATCTCAACAATCACCAGACCGTTGTTCCAGCGATTGAGCTTAATTTTGTTCGATGTGTTGGACACGCACACCGGAATAATCGGCACTCCGGCGGCAATCGCTGCGTGGAAGGCACCGGTTTTAAAAGGCAGCAGGCCGCGGCCGCGGCTACGGGTTCCTTCCGGGAACATCCAGAACGAAATTTTACGCTTTTTAAACGCATTCACCACTTCAGCAATGGTGCCATGCGCTTTAGTTCGGTTATTACGGTCAATCAGCAGGTTGCCCGTCAGCCAGTAGAGCAGGCCAAAGAACGGGATCCACAGCAGGCTTTTTTTACCCACGGTGACCGTCGGCGGCTGCACGATGTTCGACGCCGTCACCATATCATAGTTGTTCTGGTGGTTAGCGATGTAGATCGCGTTGCCATAGCTTTCCGCATCGGCAGGTTTACGCAGTTCTACCTTCAGGCCAAATACCGGAGATAAGCGGCCAAACAGATGGCCGAAAGTGGCGACATGTTTTGGATTACGCGGGCTGAACAAGCAGTACAAACAGCCAAGTATGCACACTACGATGCAATAAATGACCACAAAAATTACTCGAAAAATTAATAGCATAGCTACCTCTAAAACCCAAATCGCTTAGAATTATTCGCTGCTGACAGAAGGCAGGCTCATCAGTTCTGCGCAGGCCGGGACCGTTCTTCCTGGGTCCCTGGTGATGGACATTGTTAATCGCAACGTCTGAATAAACAACGATTTTGCGGCATTTTTTCGCCTCCTCCCGTCAACGACGGGAGGAGAGGCGTTTACTCTTCGCTATCGCCTGCCGCGGCGCGGCGCGGCGAGTCGATTTCGACACGGTCAATCTTCTGCAGTCCGCGCATCAGCGAACCGCGGCGGCCACGCTCGCCGGTGACTTTTTGCAGCTCTTCCGGACGCAGTTTGATCTTCCGTTTGCCAACATGGATGGTGAGCGTGCTCTGCGGAGCCAGGATAAACAGATGCGCCAGGCCATCCTGCCCGGCTGCGGCTTCCGCCGCCGGAATACTGATAATTTTGTTGCCCTTGCCTTTCGACAGCTGCGGTAGATCGCTCACCGGGAACATCAGCATCCGCCCGGCGGCGGTGATGGCCAGCAGCATATCGGACTCGTCCTCAATCACCAGCGGCGGCATCACGTGCGCATTGTCAGGCAGGGTGATCAGCGCTTTACCGGCACGGTTGCGCGCCACCAGATCGTTGAAGGTGCAGACAAAACCGTAGCCAGCGTCGGAAGCCATCAGCAGCTTGCGATCGTCGCTTTCCATCAGCATATGTTCCACGGTCGCGCCCGGCGGCAGAGTCAACTTACCGGTAAGCGGCTCACCCTGGCCACGCGCGGAAGGCAGGGTAATCGGATCGATGGCATAGCTGCGTCCGGTGGTATCGATAAACACCACCGGCTGGTTGCTCTTGCCTTTCGCCGAGGCCTTCCAGCTGTCGCCCGCTTTATAGCTCAAGCCCTGGGCGTCAATGTCGTGCCCTTTGGCGCTCCGCACCCAGCCCATCTGCGACAGGACGATAGTCACTGGCTCAGACGGCTGCATATCATGCTCGCTCATCGCTTTCGCTTCTTCACGTTCGTGAAGCGGCGAGCGGCGATCGTCGCCGAAAGCATCGGCATCAGCCTGCAGCTCTTTTTTCAGCAGGTTGTTCATCTTACGTTCAGAAGCCAGAATCGCCTGCAGCTGGTCGCGCTCTTTTTCCAGCTCGTCCTGCTCGCCGCGGATCTTCATCTCTTCCAGTTTGGCGAGGTGGCGCAGTTTTAATTCCAGAATCGCTTCCGCCTGGGTTTCGCTGATGCCAAAGCGCGACATCAGGGCTGGCTTCGGTTCATCTTCGGTGCGGATGATCTCGATCACTTCATCGATATTGAGAAACGCCACCAGCAAACCTTCGAGGATATGCAGGCGCTTAAGCACTTTCTCTAACCGATGGTTCAGACGGCGACGCACGGTATCGCGACGGAACACCAGCCATTCGCTGAGGATCTCCAGCAGGTTTTTCACCGCCGGGCGTCCGTCGAGGCCGATCATATTGAGGTTGATGCGGTAGCTTTTTTCCAGATCGGTAGTGGCAAACAGGTGGTTCATCACCTGTTCCATATCCACCCGGTTGGAGCGCGGGACAATCACCAGACGAGTCGGATTTTCGTGGTCCGATTCGTCGCGCAGGTCGTCGACCATCGGCAGCTTTTTATTGCGCATCTGCGCCGCAATCTGCTCCAGCACTTTGGCGCCGGAGACCTGGTGCGGCAGCGCGCTAATCACCACCGCGCCGTCCTCTTTGCTCCACACTGCGCGCATGCGCACTGAGCCGCGTCCGTTCTGGTAGATTTTGCGAATTTCCGCCCGCGGGGTGATGATCTCCGCCTCGGTCGGGAAATCCGGCCCCTGCACGATATCCAGCAGTTCGTCGAGGGTCGTTTTCGGCTGCTCAATCAGCGTAATGGCCGCTTTGGCGACTTCACGCAGGTTGTGCGGCGGAATATCAGTGGCCATGCCCACCGCGATGCCGGTGGTGCCATTAAGCAGGATGTTCGGCAGACGCGCAGGCAGCATTTTCGGCTCCTGCATCGTACCGTCAAAGTTCGGTACCCAATCAACGGTGCCCTGCCCCAGTTCGCTGAGCAGCAATTCGGCGTATTTCGACAGGCGGGACTCGGTGTAACGCATCGCCGCGAAGGATTTCGGATCGTCCGGCGCCCCCCAGTTCCCCTGCCCGTCTACCAGCGGGTAGCGGTAAGAGAACGGCTGCGCCATCAGCACCATCGCTTCATAGCAGGCGCTGTCGCCGTGCGGGTGATATTTACCCAACACGTCGCCGACGGTGCGGGCGGACTTTTTGAATTTCGCGCTGGCGTTCAGCCCCAGCTCGGACATCGCATAGACGATGCGACGCTGGACCGGTTTTAAGCCATCGCCAATAAACGGTAATGCCCTGTCCATAATCACGTACATGGAGTAGTTCAGGTAAGCATTTTCCGTAAATTCATGCAGCGCAAGGCGCTCTGCCATATCGCTCATTAATCGTGGATCCTCAATCTGGGTACCGACCGTTCGGACGGCAAAACTACCCGCGATAATACCCGATCTCACGCCCTGAGTCACAGGGCGTGAGATCGGCTGAGGATTCCGTCACGCTTAATCAGGCCAGCGGCAGATAAATATCGGTTTGCAGTTCATGCTCAGCCACCTCATGGACAAAATTGAGGTAACGGAAGTACACCGGATAATCCCGTAACGTCTCGCCTGACGCGGGTAACCAGTCGCGATAGAGAAACCAAACGCTGTTCGCCAGCGTGTCCAGCGAGCCGTGATGGCACACGACGGCGCAGCGTCCGCCGGGGATTTCGCCGTTAATCACGCCAAAGGCGTTTTCACCGACCGGCCGTTCGACCGTGCCGCAGATATCAAACCGAAATGCCTCCTGCGGGGTGGTCTGCGGATCGTCCCAGGCGATCCCCCAGGTATCGCTGGTGGCGACGGGCGATAATCCGCTCGTCTTACGCCAGGCGATAAAACGCGCGGCGGTCGCGTTGACAAGGTCCGGGCTACCGCGATGTTGCAGTACGGCTACCCGGGTGGTGGGGAACGAAATAATATTGACGTCCATCGACGTTTGCTCCTGTAGCGTATGTTTCGGTACGCGTCGATGCCACTCGGCCCAGTCCGGTTGCTGACGGAATTGGGTCGGGCTTTGGTCAAACGCGGTACGGAAGGCACGACTGAACGACTCCGCATTCTGAAATCCGGCATCAAGGGCAATATCGATGACTTTATCGCGTGGGTTGAACGCCAGGCGCCAACAGGCGCGTCGCAGACGCAACCACTGAATATACCGGTACAATGGAATGCCGGTATAAGCGCTAAATTGCCGGTGAAAATGGTAAGGCGAACTGTGCGCTATCGCGCTCAGCGCCTCCAGCGACAGCGGCTCATCAAGATGGCGCGCAATGTACCTACAGACACGCTGGAAGCGCCCGGCATACGCCGGGCTGGCCTTAATATCGTTCATCGTCTCCTCCTCGCGACATACTCTGACAGAGCGAGGATAGCGATTCCTGACCGATCTTGCGCTTATCTGACGAAGACTTATGGCGCGATTTTACGGATCTGTTTAACGTCGATTTCTACCGAGTTCCAGTCCTTATCGACTTCCCCCTGAATTTCTACCGTGTCCTGCGGGCCGACGGTCACGCCGTTCCAGCGCTTGTGATCGATATCGACATTGATCACCCCGGAAGCATCCTGAAACTTATACAGATCGTCAGAAATGCGCTCGGTTATCTTGCCGCGCAGGGTCACCCAGGTATCGTCCCGCAGCGATTTGGCATTGGCGACAGTGGTCACCGCGCCGCTCGGGCCGGTGAATCCGCCAGCCTGCGCGGTCGAACTGACCTGCGTGGTCGAAGAAGGACCGGTAAACCCGCCCTGTTCGGCAGCCAGCACCGGCATGGAAACCAGGGCAACGATCGCGGTCATCGCAGCAATTTTCTTCATGATGTGTTCTCCCTTCGTGTTGATATGGCTCCTATTACGCCTGACAAAACTTAACGACTTCTTAAGCGGAAAAAAGAAATTTTAATGCTGTACATCGCCGGCTTCAACGCGGTTTACTGCGCTAAGAAACAGGATCGTCGGAGGGAAACATGCGCATATTATTGGTGGAAGATGACAAGCTGATCGGTGACGGCATCAAAGCCGGCCTAAGCAAAATGGGCTTCAGCATCGACTGGTTTACCGCCGGACTGGAGGGCAAGAATGCCTTATACAGCGCCCCCTACGACGCCGCAATCCTGGATCTCACCCTCCCCGGCATCGATGGCCTCGATATTCTGCGCGAATGGCGGGACAAGGGCCGCCATGAGCCGGTGCTGATCCTCACCGCCCGCGATGCGCTCAGCCAGCGAGTGGAGGGGCTACGGCTCGGCGCCGATGACTACCTGTGCAAACCTTTCGCCCTGATTGAAGTGGCGGCACGTCTTGAAGCGTTGATCCGTCGCGCGCACGGCCAGAGCAGCAGCGAGCTGCGCCACGGCAAGGTGAGCCTCGACCCGAACCGCTTAACCGCCAGCCTCGACGGCGAGAGCCTGGTACTAAAGCCGAAAGAGTTCGCCCTGCTGGAACTGCTGCTGCGTAACGCCGGTCGCGTGTTGCCGCGCAAGCTTATCGAAGAAAAGCTCTACACCTGGGACGACGAGGTCTCCAGCAACGCCGTGGAAGTTCACGTCCATCATCTACGCCGCAAACTCGGCAGCGGGTTTATCCGCACCGTCCACGGCATCGGCTATACCCTGGGTGACGCATGAAACGACTTGCCCGCCTGAGCCTGCGCGTCCGTCTGACGCTGCTGTTTGCTGTGCTGACCGCGGCCGCCTGGGGCATCGCCAGCGTGATCGCCTGGCAGCAAACCAGCAAAAAGCTGGATAAGCTGTTCGATACCCAGCAGTTGCTGTTCGCCCGCCGCCTGAGCGCCATGCATTTCGATGAACTCCACGCCCCGCCCGCATCGCTCGGTGAAAAGAAAAAGGTGCGGCATGGACACATCGACGACGACGCGCTGGCGTTCGCCATCTTCACCCGCGACGGCACCATGGTGCTCAACGACGGTGAGAACGGGGAGGATATCCAGTGGAACTCGCAGCGCGAGGGGTTCAGTGATGGCTACCTGCGCGGCGATGATGACGAATGGCGCTTCCTGTGGCTAACCACCGCCGACGGTCGCCATCGCATCGCCGTCGGCCAGGAGTGGGATTATCGGCGTGAAATGGCGATGGATATCGTGACCTCGCAGCTCACCCCGTGGATGATCGCCCTGCCGCTGATGTTCGTGCTGCTTATCGTGCTGTTAAGCCGCGAACTGGCGCCGTTGAAAAAGCTGGCGCGCACGCTGCGCCTGCGCGCGCCGGATTCAGCGGAATCGCTCAGCGTGGAGAAGATCCCCTCCGAAGTCCGCCCGCTGGTCGAGGCCCTGAATCAGCTGTTCCAGCGCACCCACGACGCCATGCTGCGCGAACGTCGGTTTACCTCTGATGCCGCCCATGAGCTGCGCAGCCCGCTGGCGGCACTGAAGGTGCAGACCGAAGTCGCCCAGCTCTCTATGGACGATGCAGAAGGACGTGAGAAAGCGCTGGCCCAGCTCCACCAGGGGATCGATCGCGCCACCCGGCTGGTCGATCAGCTGCTGACGCTGTCGCGGCTGGACTCACTCGCCCAACTGGATGACGTGCAACCGGTCGCCATCGACGACCTGCTACAGTCGGCGGTGATGGAGATGTATCACCACGCGCAGCAGTCCGGGATTGAGCTGCGCCTGCATCTTAATGCCGCCGGCATCGCCCGCACCGGCCAGCCGCTGCTGCTCAGCCTGCTGGTACGCAACCTGCTGGATAACGCTGTGCGCTACAGCCCGCGCGGCAGCCAGGTTGATATCACGCTCAACGCCCGCGAGTTTCGGGTGCGTGATAACGGCCCAGGCATTAGCCCGCAGGCACTGGCGCGCATCGGCGAGCGTTTTTATCGCCCGCCGGGGCAGGACGCGCCGGGCAGCGGCCTGGGCCTGTCGATCGTCCGGCGCATCGCCTCGCTGCATGGCATGCAGGTTGATTTCGCCAACGCGCGCGACGGCGGCTTCGAAGCCCGCGTGTACTGGTAGCGAGATTATTGCTCATTTGGCAAAAGACTTTGCACATTTTGCTCATTTTACTGCCCCGCTTCGCGGGGTAAGATCGTCGGCAAATTTTCAAGATTGAGGACAAATGATGAGCAACATCCTGATTATCAATGGCGCAAAAAAGTTCGCACACTCGAATGGCCAGCTGAACGACACCCTGACCGAGGTCGCGGAGAGTTATCTGCGCGACGCCGGGCACGATGTTAAAAGCGTTCGCGCCGAAAGCGAGTACGACGTAAAAGCAGAAGTGCAGAATTTCCTGTGGGCCGATGTGGTGATCTGGCAGATGCCTGGCTGGTGGATGGGCGCGCCGTGGACGGTGAAGAAATATATGGATGATGTCTTTACCGAAGGCCACGGCTCGCTGTACGCCAGCGACGGTCGTACCCGCTCCGACGCCAGCAAAAAATATGGCTCCGGCGGCCTGGTGCAGGGGAAAAAATATATGCTCTCCCTGACCTGGAACGCGCCGATGGAAGCCTTCACCGACGAAGACCAGTTCTTCCACGGCGTTGGCGTTGACGGCGTTTACCTGCCGTTCCATAAAGCCAACCAGTTCCTGGGATTGGAGGCGCTGCCGACCTTTATCGCCAACGACGTGATTAAAATGCCTGATGTCCCACGGTATATCGCAGAATATCGCAAGCATCTGGCGGAAATTTTTGGTTAACTACAGGTCTACGCTCTACATATTTCGAGTTATTCGAACCTGGAGTATGACGAGATACACACAGAAGGAGTTGAGTTAACCATGTTAACAGTGATTGCAGAAATCCGTACCCGCCCGGGCCAGCACCACCGTCAGGCGGTTCTCGATCAGTTCGCGAAAATCATTCCGACCGTTTTGCAGGAGGCCGGCTGCCACGGCTACGCGCCGATGGTAGATCATGCCGCTGGCGTCAGCTTCCAGACCACGGCCCCCGACTCTATCGTCATGGTGGAGCAGTGGGAAAGCGTCGCGCATCTTGAAGCGCACCTGCAGACGCCGCACATGAAAGCCTGGTCGGAAGCGGTCAAAGGCGATGTGCTGGAAACCACCATCCGTATCCTGCAGCCTGGCGTCTAAGCCCGCCGACGCAGTCGTGAAATGAAAAAGGGAGCCTGAGGCTCCCTTTTACGTCTGGTGAAACGTGCAGACTCAGGCTTCCAGGTCCGCCATATCGCCCTTCTCCTGCAGCCAGTTGCGACGGTCTTCGGAACGCTTCTTGGCCAACAGCATATCCATCATCGCCGTGGTCTGCTGTTCATCCTCATCGCTGATCACCAGTTGCACCAGGCGGCGGGTGTTCGGATCAAGCGTGGTTTCCCGCAACTGCATTGGGTTCATCTCACCCAGACCTTTAAAACGCTGGACGTTTGGTTTGCCCTTCTTGCGCTTCAGTTGCTCCAGCACGCCGGTTTTTTCTTCTTCCGTCAGCGCGTAGTAGACCTCTTTACCAAGGTCGATACGGTACAGCGGCGGCAGCGCGACGTAGACGTGCCCCTCTTTCACCAGAGTACGAAAATGTCTCACAAACAGCGCGCACAGCAGGGTAGCGATGTGCAGACCATCGGAGTCCGCATCCGCCAGAATACAAACTTTGCCGTAGCGCAGCTGGCTTAAATCATCGCTATCCGGGTCAATACCAATCGCCACCGAAATGTCGTGAACTTCTTGCGAAGCTAACACTTCATCGGAAGAGACTTCCCAGGTATTCAGGATCTTGCCTTTCAGCGGCATGATCGCCTGATATTCGCGATCGCGCGCCTGCTTGGCTGAACCGCCCGCCGAGTCCCCTTCGACGAGGAACAGCTCGGTGCGGTTCAGGTCCTGCGCGGTACAGTCCGCCAGCTTACCCGGCAACGCCGGACCGCTGGTCAGCTTTTTACGCACCACTTTCTTGGCAGCGCGCAGACGACGCTGGGCGCTGGAGATAGCCATCTCCGCCAGCAGTTCAGCAGCCTGCACGTTCTGGTTCAGCCACAGGCTGAAGGCATCTTTCACCACGCCAGAGACGAACGCCGCGCACTGGCGCGACGACAGACGCTCTTTGGTTTGCCCGGCGAACTGCGGATCCTGCATTTTCACCGACAGCACGTAGGCGCAGCGATCCCAGATATCTTCCGCTGACAGCTTCACGCCGCGCGGCAGGATATTACGGTATTCGCAGAACTCCCGCATCGCATCCAGCAGCCCCTGACGCAGACCGTTAACGTGCGTCCCACCCTGCATGGTCGGGATCAGGTTGACGTAGCTTTCGGTCAGCAGTTCGCCGCCTTCCGGCAGCCACAGCAGCGCCCAGTCCACGGCTTCCGTCTCGCCGGAGAAGGTGCCGACGAACGGTTTTTCCGGCAACAGCGGCAAGCCGTTTACGGCTTCGCACAGGTAGTCGTTAAGGCCATCGGCATAGCACCAGCGCTGCTCGCTGTCGTTGACCTGATCGCGAAAGACGATTTCCACGCCGGGGCACAGCACCGCTTTCGCTTTTAGCAGGTGGGTCAAACGCGAAACGGAGAAACGCGGGCTGTCGAAGAAGCTTTCGTCCGGCCAGAAATGGACACTGGTCCCGGTATTGCGTTTGCCACAGGTACCGGTGACATGCAGATCTTCTACTTTTTCACCGTTTTCAAAGGCGATGCTGTAGACCTGACCGTCGCGACGAACATTCACCTCTACGCGTTTTGACAGGGCGTTGACCACCGAGATCCCGACCCCGTGCAGGCCGCCGGAAAACTGGTAGTTTTTGTTGGAAAACTTCCCGCCCGCGTGCAGTCGGCAGAGGATCAGCTCGACCGCCGGCACCCCTTCTTCCGGGTGGATGTCGACCGGCATGCCGCGCCCGTCGTCAATGACTTCCAGGGACTGGTCGGCATGAAGGATAACTTCCACGCGTTTGGCGTGGCCTGCCAGCGCTTCATCCACACTGTTATCAATAACTTCCTGACCAAGATGGTTAGGACGGGTGGTGTCGGTATACATGCCCGGACGGCGGCGCACCGGCTCTAGCCCGGTGAGTACCTCAATGGCATCAGCGTTATATGAAGATTGCGTCATGGTGTGTATTCGTAGGTCGTTCAGGGCCGTTTAGCACAGGCCGAGAAATTCGATAATCTGAGTGAAATGATCGTCAAAGCCGACAAATGCGTGATTACCGCCCTCCTCCACCGTTTGCCGGCAGGAGGCGTAGTAATGAACGGCCTGGCGGTAATCAAGCACTTCATCCCCGGTCTGCTGCAGCAACCAGAGTAAATCCGGCGCTTCAAGCGGGTCGATTTGCATGACTTTGAGATCGTAAATATGGCGAGACTCTAGCACATATTGCTGCCCGGTGTATGGATTCTCATTGTGGCCGAGAAAATTGTTCAGCAGTTCAAACGGGCGCACCGCCGGGTTGACGACCACTGCCGGCACCATAAAGCACTGCGACAGCCAGGTCGCGTAGTAGCCGCCCAGCGACGACCCCACAACCCCGAGTGGCTCGCCGCCATGCTCCAGCACAATGGATTCCAGCAGCTCTGCCGTTTCAGCCGGATAAGGCGGCAGCTCCGGCACCACCATGGTGATGTCGGGGTGC
This sequence comes from Klebsiella sp. A-Nf5, assembly GCF_002810545.1. Classification (NCBI taxonomy): domain Bacteria; kingdom Pseudomonadati; phylum Pseudomonadota; class Gammaproteobacteria; order Enterobacterales; family Enterobacteriaceae; genus Klebsiella; species Klebsiella sp. A-Nf5. Next base: position 187,482 of record NZ_PIOG01000138.1, on the reverse strand, counting down.
TGCTGCGACAGCCAGGTGTTTAACGCCATCGCCTTCGCCGAGCGCGGGGAACTGTTAAAGCCGTGCAGATAAAGAAGCGTCGCCATCAGTAGCCTTCTGAAGCTATATCCGGGTGAAACTCGGCGCCTTCCAGGCGGCACACTTCGGTGGTCAACGTCCCATCAGGATGCAGCTCCAGCCAGCGCCAGCCGGGTGAGACGGTATCCAGAGTGAAATTGGCGCAGTGCGGTTTGAACTGAACGCAGGTCGACGGCGTCGCCATCATGCGCCGGCCATTCCAGTCCAGATCCAGCTCCTGATGAATATGGCCGCACAGCAGATGCCTCACCCGCGGCCAGGCGCTCAGCGCGCGGTCCAGCGCGCCAGCGTTGCGCAGGCTGTGCTGATCCAGCCAGCTGCAACCAGCAGGCAGCGGATGGTGGTGCAGCAGGAGTAAGGTATAACGCTCCGGCGCTTCCGCCAGCTTGTGTTCGAGCCACTCCAGCTGGAAGTCGCTCAGCTCGCCATGGGGAACGCCAAACACCTGGCTGTCCAGCAGCAGGATCTGCCAGTGGTCGCCGAGAAACACACGTTTGGCGGGTGAAATGCCTGACTCCTGCAGCGTACTGTACATCGCCGGCTGGAAATCATGGTTACCCGGTAGCCAGACGCAGGGTGCAGCAAAACTCGCGATACCCTCAGCAAAATGCTGATAGGCCGCGGAGGAGTGGTCCTGCGCCAGATCGCCTGTTGCGACAATCAGATCACATGGACGCTGTGAGGCATGAATAGCCGACAGTACGGCCTGATAACTTTCCCAGGTATTAATGCCTAACAACGTTTCATGTTTTTCAGCAAACAGGTGAGTATCAGTAATTTGTAAGATCCTGACTCTGGCCTCACCAGCCAGAGGTAGGTTTAACAGGCTTTCCAAATGGTGTCCTTAGGTTTAACGACGCTAACAAACCGGAATCGCCATCGCTCCATGTGCTAAACAGTAACGCAGCCAGTCGGCCAGAAACTGGTTAATTTGATGCTTTTCGTCGCGTTGATGCAACTTTTTATTAGGATAATCATACCGCGCTTTGAAGCGAAAGATCTGCTGACTCGAACACACTTCGGCCACCATGGCATCATGGTAGAGGCGAACGGTCATGGATGGCAGGCTCCAGTAGCTCACCGCAGGCAGAGTCTGTTCTATCGCCACCAGAGTAGTGTAGCGGGTCGATTCAACTATCGTTAACCGATACTGCGCGCTTCCCACCTGATAGCTTACCTTCTCACCCGCTGCATCCGTTCGCGGCAACAGGCGGCGCAACTGCGCGAAGTTGGTCTCGCACAGGCGCATCATCTCAGGGAAGTCAGGTGTATAACGCTTCATTTTGTCCACTCGTTTCGTAAATTGTGATAATGCAATTGCAGCCATTGCAAGGCGATGACAGAGGCTGCGTTATCGATTTTCCCCTCTTCTACCCACTGGTAAGCCTGTTCCCGGCTCACCACATGCACCCGAATATCCTCGTTTTCCTCGGCCAGGCCGTGAATGCCTTTTGCCGTGGATGCATCAACTTCTCCCACCAGGATCGATAACCGTTCGCTGGTGCCGCCAGGGCTGGCCAGATAGCTTAATATTGGTTTCGTCCGCCCGACTTCAAGTCCGGCCTCCTCCAGCGCTTCACGACGGGCAACGTCTTCCACCGTTTCCCCCTCTTCGATCATGCCGGCGACCATTTCGAGCAGCCACGGGCTCTCGCTGGTATCATAGGCGGCGATACGGATTTGTTCGACGAGCACCACTTCGTCCCGCACCGGGTCAAAGGGTAGCAAGACGGCGGCATGCCCGCGCTCAAAAATTTCACGGGTGACTTCGCCGCTCATGCCGCCGTTAAACAGGCGGTGGCGAAAACGGTATAAATCGAGCGAAAAAAAACCACGATACAGCGTTTCGCGTGCAATAATTTCTACATCATTTTTGAAGAAGGTAATTCCCTGCTGAATGGGTTTGCTCATTGTCATGTCCTGCGAATCCGAAATTAGGGATTTCCAGACCGTTTGGCTACCGTTTTACGGTCCGTATGTTAGATTGGTGCAAATTACCGCCGGATGGCACGTAACGCCAACTTTTTACGGCGGCAGAATCGATACAATCAGCGGAATTTTTCTTAGAATTAGACCAGCGCTAAATGCTTCACAACAAGGAATGCAAATGAAGAAATTGCTCCCCATTCTTATCGGCCTGAGCCTGACCGGGTTCAGCGCCATGAGCCAGGCGGAAAACCTGCTTCAGGTTTACCAGCAGGCGCGCATCAGCAACCCCGATCTGCGTAAATCGGCAGCCGATCGTGACGCCGCGTTCGAAAAGATCAATGAAGCGCGCAGTCCATTACTGCCTCAGCTTGGGCTGGGAGCGGATTATACCTATAACAATGGCTATCGCGACAACAACGGCGTCAACTCTAACGTCACCAGCGGCTCGCTGCAGTTAACGCAGGTTCTGTTTGATATGTCGAAATGGCGCGCCCTGACGCTGCAGGAAAAAACGGCAGGGATTCAGGATGTCACGTATCAGACCGATCAGCAAACGCTGATTCTGAATACCGCGACGGCCTATTTTAAAGTGCTGGCCGCCATCGACACGCTCTCCTATACCGAAGCGCAGAAACAGGCTATTTACCGCCAGTTGGATCAAACCACGCAGCGCTTTAACGTAGGCCTGGTGGCGATCACCGACGTGCAGAACGCCCGTTCACAATACGACGCCGTGCTGGCGAACGAAGTCACCGCGCGTAACGATCTCGACAACGCCGTCGAAGAACTGCGCCAGGTCACCGGCAACTACTACCCGGAGCTGGCCTCGCTGAACGTGAATGGCTTCAAAACCAACAAGCCGCAGGCGGTCAACGCCCTGCTGAAGGAAGCGGAGAACCGCAACCTGTCGCTGCTGCAGGCGCGTCTGAGCCAGGACCTGGCTCGCGAGCAGATTCGCCAGGCGCAGGACGGTCATTTGCCGACCCTGAACCTTTCCGCCTCTACCGGCGTCTCGAATACGCGTTACAACGGTTCAAAAACCAATACCCCACTCGCCTACAACGACAGTGACGTTGGGCAGAACCAAATCGGCCTGAACTTCTCTCTGCCACTGTATCAGGGCGGCGCGGTGACCTCGCAGGTCAAACAGGCGCAATACAACTTCGTTGGCGCCAGCGAGCAGCTGGAAAGCGCCCACCGCAGCGTCGTGCAGACTGTGCGTTCGTCGTTTAACAACGTGAACGCCTCCATCAGCAGCATCAACGCCTACAAACAGGCGGTGGTCTCTGCGCAAAGCTCCCTGGATGCGATGGAAGCAGGCTACTCGGTGGGTACGCGTACCATCGTTGACGTCCTCGACGCCACCACCACGCTGTATAACGCCAAGCAGCAGCTCTCTAATGCGCGCTATAACTACCTGATCAACGAGCTGAATATCAAGTCGGCGTTAGGTACCCTGAACGAGCAGGATCTGGTGGCGCTGAACAACACGCTGGGCAAACCGATCCCCACCTCCGCGGACAGCGTCGCGCCGGAAAATCCACAGCAGGATGCCACCGCCGATGGCTATGGCAACACCACCGCAGCGGTGAAACCGGCGTCCACGCGGACGACGCAGACCAGCAGCAGCAATCCGTTCCGTCAGTAATTCGCATTACTGTGACGCGCATCGCCTGTCCGTCGGACAGGCGATGCGTTAAACGTAAGGCAACGTAAAGATCCCCCGCTTATCGCCCCTCTTCGCTTCATTTTCCACCACTCATCCTCTATCCTGAGCGTTAACACACGCCATACCACTGGGTCCTGGAAGACAAATATGAAACGGACAAAAAAAATTAATCACTCGTCATTCCGCAAAAGCTGGAGCGCACGTCATCTGACGCCGGTCGCGCTGGCCGTCACCGCGGTTTTTATGCTTGCCGGTTGTGAAAAAAGCGACGAAACGGTATCGCTGTACCAGAACGCTGATGACTGCTCCGCCGCTAATCCGGGCAAAGCAGCTGAGTGCACCACGGCCTACACCAACGCGGTAAAAGAAGCCGAACGCACCGCACCGAAATATGCCACCCGTGAAGACTGCGTCGCCGAGTTTGGCGAAGGCCAGTGCCAGCAGACGCCAGCCCAGGCGGGCGTCGCCCCGGAAAATCAGGCGCAGGCGCAAAGCAGCGGCAGCTTCTGGATGCCGCTGATGGCCGGCTATATGATGGGCCGCCTGATGGGCGGCGGCATGGCGCAACAGCAACCGCTGTTCAGCTCGAAAAATCCGGCCAGCCCGGCTTATGGTCAGTACACCGACGCCAGCGGCAAGAACTATGGCGCCGCCCAGCCAGGGCGCACCATGAACGTGCCGAAAACCGCGATGGCGCCGAAGCCGGCCACCACCACCACCGTGACCCGCGGAGGTTTCGGCGAGTCGGTGGCGAAGCAGTCGACCATGCAGCGTAGCGCCGCAGGCTCAACGTCCTCTTCTCGCTCGATGGGCGGCTAACTCACATGGAAAGAGTCAGTATTACTGAGCGCCCGGACTGGCGCGAGAAAGCGACCGAGTACGGCTTCAACTTTCACACCATGTACGGCGAGCCCTACTGGAGCGAAGAGGCTTATTACAAGCTGACCCTCGCGCAGGTGGAAAAGCTGGAGGAAGTCACCGCCGAGCTGCATCAAATGTGCCTCCAGGTGGTGGAGAAAGTGATCGCCAGCGATGAGCTGATGGCCAAATTCCGCATCCCTAAACACACCTGGGGCTTTGTGCGCCAGTCGTGGAAAACCCACCAGCCGTCGCTCTACTCGCGTCTCGACCTGGCCTGGGATGGTGTTGGCGAACCGAAGTTGCTGGAGAACAATGCCGACACCCCGACCTCGCTGTATGAAGCGGCCTTCTTCCAGTGGATCTGGCTGGAAGACCAGCTCAACGCTGGCAAGCTACCAGCGGGCAGTGACCAGTTCAACAGCTTGCAGGAAAAGCTCATCGAGCGCTTCGGCGAGCTGCGCGAGCAGTTTGGCTTCCAGCTGCTGCATATGGCCTGCTGCCGCGATACCGTTGAAGATCGCGGCACCGTGCAATACCTGCAGGACTGCGCCGCCGAAGCTGGCCTGGCGACGGAATTCCTCTACATCGAAGATATTGGCCTTGGCGAAAAAGGCCAGTTTACCGATCTGCAGGATCAGGTGATTGGTAACCTGTTCAAGCTCTATCCGTGGGAGTTTATGCTGCGGGAGATGTTCTCCACCAAGCTGGAAGACGCCGGCGTCCGCTGGCTGGAGCCGGCGTGGAAGAGCATTATCTCCAACAAAGCGTTGCTGCCGATGCTATGGGAAATGTTCCCCAATCACCCGAATCTGCTGGCGGCCTACTTCAGCGAAGATGCCCACCCGGAGATGGAGAAGTACGTCATTAAGCCGATCTTCTCCCGTGAAGGGGCCAACGTCTCCATTGTTGAGCAGGGCAAGGTCGTGGAGTCGGTGGAAGGTCCGTACGGGGAAGAAGGGACCATCGTGCAGGAGTTTTACCCCCTGCCGAAGTTTGGTGATAGCTACACGCTGATTGGCAGCTGGCTCATCAACGATCAGCCCGCCGGGATCGGCATTCGCGAAGATCGGGCGCTGATCACCCAGGATCTGTCGCGCTTCTATCCGCACATTTTCGTCGAATAACATCGTGCTCCGGCGACGATATCGCCGCCGGAGCACAATCTCTTATCAGGCGCCAACCACTACCGACAGCATGCTCAGCGAGCCCATCTCGATGCCATCGACCGGGATCGTCATCGCTTCAACACCATCCCACGCTCCCAGGACATACAGCAGCGGCAGAAAATGCTCCGCCGTTGGGTTGGAGAGCGAGCCCCCCTCATGCGCCAGGTAGTTAACCAGCGGGTGCTGCTCGTCCGGCCCCTGCCATTGCAGATTCGCCTTCACGTAGTTATTGAAGGACTCTGCCCATGGGTACGGCGTGTTCTCGCCATGCCAGCGGGCGGTGCGCAGGTTATGCACCACGTTGCCGCTGGCCACCAGCATAATGCCTTCATCACGCAGCGAGGCCAGTTTCCGCCCCATTTCGAGATGCCAGGCCGGCGGTTTGGTGCTGTCGATGCTCAACTGAACCATCGGGATATCCGCCTGCGGATACATTTTAATCAACACGCCCCACGAGCCATGGTCAAATCCCCAGGCTTCTTTATCGAGGGTGACCGGCACAGGCGAGAGCAGCTCCACCAGTCGTTGCGCCAGCGCCGGAGAGCCCGGTGCCGGATAATGGGTGTCATACAACGCCTGCGGGAAACCGCCGAAGTCGTGAATGGTCTTCGGGGCCTCCATCGCCGTCACGCCCGTACCGCGCGTAAACCAGTGCGCAGAGACCACCACAATCGCCTTCGGACGCGGCAGGGTTTCGCCCAGATGAGCCCAGGCGCGAGTATAAATGTTGTCTTCCAGCACGTTCATTGGGCTGCCATGGCCGAGAAACAACGCGGGCATTCGGGTACGGGACATGATGATATCCTTAGGGTGTCAATGTGATGTGCTCACATTACGCGCTTTTGCGCCAGGATAAACTCAGATAACCATGATGATGATCGTCAGAAAATTTGAATGTAATTCGCGGTAAAGGGACGTGTCCCGTACGCGCATCCTCAGGCAATATACTCATATGCACTTATTTTCACAGGGAGAGTAGCGATGTCATCACCCTTAATATTGACGCTGTTAGCCGGTAGCGCAACCTTTATTGGCGCCATATTTGGCGTGATTAGTCAGAAACCCTCTAACCGTCTGCTTGGCTTCTCCCTCGGCTTTGCCGCCGGGATCATGCTATTGATTTCGTTGATGGAAATGCTGCCTGCCGCGCTGGCCGCCGAAGGTATGTCGCCGCTGCTCGGTTACGGGATGTTTGTCATCGGCCTGCTGGGCTATTTCGGCCTTGACCGCCTGCTGCCGCACGCCCACCCGCAGGATCTGATGACCCCCGCCGCGCCGCGCCCGCGTAATTTACGTCGCACCGCTATTCTGCTGACGCTGGGTATCAGCCTGCATAACTTCCCGGAAGGGATCGCCACCTATGTCACGGCCAGCAACAACCTGGAACTCGGCATGGGCGTGGCCCTCGCCGTTGCCCTGCACAATATTCCTGAAGGACTGGCCGTTGCCGGGCCAGTGTATGCCGCCACCGGATCGCGCAGCAAGGCGGTGCTCTGGGCCGGGCTTTCCGGCATGGCGGAAATTTTGGGCGGCGTGCTGGCGTGGTTGATTCTGGGCAGCCTGGTCTCACCGCTGGTGATGGGAGCGATCATGGCTGCCGTCGCCGGGATTATGGTGGCACTGTCAGTCGATGAACTGATGCCGCTGGCGAAAGAGATCGATCCGCAGAGCAACCCAAGCTATGGCGTCCTGTGCGGGATGTCGGTGATGGGGCTGAGCCTGGTGGTACTCCAGACGATGGGCATCGGTTAAGGCGCAGAAACAACACAGCCCACTAAAAAGTGGGCTGTGCTCAGGCGTAGCGAACCACTATTTAGCTGGCTTTACGCTCATGTTCGCGACGATAGGCCACCAGATCTTCAATCGTGACCACCGCCATATTATGCTGCTGAGCGAACTTGATGCACTCCGGCGCGCGCGCCATGGTGCCATCGTCATTGGTCAGCTCGCACAGCACGCCTGCCGGTTTAAAGCCAGCCAGGGTCACGAGATCGATAGTGGCTTCGGTGTGGCCGCCGCGGGTCAGTACGCCACCCGGCTGCGCACGCAGCGGGAAGACGTGGCCAGGACGGTTGAGATCGGAAGGTTTCGCGCCGTCGGCGATGGCCGCGCGGACGGTGGTCACGCGGTCGGCAGCGGAGACGCCGGTGGTCACACCTTCGGCCGCTTCGATGGTCACGGTAAAGCCGGTGCCGTAGGCGCTGGTGTTGTTCTCCACCATCATCGGCAGATCCAGCTGTTTGCGGCGATCGTCGGTCAGGCACAGGCACACAATGCCGCTGCCGTGACGAATGGTCAGCGCCATCTGCTCAACGGTCATGGTTTCGGCGGCGAAGATCATATCGCCTTCGTTTTCACGGTCTTCATCATCAAGTACCATCACGCCGCGACCTTCGCGCAGGGCGTCCAAAGCGTGTTCCACACGTTCAAAAGCGGTACCAAAAGAAGAAAGGAGCGTCTGATTCATGGTAAAAAAACCTCATTAAAATTATGGTTACCAGAATCAGGGCAGTCTTAGGAGCGCCGGTTTAGCGGCAAAAGTCAACGCGAGCGGGCCTGGGCCCGACTGTGCCGTTACTCTCTCCCATCCGGACTTTAACCGTCGGCCCCGGAATTACACCGGATCTGCTGACCTTCCCGTAGTCACGGGAAGCGCTCGCGGGCTTTCAACGCAATGGTTGATTTACCGCCGGTGGGGAATTTCGCCCCGCCCTGAGAATAAGCGAGATAACTATAACGCTATTGACTATCCTCGGCAATGCATAAGCTTCAAACATTTCTGGTTTATAGGCGGCCTGGTTCGCACTACAATGATCAATCATCCGACCCGAGCAGGAAACCACCATGATTGACCCGAAAAAAATTGAACAAATCGCCCGCCAGGTCCATGAGTCGATGCCAAAAGGACTTCGCGATCTGGGTGAGGATGTTGAGAAGAAAATCCGCCAGGCGCTGCAGTCGCAGCTGACCCGCCTGGATCTGGTCAGCCGCGAAGAGTTTGACGTACAGACTCAGGTTTTGCTGCGGACCCGCGAAAAACTGGCGCTGCTGGAGCAGCGTCTGAATGACCTCGAAAACCGCCCGGCAGCGACGCCTGGCAGCGAAGAGCAGCCGTAAAAAACGGGCCCCTTGGGGCCCGTTTTGCGTTTGGCTTAGTGTGCGGCTTCCGCCGGGCTGTTCACCTGACGACAGTAAAGTTCATAACGCTGGCAAAACCATTCACGATGCTCTTCATCCATATTGCCGACAATGGCCTGAAGATCAACTGGCTGGCCTTGCGCGTGCATTCTGGCGAAACTCCGCGCCAAAAAATCAAAATTCTTCATTGAATACATATCGTTATGGTTCATGCGCATACTCCTTCAGCGGTGGATGTTCTGATCAGTCATATGCCTTTTACTTACTTCAGTATTTACGCTTACCTTAACGCGATTTGTACGAAAAATGCGCTTAACATGATTATTTATTGCGCTAAATCATTTTCCACATGATTAAATAAAAACGGCCCGCGATATCTCCATCGTGGGCCGTGATGCTTCACCGTACAAGCCGGTGAATAGCGGAAAGCTTATTTGTCGCTATCTTTTTGTATTTTCTTAATAATATTGGTGGTCGAGCAGCCATCTTCAAAGTTGAGCACCAGCACTTCACCGCCGTTAGCCCAGACCTCTTCACTGCCGGCGATCTGTTCCGGCTTATAATCGCCGCCTTTGACCAGCAGGTCCGGCAGGATGCCGGCAATCAGTCGCTGCGGGGTGTCTTCTTCGAAGGAGACCACCCAGTCGACGGCCTCCAGCGCCCCCAGCACGATCATCCGCTGCTCCAGCGGGTTCACCGGGCGGGTTTCGCCTTTCAGACGTTTGGTTGAGGCATCGCTGTTAACCGCCACGATCAGACGGTCGCCCAGCTTGCGCGCATTCGCCAGATAGGAGACATGGCCGGCATGCAGAATGTCGAAGACCCCGTTGGTCATCACCACTTTCTCGCCGCGCTTGCGCGCCGCCGCAACCGCCTGTTTGAGTTCCTCTTCGCTCATCACGCCAAAGCCGGTCTCAGCCCGGCCGCGGACCGCGTTTTCCAGCTCGACAGGGGAAACGGTGGAGGTCCCCAGCTTGCCGACCACCACGCCCGCCGCGGCGTTAGCGAAATAGCAGGCCTCTTCCAGGGTGTTGCCGGACGCCAGGGTCGCCGCCAGCACGCCAATCACCGTGTCGCCAGCGCCGGTCACGTCGTACACTTCCTGTGCCTGGGTCGGCATATGCAGCGGCGGACGCCCCGGCTGCAGCAGCGTCATCCCCTGCTCAGAACGCGTCACCAGCAGCGCCGACAGTTCAAATTCAGCGATGAGCTTCATGCCGCGTTCAACGATCTCCGCTTCATCCTGACACTTGCCCACCACCGCTTCAAACTCAGAGAGGTTCGGGGTGAGCAGCGTCGCGCCGCGGTAGCGTTCGAAATCAGTGCCTTTCGGATCGATCAGCACCGGCACACCCGCTTCACGTGCGAGCGCGATCATGGTCTGGACGCTGGTCAGCGCCCCTTTGGCGTAGTCCGAGAGGACCAGCGCGCCAATGGATCCCAGCGCCTGCTGAATGCGCTCGTGCATCGGCTGCGGATCCACGCCGGAGAAGCCCTCTTCAAAGTCGAGGCGGATCAGTTGCTGATTGCGCGACAGCACCCTCAGCTTGGTGATGGTCGGGTGAGTCGGAACGGAGACGAAGTCGCACTTCACATTCACATTGGCCAGCGCCTGGCTCAGCGCGCGGGCAGCATCGTCAATCCCGGTCAATCCCACCAGGCGCGACGTTGCCCCCAGGGAGGCGATGTTCATCGCTACGTTTGCCGCGCCGCCAGGACGTTCTTCGATATTTTCCACCTTCACCACCGGCACCGGGGCTTCCGGGGAAATACGACTGGTGGGGCCGTACCAGTAGCGGTCCAGCATCACATCACCCACCACCAACACTCCTGCACGTTCAAACTCCGGCAGCGTTACTTTCATGACTCTCTCCTGCGAGACGCAAACTTTGCGCGCGATAATAGCACACCCGATTTTATAGTTAAGCCATCAGCCACTTCTGCCAGCTGGCGCTGACCTGCTCACGCTCCCGGCTGAAGGCCTCTGGCGCCACGTGTCCCGGCAGCTCCTGCAGGGCCAGATGATGGAGCGCATCACGCAAGGTGGTGTACGCATGCGTTAAGGCGCGCGCCTCCTCCTCGTCCATGATGTCGTTCTGCGCCAGCAGCTCGAGAATACGCACGTTATCAGACCAGCGGGTCAGCTTCGGCTTGTCGCTGGCATAGCGTAGGACCAGATACTGGGTAATAAATTCAATATCCGTGATCCCACCGGCATCGGCTTTGATATCAAAACGATCGGGATGCTTGTTGCCAAGGTGGGCACGCATCTTCTCGCGCATCTCGCGAACCTCGGTCTGCAGGGTGGCGCCCTCCCGCGGGGTGGTCAGAATATCGCGACGAATGGCGTCAAAGCGCGCCTGCAGCGCCGGGTCGCCATAGACCACGCGGGCGCGCACCAGCGCCTGATGTTCCCACGTCCAGGCTTCGTTCTGCTGATAGTCAGCAAACGCGTCGGCGGTGGTGACCAGCATCCCGGCCGCGCCAGAAGGGCGCAGCCTGGCATCCACTTCGTAGAGAATACCGGACGAGGTACGGGTGCTAAACAGATGCATGATCCGCTGGGCCAGCCGCAGGTAGAACTGACGGCCGTCAATCTCCCGCTCGCCGTCGGTCATCACCTCCGCCGGGCAGTCATGGAGGAACACCAGATCGAGATCGGAGCTGTAGCCCAGCTCCCAACCGCCGAGCTTACCGTAGCCGACGACGGCAAAGCCGCGCCCCTGGCGATCGTGCAGGTGGGTCGGCTGGCCATAGCGAGCCACCATCTGCCCCCATGCCTGCTGCACCACCGCATCGAGGATCGCTTCGGCAAGCCAGGTTAAGTGATCGCTGACCTTCATCACCGGCAGGGTGCCAGCGATATCCGCCGCCGCGATATGCAGCTGCTGCGCCTGCTTAAACTGGCGCAACGCCTCCAGCTGCTGCTCTTCATCCTCTTCCGGCACACGCAGCAGGTACTGGCGCAGCTCGTCGCGATAGGCATCGGTCGCCGTCGGCTGATAGAGGGTGTTGGGATCCAGCAGCTCATCCAGCAGCAGCGGGTGGCGCGCCAACTGGCTGGCGACCATCGGCGACGCCGCGCAGAGCGTGATCAGGTGTTTCAGCGCGCCGGGGTATTCGCTCAGCAGTTCAAGATAAGTGGTGCGGGTGACGATGCCGGTCAACAGCGGCGTGATCCGCGCCAGAGGCAGCGGCGCATCGGCACGCGAGCAGATTTCGCTCAGCAGATGCGGCATCAGTTGATCCAGCACCTGGCGGCCGCGCGGGCCGATGGTGCGCCGATCCAGCTCTTTGCGGAAATCGGCAATCAGCGCCAGCACGCTGCGGCGGTCGGTATCGTTTAAATGCGCCAGCGCCGGGCTGGCGTCATCTTCTTCCAGCGCATCCTGCCACAGCTCGCGCCAGTACTCGGCCAGCTGCTCATCCGGGGACTGATCCTCATCATCGCCGATCAGTTCATTAAACACTCGCCGCACGTTGGCCATCTGGCTCGCCAGCTGCGCGCTCAGCGTCTCCCAGTCTTCGGTATGCATCCCCCACGCCAGCCTGGCGCGGTTAAGGTCATCCTGCGGCAGAGTCTGGGTCTGCTCATCGTTGATGCTTTGCAACAGGTTTTCCAGCCGGCGCAGGAACAGATAGGCCTCACGCAGCAGCGCCGCGTCGCCTTCCGGCAGCAGATGTAGCTCATCAATCGCCGCCAGCGTCGGCAGCAGGGCGCGCTGTTGCAGCGCAGGTTCGCGACCACCGCGGATCAGCTGAAAGACCTGAACGATAAACTCAATTTCGCGGATCCCGCCGGCGCCGAGCTTGATGTTATCTTTCAGCCCGCGGCGCCGCACTTCGCGGGCGATCATGCCTTTCATGTTACGCAGCGACTGGATCACGCTGAAGTCGATATAGCGGCGGAAGACGAAGGGACGGAGCATCGCGCGCAGCTCGCTGGCGTACACGCCGTCGTTATCTCCCATGATCCGCGCTTTCACCATCGCATAGCGTTCCCAGTCCCGACCCTGCTCCTGGTAATAATCTTCCAGCGCCGCAAAGCTGAGCACCAGCGGTCCACTGTCGCCAAACGGCCGCAGGCGCATGTCAACCCGATAGACAAAGCCGTCCTGCGTTGGCTGGTCAAGGGCCTTGATCAGCCGCTGCCCCAGACGGGTAAAGAACTGGGCGTTATCCAGCTCGCGGCGGCCGCCGCGGGTGGCGCCATGCTCAGGCCAGGCAAAGATCAGATCGATATCGGAAGAGAAGTTCAGCTCGCCGCCGCCCAGCTTTCCCATCCCGAGGATCAGCAGCGGCTGCGGCTGGCCCTCGGCATTGCATGGCGTTCCCCACTCCTTACAGCAGGCGGCGTACAGCCAGTCGCGGGCGGCGACAATCAGCGTCTCCGCCAGCGCGCTCAGCTGCTGCAGAGTCTCTTCTTCGCTCACCAGCGACAACGCCTGCGCCCAGGCGATGCGGACCATCATCTGACGGCGGAAGAGACGCAGCCCTCGCATCAACCCCGCTTCGTCAGTGACGGCCTGCAGGCGATCCTGCAGCCAGGCCTCGTAATGCCGCCACTCTTCCGCCTCCGGCGAGGAGTCCGCAAGCTCATTCAGCCAGCCCGGCTGGGCGATCACACTCTGTTCGACAAAATCGCTGAACGCCATTACCGACCTGGCCTGTGGGCTCAGTTCGGCAACGGGAAAATCCGCTGGCAGACGGTCAGCGACCGTCTGCCAGTGCTGCTGTAATTGCGGAGAAAGCGGCATCATAAGGGCTCCCTGGCCTGAAATTATCGTTTTCCACTATGCAGCCAGAACGGCTCGGCAGCCAGCGCCTGGCGACGGAAATATTCAAAGACGCTGCGATCGTCATGTTCTATTGCACGGTGAAGCTCCTGCCAGTTCTCCAGCCACGGCGCGACGGCGTCGCCATAGGCGCCCGCCAGCAGCTGGACGTTGTCGATGTCACGGGACAGTTTCGGCAACTGGTCGGCGGCATCTTCGACCGCCAGATGTTGCACGGCGCTGCGCAGCTCGGCCGCCACCCGCGAGAGGTTAATATCGGCAAAGCGTTTGAAAGATCCGGCTATTTTTTTCTCTCCCGCCTCGTTGAGGAACGGACGCCAGCCGCGCTGGACCAGCCATTCGGTCAGAGCCAGTTTGGCGCCGACGACCTCGGTGCGGAATAACGCCTCGTCGGCGGTGTCCGCGGCCAGCAGAACGGCTTCGGCATCGTTCAGCAAGGCGCGAAGCTGGGTGGTCGCCTTACGCGGCACGATGCCGCCGAACAGCACGAGGGCATGGCGCACGCGGGCTAACGCCAGCAGGATTTCCGCTTTGGCTTTCGCATTGCCGCGCAGCCATACTTCGTCGTGATACAGCCAGTGCGCCAGGGCGCTCTCCAGCGCCGCCTCCAGCCCCTGCTCCACGCTGGCCTTCGCCGGCACCGTTAGCAACGTCAGCGAGGTGACGGGACGCTCGCCATTGCCTTGCGCCAGATGATACCCGCGTGCAGCCTTGCTCAGGCTCCCCTGGCGCAGTACGCCGCTCTCCAGCAGACGGTGCGCAAGGCGCAGCAGATCGGCGGTCTCCCCGGCAAGCAGCTCCAGCTCCAGCTCGCAGATCGGCTCCTGATGTTCGCCAGCCTTCACTTCGCCGCGATCGAGGGCGATCTCAATCTCACTATTCCCTTCCTGTATCACCCAGCGTTCACGGGCAAAATCAGTGCTGAACAGCGGCTGGACATGCTCCGCCAGCGCGGCCGGAAGCTCGCCTTGCGGCCAGACCTCCGCCGGCAGACGCTCAAGCGCCAGCTCCGGTTTATCCAGTGGAATGTTGTATTCCGGACGCTGGTGCAGTCCCCCCACCACCCGACCGGCGATTTTCAGCGTCATTTCATAACGCCCCTGGTCGCCGCGGATGCGCAGCCCCATATCGTGACGACGCAGCCAGTTATCGGCGGTTTCGTAATAAATGTTCAGTAACTGGCCCGCAGGCGTATGTTTCGCCTCGAGCGCATTGAGCTGCTCGCGCAGCGTCTCTACCCCATTCTGAGCGACGATAAACTTGAGTTCGATTTCTTGAGCCATGACTGAATTCTTCCGCTTCTGTGCTGCGCCGACAAATTGCGGCGAACTTACGACGATATTTTTTGTCAGTAGATAGTATTTTGCGGCGAATCGCCATGCAACGCGCTTTTTGCCGGGCCACCTCCTGGATGATTCCGATTGTGGTGGAAAACTTTGCGTCGCTCTGGCGATGCCTCTACTATCGTTCCACTTTTTATGACCAAACGATGACCTGATGCCAAAATTACGCCTGATTACTTTTACTTTGCTCGCGCTTAGCGCCGCTACGGCGGTTCACGCAGAAGAAAAGCGCTACGTTTCCGATGAGCTGAACACCTGGGTTCGCAGCGGCCCGGGCGATAATTATCGTCTGGTCGGCACCATCAACGCCGGGGAAGAAGTGTCTGTGCTGCAGACAAACGACAGCACCAGTTACGCGCAGGTCCGCGACAGCAATGGCCGTACCGCCTGGATCCCGTTGAAAGAACTGAGCAATGAGCCCAGCCTGCGCACCCGCGTCCCGGATCTGGAAAACCAGGTCAAAACGCTGACTGATAAACTGAACAACATCGACGCCACCTGGAACCAGCGCACGGCGGATATGCAGAAGAAAGTCGCCGGCAGCGACAGCGCGATTAACGCGCTGAAGGACGAGAACCAGAAGTTGAAAAACGAGCTGGTGGTCGCGCAGAAGAAGGTGAATGCGGCGAATCTGCAGCTTGATGACAAACAGCGCACCATTATCATGCAGTGGTTCATGTACGGCGGCGGCGTGCTCGGCGTCGGTCTGCTGCTGGGTCTGGTGCTGCCGCATCTGGTGCCAAGCCGCAAACGTAAAGACCGGTGGATGAACTAATTCGTCTTCTCTGCCAGACTTACGTATCATCTTGCGAAAAACAGATACGGGAGAATCGGGCGTGAAGAGCTATCTGGTCGGCGGTGCAGTGCGCGATGCGCTATTAGGACTGCCGGTCAAAGACCGAGACTGGGTGGTGGTGGGCGCCACCCCGCAACAGATGCTTGACGCGGGCTACCAACAGGTAGGCCGCGACTTTCCCGTGTTCCTCCATCCGCAAAGCCGGGAGGAGTATGCCCTGGCCCGCACCGAACGCAAATCCGGCGCGGGCTATACCGGTTTTACCTGCTATGCCGCCCCGGACGTCACCCTTGAAGCCGATCTGCTGCGCCGCGACCTGACGGTCAACGCCCTCGCCCAGGATGCCGATGGCACGATCATCGACCCCTACGGCGGGCAAAACGATCTCCGCCTGCGCCTGCTGCGCCATGTCTCTCCCGCCTTTAGCGAAGATCCGCTGCGCGTGCTGCGTGTGGCGCGCTTTGCTGCCCGCTATGCGCATCTGGGCTTTCGCATTGCCGAAGAAACCCAGGCCCTGATGCATGCAATGGTTGAGGCCGGTGAGCTGGCGCATTTAACGCCGGAGCGGGTGTGGAAAGAGACGGAAAGCGCGTTAACCACCCGCAATCCGCAGGTCTTTTTCCAGACGCTGCGCGACTGCCAGGCTCTTAAGGTGCTGTTTCCGGAAATTGACGCGCTGTACGGCGTGCCGGCCCCGGCGAAGTGGCACCCGGAAATCGACACCGGCCTGCACACCCTGATGACCGTCACGATGGCCGCGATGCTGTCGCCGGATGTCGACGTGCGTTTCGCCACCCTGTGTCATGACCTCGGTAAAGGGCTGACGCCGAAAGCGCTCTGGCCGCGTCACCACGGCCATGGCCCGGCGGGCGTCAAGCTGGTAGAACAGCTCTGCGCGCGTCTGCGGGTGCCAAACGATATCCGCGATCTCGCGAAACTGGTGGCGGAGTACCATGACTTGATCCACACCCTGCCGATCCTGCAGCCGAAAACCCTCGTCAAACTCTTCGACAGCATTGACGCCTGGCGCAAACCGCAGCGCGTACAGCAGATAGCCCTGACCAGCGAAGCCGACGTCCGCGGACGCACCGGTTTCGAGGCCAGCGATTACCCGCAGGGGCGTCTGCTGCTGGAGGCATGGGAAGTGGCACTGTCGGTCTCCACCAAAGAGGTGGTGGCGGCGGGATTTAAAGGGGTGGAAATTCGCGAAGAGCTGACGCGGCGGAGAATTGCGGCGGTGGCGCAGTGGAAGGAACAACGT
Source organism: Klebsiella sp. A-Nf5 (assembly GCF_002810545.1). Lineage (NCBI taxonomy): Bacteria > Pseudomonadati > Pseudomonadota > Gammaproteobacteria > Enterobacterales > Enterobacteriaceae > Klebsiella > Klebsiella sp. A-Nf5. Next base: position 170,445 of record NZ_PIOG01000138.1, on the reverse strand, counting down.
TGCCCCCAGCCGCAAGGCTGAGGGCACCAGGCCTTAGAAGAAGACCACGTAAACGGCTGCCGCCACGATAAAGCGGTAGATAGCGAACGGGATAAACGAGATCCGTTTGATCAGCTGCAGGAAAGTTTTAATCGCAATCAGCGCCACGATAAACGCCATCACGAAGCCGACGGCAAACATCGGGATATCGCCCGCGTTCAGGAAGCCGATGCTCTTGTAAACGTCCAGCACGGTGGCGCCCATCATCATCGGTACCGCCAGCAGGAAAGAGAACTCCGACGCCGCATAACGACTGACGCCCATCAGCATGCCACCGGAAATAGTTGCCCCGGAGCGCGAGAAACCCGGCCACAGCGCCAGGCACTGAAAGCAGCCGATGACAAACGCCTGACGATAGGTCATATCGTCAATGCCGACCGCGCGCGGCTGTTTCGGCTTGAGTACTTCCGCCGCAATCAGCAATACGCCGCCGACAATCAGGGCGTACATCACGTTTACCGGGTTAAATAAGGATTTAATGGTGTCGTGGAAAATCAGCCCCAGCACCACCGCGGGGATCATACCGAGGAGGATATGGATAAGCGACAAGCGACCGCTGCCTTTGCCTTCATGCTCCGGCGGCCTGCCGAAATGGATGCCGATCAAACCGAACAGACGACGCCAGAACATCACCACCACGGCGAGTATCGAGCCTAGCTGAATAACCACTTCAAAGGTATTTGCCGTATCACCTTCAAACCCCAGCAGGTGACCAACAATAATCATATGACCGGTACTGGAAACAGGTAAAAACTCTGTCAACCCCTCAACCACACCCAATATTGCCGCCACCAGCAGCGAGTGTATATCGCTCATTCAATTAAACCCTTTAAAAAGTAAAATGAAAAAAACCAGGAACACGCTATCGTTCAACAGACACAACCCGGCAGCCAGACCGCACAAGCCCCCCTCAGCGTACACGGAGTACACGAGGATTCGCTCACCGTCCTGAAAGAACATCGCCAGTTAAATTGCCTGATGACCGGATGCTATGACCGGTATAAACGCAATTTGTTTAACAAGTATGACTTGAAAAGTTTTGTTTCAGATTAAGGCCACGTTCAATAATCACACCGACATTTGCCGCGCGGGCCACGGCGCCAGGTTTGCTGACTTTAATACGCACCCATGGCGACTGGAATGTTTCCAGCAGCAGGTCGGCCACTTCTTCCGCCACCCGCTCCACTAACGCGAATTTCCCCCCCTCCACATGCGCGATCACTCGCTCGCTAATATCAGCATAGCTGAGGCAGTCGCTGACATCATCGCTGGCAGCAGCCTTGCGGTTATCCCATGCAATTTCGATATCGAACACCAGCTTCTGCTCAATGGTTTGTTCCCAGTCATAAACACCAATGGTGGTGATTACCGAAAGTTGCTCTATAAATACAATATCCATCACGCCCTGCCTGCTTTTTAGCTAAACCGGATACCACTTCCGGCGAATTATGCGTATTATCCACAGATGCAGAGAATACAACGACATTTTCAAAACGGAACAGCGTTATGAGTGCAATCGCGCCTGGACTGGTACTCCTCGCCTACCTCTGCGGCTCCATTTCCAGCGCCATTCTGGTATGTCGCCTTGCTGGCCTGCCCGACCCACGCGACAGCGGCTCAGGCAACCCCGGGGCCACTAACGTACTACGAATTGGCGGAAAAGGGGCGGCCGTAGCGGTACTTATTTTTGATGTGCTGAAGGGCATGCTCCCGGTGTGGGGCGCCTGGGCGCTGGGCCTTACGCCGTTCTGGCTGGGGTTAGTGGCGATTGCCGCCTGCGTAGGCCATATCTGGCCCATCTTCTTTCATTTTCGCGGTGGCAAAGGCGTCGCCACGGCCTTCGGTGCTATCGCGCCCATCGGTCTCGATCTGACCGGGGTGATGGCCGGGACCTGGCTGCTGACCATCCTGCTCAGCGGCTACTCGTCCCTTGGCGCTATCGTCAGCGCGCTTATCGCCCCTTTCTACGTCTGGTGGTTTAAACCGCAGTACACCTTTCCGGTGTCGATGCTCTCCTGCCTGATCCTCCTGCGCCATCATGACAACATTCAGCGTCTGTGGCGTCGCCAGGAGAGCAAAATCTGGCCCCGGGTGAAGAAGAAAAAAACGCCAGAGCAGAAGTAATCTCCCCTCCCGGCCCCCCATGCCGGGGGGATCCTCGGTCCGGTTTACCCATCTCACCCGCACTTTTGCTCCACGTCGTCATGATACGCGGTAATCGCCGCATCCCCCTTTTGTAACAACGCGTTAGCCGTGACTAAAAGCAAAAGTTCCGCCGCCTGCTGGCATCGCGGACGGGTCCGTCCTCCCGCCTTATCCGCCGCGGCCAGTCGGCAGATAAGGATATTGACGGCAAAGATTATCCGGGTGAATAATTCAGAGCGGTTATGCCGCTTTCCCCTCGCGCCCGTCGCGACGCGCCGGGTAACGGATGACATAAGCGTTTCATATGACCGGGATAATCACCCACCGATCAATACTCATTGCTGCTGTTTTATCTTGATTTTGCAGGGGCGCAACATTGCACGGCACCGTGTTACCACCACTCAAAAAAGGCTGGCAGGCTACGCTGGATCTCCGCTTTCAGCAGGCCGGAGGCAAGACCGTTCTCGCCCGCGCCCAACACGTCGGCCCGCTGACCGTCCAGCGCCCGTTTTACCCGGAAGAAGAGACCTGTCACCTCTATCTGCTTCACCCGCCCGGCGGCATCGTCGGCGGTGATGAGCTGACAATTAGCGTCCACGTTGACCCCGGCTGCCATACGCTGATAACCATGCCTGGCGCCAGCAAGTTTTACCGCAGCAGCGGCGCGCAAGCGCTATTGCGCCAGCAGTTGACGCTCGCCCCGCAGGCGACCCTGGAGTGGCTCCCGCAGGATGCCATCTTCTTTCCCGGGGCGAATGCCCGGCTGTCCACCACCTTTCATCTTTGCGCCTCCAGCACGCTGCTGGCCTGGGATCTGCTCTGCCTTGGCCGCCCGGTGATTGGCGAAACCTTCAGCCACGGCACCCTCAGCAACCGGCTGGAAGTGTGGGTGGATGACATACCGCTGCTGGTTGAGCGCCTGCACCTGCAGGAGGGAGAGCTGTCCAGCGTCGCCGAACGTCCCTGGGTTGGCACTTTGCTGTGCTATCCGGCTACCGATGCCCTGCTCGACGGGGTGCGCGATGCGCTGGCACCGCTCGGTCTCTACGCTGGCGCCAGCCTGACCGACCGCCTGCTGACGGTGCGTTTCCTCAGTGACGATAATCTGATTTGCCAGCAGGTGATGCGCGACGTCTGGCAGTTTCTGCGCCCTCATCTCACCGGCAAGTCTCCCGTACTTCCCCGAATCTGGCTGACTTAAGAGAACGTTATGGAACTGACCCCCCGAGAAAAAGACAAGCTGTTGCTGTTTACCGCCGCGCTGGTGGCGGAACGCCGCCTGGCCCGCGGCCTGAAGCTCAACTATCCGGAGTCCGTGGCCCTGATCAGCGCTTTTATTATGGAAGGCGCCCGCGACGGCAAAAGCGTGGCCTCACTGATGGAGGAAGGCCGTCACGTCCTGACCCGCGAGCAGGTGATGGAGGGCGTCCCGGAAATGATCCCGGATATCCAGGTCGAAGCCACCTTTCCGGACGGCTCGAAGCTGGTCACCGTTCACAACCCGATTATCTGAGGTAGCGCCATGATCCCCGGTGAATATCACGTTAAGCCCGGTCAGATAGCCCTGAATACCGGCCGGGCGACCTGTCGCGTGGTCGTTGAAAACCACGGCGATCGACCGATTCAGGTCGGTTCGCACTACCATTTCGCCGAGGTCAACCCGGCGCTGAAGTTCGACCGTCAGCAGGCCACTGGCTATCGCCTGAATATCCCGGCCGGCACGGCGGTACGTTTTGAACCCGGCCAGAAACGCGAGGTCGAGCTGGTGGCCTTCGCCGGTCACCGCGCCGTCTTCGGCTTCCGCGGCGAGGTCATGGGCCCTCTGGAGGCAACTGATGAGTAATATTTCACGCCAGGCCTATGCCGATATGTTCGGCCCCACCGTCGGCGACAAGGTGCGCCTGGCGGATACCGAGTTGTGGATCGAGGTGGAAGATGATTTGACCACCTACGGAGAAGAGGTCAAATTCGGCGGCGGCAAAGTGATCCGCGACGGGATGGGCCAGGGACAAATGCTGGCCGCCGACTGTGTCGACCTGGTGCTCACCAACGCGCTGATCGTCGATCACTGGGGGATCGTCAAGGCCGATATCGGCGTGAAGGACGGGCGAATCTTCGCCATTGGCAAAGCCGGCAATCCCGATATCCAGCCCAACGTCACCATCCCCATCGGCGCCGCGACGGAAGTGATTGCGGCCGAAGGCAAGATCGTCACCGCCGGCGGGATCGATACCCATATTCACTGGATCTGTCCGCAACAGGCGGAAGAGGCGCTGGTCTCCGGCGTGACCACCATGGTCGGCGGCGGCACCGGCCCGGCCGCGGGCACCCACGCCACCACCTGTACCCCGGGCCCGTGGTATATCTCACGCATGCTGCAGGCGGCCGACAGCCTGCCGGTCAATATCGGCCTGCTGGGCAAGGGCAACGTTTCTCAGCCGGATGCCCTGCGCGAGCAGGTGGCGGCGGGCATCATTGGCCTGAAAATCCACGAGGACTGGGGCGCCACGCCGGCGGCGATCGACTGTGCGTTAACCGTCGCCGATGAAATGGATATTCAGGTCGCCCTGCACAGCGACACCCTCAATGAGTCCGGTTTTGTGGAAGACACCCTCGCCGCCATCGGCGGGCGCACCATACACACCTTCCATACCGAAGGGGCCGGCGGCGGCCATGCGCCGGACATCATCACCGCCTGCGCCCATCCGAACATTTTGCCGTCGTCCACCAACCCAACGCTGCCCTACACCCTCAACACCATCGATGAACATCTCGATATGCTGATGGTCTGCCACCATCTGGACCCGGACATTGCCGAGGACGTGGCCTTTGCCGAGTCGCGCATTCGCCGGGAAACCATCGCCGCGGAAGACGTGCTGCACGACCTCGGCGCCTTCTCGCTCACCTCCTCCGATTCGCAGGCCATGGGTCGCGTCGGGGAAGTGGTCCTCCGCACCTGGCAGGTGGCGCACCGCATGAAGGTACAGCGCGGAGCGCTGGCGGAAGAGACTGGGGATAACGACAACTTCCGCGTGAAGCGCTATATCGCCAAATACACGATCAACCCGGCGCTGACCCACGGCATCGCGCACGAAGTCGGATCCATTGAGGTGGGTAAGCTGGCGGACCTCGTGGTCTGGTCACCAGCCTTCTTTGGTGTGAAACCCGCTACCGTGATCAAAGGCGGCATGATCGCCATCGCGCCGATGGGCGATATCAATGCCTCGATTCCGACCCCGCAGCCGGTGCATTACCGTCCGATGTTTGGCGCCCTGGGCAGCGCTCGTCATCACTGCCGCCTTACCTTCCTGTCGCAGGCGGCGGCGGACAACGGCGTTGCCGAGCGGCTGAACCTGCACAGTGCGATCGCCGTAGTGAAAGGCTGCCGTACGGTGCAGAAAGCCGACATGGTGCACAACAGCCTGCAACCTAACATTACCGTCGACGCGCAAACCTATGAGGTGCGGGTGGATGGGGAACTCATCACCAGCGAGCCGGCAGACGTTCTGCCGATGGCGCAACGGTATTTTCTGTTTTAAGGAGAGCGGATGCTTTATTTAACTCAACGTCTGGAGATCCCCAGCGCCGCGACCGCCAGCGTTACGCTGCCGATTGATGTTCGCGTCAAAAGCCGGGTTAAGGTCACCCTCAACGATGGCCGGGAAGCCGGCCTGCTGCTGCCCCGCGGCCTGCTGCTGCGCGGCGGCGATGTGCTCAGCAACGAAGAAGGCACCGAGTTTGTGCAGGTGATTGCCGCTGATGAAGGGGTGTCGGTGGTGCGCTGCGACGATCCGTTTATGCTGGCGAAGGCCTGCTACCACCTCGGCAACCGTCACGTGCCGCTGCAGATCATGCCGGGCGAGCTGCGCTACCATCACGATCACGTGCTGGACGATATGCTGCGCCAGTTCGGCCTGACGGTGACCTTTGGCCAGCTGCCGTTCGAGCCGGAAGCCGGCGCTTACGCCAGCGAAAGCCACGGTCATCATCATGCTCATCATGCCCACCACGCTCACAGCCACTAGCATGTCGACAGCGGAACAACGCCTGCGGCTGATGCAGCTGGCCAGCAGCAACCTGCCGGTAGGTGGTTACAGCTGGTCCCAGGGGCTGGAGTGGGCTGTGGAAGCCGGCTGGGTACCGGATGTCGCGGCTTTCGAGCGCTGGCAGCGGCGGCAGATGACGGCGGGCTTTTTTACCGTTGACCTGCCGCTGTTCGCCCGCCTGTACCGCGCCTGCGAACAAGGCGATATCGCTGCGGCCCAGCGCTGGACCGCCTATCTGCTGGCCTGCCGGGAAACCCGTGAGCTGCGGGACGAAGAGCGCAACCGCGGCGCGGCGTTTGCCCGTCTGCTGAGCGACTGGCAGCCGGACTGTCCGCCGCCGTGGCGCACGCTGTGCCAGCAAAGCCAGCTCGCCGGGATGGCCTGGCTCGGCGTTCGCTGGCGCATCGCGCTGCCCGAGATGGCCCTCAGCCTGGGCTACAGCTGGATTGAGAGCGCCGTGATGGCTGGCGTCAAGCTGGTGCCCTTCGGCCAGCAGGCCGCCCAGCAGCTGATTTTACGTCTTTGCGACCACTACGCGGCCGAGATGCCCCGCGCGCTGGCCACGCCGGACGGCGATATCGGATCGGCCACCCCGCTCGCCGCCATCGCCTCTGCCCGGCATGAAACCCAATACTCCCGATTATTCCGTTCCTAGGAGAAGCCATGAATTCTTATAAACACCCACTGCGCGTCGGCGTCGGCGGCCCGGTCGGCTCCGGTAAAACCGCTCTGCTGGAAGCGCTGTGCAAAGCGATGCGCGATACCTGGCAGCTGGCGGTGGTCACTAACGACATCTATACCAAAGAAGATCAGCGTATCCTTACCGAAGCGGGCGCGCTGGCGCCTGAACGCATTGTCGGTGTGGAAACCGGCGGCTGCCCGCATACGGCGATCCGCGAAGATGCCTCGATGAACCTCGCTGCCGTGGAAGCACTGAGCGAAAAATTCGGTAACCTCGACCTTATCTTCGTGGAAAGCGGCGGCGACAACCTGAGCGCCACCTTCAGCCCGGAGCTGGCGGATCTGACCATCTACGTCATCGATGTGGCTGAAGGGGAGAAGATCCCGCGCAAAGGCGGGCCGGGGATCACCAAATCCGATTTCCTGGTGATCAATAAAACCGACCTTGCCCCCTATGTGGGCGCGTCGCTGGAAGTGATGGCGAGCGATACCCAGCGTATGCGCGGCGATCGCCCATGGACCTTCACCAACCTGAAGCAGGGCGACGGCCTGAGCACCATTATCGCCTTCCTTGAAGACAAAGGCATGCTCGGCAAATAGACCTTTTGCACCAGCCGGGCGCAGGCGCGTCCGGATGGTGCAGCCCCTGCTCTCTCTTCTATCACCCTGCACCACCCTCCCCGCCACGCCTGCCCTGCAATATGGCATAAGGTTTGCTAATTCAAGTCATGCCTAACCATTAAGGAATGACTATGTCATCACTGGATCTCAACCCTGAATTACCTGCGACAACGCGGACTTCCGGCTCCCGGGAAACCTTAGAAGATTACACCTTGCGTTATGCCCCGCTGAGCTTCCGCCGCTGGGGACCTGGCGTCGTCGCGGTCACGGCGCTGGGCGGCATCGCCTACCTGGCCGACTTTTCCATCGGCGCCAGCATCGGTATGGCCTGGGGTACCAGCAACGCCATCTATTCGATCCTGGTGGCGGCGCTGGTGATCTTCCTCACCGGCATTCCGCTGGCGATCACCGCCGCGCGCTACAACATTGACCTTGACCTGATCACCCGCAGCGCCGGCTTCGGCTATTTCGGCTCGGTGATCACCAGCATTATTTTTGCCGGCTTCACCTTTATCTTCTTCGCCCTTGAAGGCTCGATCATGGCCCAGGGGCTGCTGGTGGGCCTCGGGATCCCCCTGTGGATGGGGTATCTGATCGCCACCCTGATGGTGCTCCCGCTGGTGGTCTATGGCATGAAAGCCCTGACCCGCCTGCAGGTGTGGACCACTCCGCTATGGCTGGTGCTGATGGTGGTGCCGGTGGTGTGGCTGATTGTCAAAGATCCGCAGCTGGTGGACGGCTTCCTGCATTTCGCCGGTAAAAACAGCGCGTCGACGGTGGATATCACCGCCATCATGCTCGGCGCCGGGGTATGCCTGTCGCTGATCATGCAGATTGGCGAGCAAATTGATTACCTGCGCTTTATGCCGCCTAAGACCGCGGAGAACCGTAAAAGCTGGTGGCTGGCGGTCTTTTCCGCCGGCCCGGGCTGGGTGGTGTTAGGCGCGATCAAACAGATCATCGGCGCCTTCCTCGGCTTCTATCTATTGACCCGTTTCCCGGCGGTGCACAATACCGAACCAGTGCAGCAGTTCGTCAGCGTCTTCGATAACCTGGTGCCCGGCTGGCTGGCCCTGACGCTGGCGGTGGTGCTGGTGGTGATCTCGCAGATCAAAATTAACGTCACCAATGCCTACTCCGGCTCGCTGGCGTGGACCAGCGCCTGGACCCGCACCACCAAACGCTATCCGGGACGGATTATTTTTGTGGTGGTCAACCTGGCGATTGCCCTGGCGCTGATGGAAGGCGATATGTTCAGCGCCCTGTCGTGGATCCTCGGCTTTTACTCCAACTTCGCCATCGCCTGGGTCGTGGTGGTGGCAACCGACATCACCTTTAATAAAGGCCTGCTCAAGCTGGCGCCGGCGCAGCCGGAGTATCGTCGCGGCATGATCTACAACGTTAACCCGGTGGGCGTGGTCTCCTTTGGCCTGGCCGCCGGGCTATCGATCTGCGCCTTCTTCGGCCTGCTGGGCGCGACGCTGGCACCGTTCTCGCCGCTGATTGCGCTGGTCGTCGCCTTTGTCATGACCCCGCTGATGGGGATCCTTACCCGCGGGCGCTACTATATTAAGCAGGTGGATGACGGTATCGCCGAACCGCGCTATGACGTGGCGGGGAACGCCTCCACCACCGTGTATCAATGCGTTAGCTGTGAGGAAGAGTATGAGCGCCCGGACGTGATGCACTCGCACAAGCATCAGGGAGCGATCTGTTCGCTGTGTAAAAGTATGGAGTAGTCAGGAAGGCAGGCCGACGTGACGTCGGCCTGTTTCAGGAGGCGTTAGGCGGCAGGCAGCTCGGCCAGCGGCCAGCGCGGGCGAACCGTCACGCCGAGCTCGGCTTTGGCGCCGGTTTGCAGACGCACCATGCCAGCGTAGGCAATCATCGCGCCGTTGTCAGTACAGAACTCAGGGCGGGCGTAGAACACCTCGCCGCCGCGTTTTTGCATCATCTCCGCCAGCTTCGCCCGCAGGGTACGGTTGGCGCTCACGCCTCCCGCCATCACCAGACGCTTAAAGCCGGTTTGCTCCAGCGCGCGGCGACATTTAATCATCAGCGTATCGACGACCGCATCCTCAAACGCGCGGGCGATGTCGGCGCGGGTTTGCTCATCGTCGCCATTATTACGAATGGTGTTGGCGGCGAAGGTTTTCAGGCCCGAGAAGCTGAAATCGAGCCCCGGACGGTCGGTCATCGGCCGCGGGAAGACGAAGCGGCCTTCGGTGCCCTGAGCGGCCATTTTCGACAGCATCGGTCCGCCGGGATAATCCAGCCCCAGCAGTTTCGCCGTCTTATCAAAGGCTTCGCCCGCCGCATCGTCAATCGACTCGCCCAGCAGTTCATACTGACCAATACCGGTGACGCTAATCAACTGGGTGTGGCCGCCGGAAACCAGCAGCGCCACGAACGGGAACGCCGGCGGGTTATCTTCCAGCATCGGCGCCAGCAGATGCCCTTCCATATGGTGTACCGGGATCGCCGGCACGTTCCAGGCGAAGGCCAGCGACCGGCCAACGGTCGCCCCGACCAGCAGCGCCCCAACCAGGCCAGGGCCCGCCGTATAGGCCACGGCGTCAATATCTTTCGCCGTCAGACCGGCTTCTTTCAGCGCCGCCTGGATCAGCGGCACCGTTTTGCGCACATGGTCGCGCGATGCCAGCTCCGGCACCACGCCGCCGTAATCCGCATGCAGTTTCACCTGACTATACAATTGGTTGGCTAACAGACCTTGCTGGTCGTCATAAATCGCGATGCCGGTTTCATCGCAGGATGTTTCAATGCCCAGTACACGCATGAGTTGTTTTACCTCGCTTCAATACCGCGCAGTGTAGGTCCAATGACCGGCGATGTAAAACTTTGCTCACCCCTGGTGCTCTGTTCGTGTATACTCCTCACCCTTATAAAAGTCCCTTTCAAAAAAGGCGCCGGTGCTTTACAAAGCAGCAGTAGTTGCAGTAAAATTCCGCACCATTTTGAAATAAGCTGGCATTGCGGCCAGCGGCAAACCGAATTAATCAAAGGTGAGAGGCACATGCCGGTAATTAAAGTACGTGAAAACGAGCCGTTCGACGTAGCTCTGCGTCGCTTCAAGCGTTCCTGCGAAAAAGCAGGTGTTCTGGCGGAAGTTCGTCGTCGTGAGTTCTATGAAAAACCGACTACCGAACGTAAGCGCGCTAAAGCTTCTGCAGTGAAACGTCACGCGAAGAAACTGGCTCGCGAAAACGCACGCCGTACTCGTCTGTACTAATCTGTTGAGAGCGACGCTCTCAATTCAGACCGAGTTGTAGTTGTAAGGCCGTGCTTCCGAAAGGAATGCGCGGCTTATTTTCGTTTATAGTCATCAGAAATAACGGGGCTTATGGCTGGACGAATTCCACGTGTATTTATTAGCGATCTGCTTGCCAGAACCGACATCGTCGATTTGATCGATGCGCGGGTAAAGCTGAAAAAGCAGGGCAAAAATTTTCACGCGTGCTGTCCGTTCCATAACGAAAAAACCCCCTCTTTCACCGTCAATGGTGAAAAACAGTTTTACCACTGCTTCGGCTGCGGGGCGCACGGCAATGCTATCGACTTCCTGATGAACTACGACAAGCTCGAGTTCGTGGAAACGGTCGAAGAGCTGGCCGCCATGCACAACCTCGAAGTGCCTTATGAAGCAGGCAACGGACCCAGCCAGATAGAGCGCCATCAACGGCAAAATCTCTACCAGTTACTGGATGGTCTGAATGCGTTTTACCAACAGTCTCTGATGCAGCCCGCCGCCGACCCTGCGCGCCAGTACCTGGCAAAACGGGGGTTAAGCAGCGAGGTGATTACGCGCTTTGCCATCGGCTATGCTCCCCCCGGGTGGGATAACGTTTTAAAACGTTTTGGCGGCAATCAAGAAAACCGCCAGTCGCTTATTGATGCCGGCATGCTGGTCACCAACGATCAGGGACGCAGTTATGACCGCTTCCGCGAACGGGTGATGTTCCCCATCCGCGATAAGCGAGGCCGTGTGATTGGGTTTGGCGGACGAGTGCTGGGCGATGCCCTGCCGAAGTATCTGAACTCCCCGGAAACCGACATATTCCATAAAGGCCGCCAGCTGTATGGCCTGTATGAAGCACAGCAGGACAACCCCGAACCACCGCGTTTGCTGGTTGTCGAAGGGTATATGGACGTCGTAGCGCTGGCGCAATACGACATCAACTATGCCGTGGCCTCGCTGGGTACCTCGACCACGGCCGACCATATCCAGTTGCTGTTTCGGGTGACCAATAACGTCATCTGCTGCTACGACGGCGATCGGGCTGGCCGCGATGCCGCCTGGCGCGCGCTGGAGACGGCGCTACCGTACATGACCGATGGTCGCCAGCTGCGTTTTATGTTTCTGCCTGACGGCGAAGACCCGGATACGCTGGTGCGTAAAGAGGGCAAAGCGGCGTTTGAGGCGCGGATGGAGCAGGCTCAGCCGCTCTCCACGTTCTTGTTTAACAGCCTGCTGCCGCAGGTCGATCTGAGTACCCCGGACGGGCGCGCGCAGCTGAGCACGCTGGCGCTGCCGCTGATCACTCAGGTACCCGGCGAAACGCTGCGCATCTATTTGCGTCAGGAACTGGGCAACAAGCTGGGCATTTTAGATGACGCACAGCTTGAACGTTTAATGCCAAAACAGTCTGAAAATGGCGCGCCGCGTCCCGTACCACAGCTAAAACGCACGACCATGCGTATACTGATAGGACTGCTGGTGCAAAACCCGGATCTGGCGCCGTTAGTCCCACCGCTGGAGGGACTGGACTCGCGCAAAATGCCAGGGCTTAGCCTGTTCAGCGAACTGGTGAAAAGCTGTCTGGCGCAGCCTGGTCTGACAACCGGGCAACTTTTAGAGCAATATCGCGGCACAAAAGAGGCCGCAACCCTTGAAAAACTGTCGATGTGGGACGATATAGCAGATAAAGATATCGCTGAACAGACCTTCACCGACTCGCTCAATCATATGTTTGATTCACTGCTGGAACTGCGACAAGAAGAGTTGATAGCTCGCGATCGCACACACGGTTTAAGCAGTGAAGAACGCCGGGAACTCTGGACTATCAGCCAGGAGCTGGCGAAAAAATAAATGACAGACAATATCATTCACGTTGTATCAAGGCAGCAAGAAAACGCAGAACAACGTGAAGGATCAGAATTTAACGGCTTAAGTGCCGAGTATCGATCGGGAAGCCCCCGACAGCCGCGCAGAGGCGCAGCGGCAATAATATAAGTACGCCCTCGCTTTAAATGTCGACAGCCCGCTGCCGACACCAATCAAACGAATTAAGTGTGGATACCGTCTTATGGAGCAAAACCCGCAGTCACAGCTGAAGCTTCTTGTCCAACGTGGTAAGGAGCAAGGCTATCTGACCTATGCCGAGGTCAATGACCATCTGCCGGAAGATATCGTCGATTCCGATCAGATCGAAGACATCATCCAAATGATCAACGACATGGGCATTCAGGTGATGGAAGAAGCACCGGATGCCGATGATCTGATGCTTGCCGAAAACACCGCGGATGAAGATGCTGCCGAAGCTGCCGCGCAGGTGCTCTCCAGCGTAGAATCCGAAATCGGGCGGACAACCGACCCGGTGCGCATGTACATGCGTGAAATGGGTACCGTAGAGCTGCTGACCCGTGAAGGCGAAATCGACATCGCCAAACGTATTGAAGATGGGATCAACCAGGTTCAGTGCTCCGTTGCCGAATACCCGGAAGCGATCACCTACCTGCTTGAGCAGTACGACCGCGTCGAAGCGGAAGAAGCCCGTCTGTCCGATCTGATCACCGGTTTCGTCGATCCGAACGCCGAAGAAGATATGGCGCCGACCGCCACCCACGTTGGTTCCGAACTGTCTCAGGAAGAGATGGATGACGACGAAGACGAAGACGAAGAAGACGCCGACGACGACAGCAGCGATGACGACAACAGCATCGATCCTGAGCTGGCCCGCGAGAAGTTCGCCGAGCTGCGTACCCAGTACGAGCTGACGCGCGACACCATCAAAGCCAAAGGTCGTAGCCATGCCGCCGCGCAGGAAGAGATCCTGAAGCTGTCTGAAGTCTTCAAGCAGTTCCGCCTGGTGCCGAAGCAGTTCGATTACCTGGTCAACAGCATGCGCAGCATGATGGATCGCGTTCGTACTCAGGAACGTATCATCATGAAGCTGTGCGTTGAGCAGTGCAAAATGCCGAAGAAAAACTTCATCACCCTGTTCACCGGCAACGAAACCAGCGAAACCTGGTTCAACGCTGCGGTAGCGATGAACAAGCCGTGGTCCGAGAAGCTGCTGGAAGTGAAAGAAGACGTGCAGCGCGGTCTGCAGAAGCTGCACCAGATCGAAGAAGAGACCGGCCTGACCATCGAGCAGGTGAAGGACATCAACCGTCGTATGTCCATCGGTGAAGCGAAAGCCCGCCGTGCGAAGAAAGAGATGGTGGAAGCGAACTTGCGTCTGGTTATCTCTATCGCCAAGAAATACACCAACCGTGGCCTGCAGTTCCTCGATCTGATTCAGGAAGGCAACATCGGTCTGATGAAAGCGGTCGATAAGTTCGAATACCGTCGTGGTTACAAGTTCTCTACCTACGCGACCTGGTGGATCCGTCAGGCAATCACCCGCTCCATCGCGGATCAGGCGCGCACCATCCGTATTCCGGTGCATATGATTGAGACTATCAACAAGCTCAACCGTATCTCCCGTCAGATGCTGCAGGAAATGGGACGTGAACCGACGCCGGAAGAGCTGGCTGAGCGCATGCTGATGCCAGAAGACAAAATCCGTAAGGTGCTGAAGATCGCCAAAGAGCCTATCTCCATGGAAACGCCGATCGGCGACGATGAAGATTCGCATCTGGGGGATTTCATCGAGGATACCACCCTCGAGCTGCCGCTGGATTCTGCGACCACCGAGAGCCTGCGTGCGGCAACGCACGACGTGCTGGCCGGCCTCACCGCGCGTGAAGCGAAAGTCCTGCGTATGCGTTTCGGTATCGATATGAACACCGACCACACGCTGGAAGAAGTGGGTAAACAGTTCGACGTTACCCGCGAACGTATCCGTCAGATCGAAGCGAAGGCGCTGCGTAAACTGCGTCACCCAAGCCGTTCTGAAGTGCTGCGTAGCTTCCTCGACGATTAATCGTCTCGGGGCATCGTCCACAGCCTGTTAAAAAGCTCCCTGCGGGGAGCTTTTTTTATGGCGTTCTGGTGGCCATCCGAGGAAAGTGGCATATCTCCGCTACTGGCCGCGCGTCGCCAGGGCATCATCCAGTTCGCGATAGGCCGCCACCAGCTTATCAAGCGTCGCCCGGTTTAAGCCGCTGGGATTGGGCAGCACCCACACCTGAGTCATGCCGATAGTCATGGCCTGTTTGCCCCACTTCGCGCCGCGCTGGTTAAAGGCCTGCTCGAAGGCCTGCTTGCCGAGAACCGCCAGCGCCCGCGGCTGATACTCCTCTATTTTCCGAACCAGCTCACGACTGCCGCTGCGCAGCTCCTGCAGGGCGACCTCGCTGGCCTGCACCGTCGGACGCTCAACCAGCATGGTGATGCCGCAGCGCGTATCCAGCAGCTGCAGCTCCTCTTCCGGCCTCAGCAGCCGATCGGTAAACCCGGCCTGATGGATGACCTTCCAGAAGCGATTGCCAGGATGGGCAAAATGAAAGCCGGTATGGGCGGAAGACTTCCCCGGGTTGATACCACAAAAGACCACGCGCAGGCCCGGCGCAAGGATATCGCTAATCATGTTTTCTCCGGCTGTATGGCTAAAACATGATTATAAAGGATTGAAAATGCATTGTTTATAAAAACAGCAGCTGCGCGCTTTACGCTGGATTGCAACCGTCAGTTACTTTATAATCCCTCGCCACGGCCCCTTAGCTCAGTGGTTAGAGCAGGCGACTCATAATCGCTTGGTCGTTGGTTCAAACCCAACAGGGGCCACCAAAAATCAAGGGTCTGCGAGCAATCGCAGGCCCTTTGTCTTTTCCAGGATAACAACACGATATCGCGCAGAAGTATGATCAGATAAACCACTGCAGCCTCTGCATGGCCATAGTCAAAACAACAACCACTCGCATAGTCTTTATTTCAGAAATAATTTTATCGCTCAGCCTCCCCGGATCCTTAATACTCTTATCTCTCTTCACGGCCAGGTCTGCCAGCTCTTTTGCGCTTTTCGGGGACCAGCCCTAATTGAACTGAGCAATACGATATGCATCAGGCAGAACCGCTTTCATTTCGAATGATGGGTGCAGGTATTCCTTTTTCTGTATAGGTCAGTCTGTTATGGGTGTGACGCTTTTGCGATAGCGAATCCAGATTCTGATTGTCATTTCTGACTGTTCAGCCAGGGCGGCAACAAGCCCCTGCCTGCTAACGCTGTCTATCTCTCCTCAAACGGTGACAACATTGCGCCACTCACCGTGACGTCAGTGACAGAAACTGAATCAACCGGACAACATGGTAGCCAGGATACTTTACCTCCGGCAGTTGATACTATAACGGTCGGTCATACTGCGGGTCGAAAACAGACAGTAGCAGGCCAATCAGATAACCCTTATGAAGTAACCAAAAATAGAGGAGCTAATCTGGTAACTGCCTTTTCAAAATAATACATGTTAATAAATAAGAATTTTCCCCTTTAAGGGGTCGGCAACATTCTCATTTATCAAAATGTCGTTTTGGAAAATAAATGAGTTTTAACATTTTTAATACATATAATTCACCACAAGCACCACAACCAACCAATAACACCATAAAAAAATGCCCGGACAATTAAAAACACAAGACTAATAAATTAAAACAAAATAAAAAACCAGAATAATGCAAACCTCAAGTGATTAATAAACACACCAGCATATCTCCCTCCCTGATAAAACACCCTGCGTCACAAATCATAACAACATAATTTTAAATAATATTTTTTAACACCCTCTCAATGTGTTACTAAATTGTGTTTACTAAGATTTGAGAACGAGCCCACGTCAATAGGAAATGAAAATCAATACATCAATTTTGATTGCTTTAAACTATTGTAAATGGGCATCTATATACGTTAAAAATTAAACATGCAGCTGAACCCTGGCTGTATAAAAATAAAAAACAGCCAATAGATAGGTGCCAAAATCTCATGTTTACCATGGAGGCATAATTTACAAACATGTAATTTTATCTATTTGGCCCCCATCAACCACCAGAAAATTTAAAACGGAGCGATAACACACAGAGTCATACCAATCTAAAATGTGCCACCAGGGATTTCATACAAATACTGAAATAATTGCAAGAGCATCGTTGTCATTCATTAACAAGCACTTCCAATTGCTAATGAAAAATGATGCTATCGACGTTCTATGCTAATAAAACATGAGTTATTTATTAAAAATAACCTCGATAGCATTGTTATGTTTCTGATTATACCAATACAAATAAAGGAATTAAAATTATGCGTAACTCTAAACACACTCTTTCAGCGCTGATGCTGATCCTCTCTTCTGCAGCAGCAACTTCAGCAATTGCAGCTGACGGCACCATCACTATTAACGGCAAGATTACCGACACAACGTGTACTATTTCCGTTAATGGCGGAACGAATAGTGCAACCATAACCTTACCAACGGTTTCAGCTTCTACGCTGGCCGCTGCGGGCGCAACTGCCGGTGCAACGCCGTTCAATATCTCTTTGGGCGGCTGCTCCGGTACCGCTCTTGCTACGGCCAGCACCTATTTTGAACCAGGCGCCTATGTTGATAGCCAGAGCGGCCGTCTGAATATTGATTCTGGTGTAGCGGATGCGGCAAGCAATGTACAGGTTCAGCTGCTGAACTCTGCGCGTAACCCGATCGTCGCCGGCGCTTCCGTGGCCAATGGTCAAAACGATGTTCCGGTTGATATTTCTGGCGGTAGCGGCACCTTAAACTACTTCGCTCAGTACTACGCAACCGGCGCAGCAAATGCCGGTACCGTGACGACCCAGGTCGATTACACCATGGTTTACGAGTAACAAATCAGGGAGCAGGATTGCCTGCTCCCAATAATAATGAGGTTTTTTGATGTTTAAATATTTACTCTCCGGTTGCATCCTCATAGCCTCGAGTATTATTCCCTCAAGCGCTGTAGCGGACGTAGCAATTAACGGAACACGCATCATCTTTAATTCAAAAGATAAAGAAGCTGTTGTCCAGTTAAAAAACAATGGTAAGAATCCGTATTTGTTACAACTGTGGATTGATGATGGGAATCCTAAAGCTAAACCCGGTGAAGTAAAGGTTCCTTTTATTATTAATCCTCCAGTGGTACGCATCGACCCCACAAAAGGTCAGGCGGTGAGGATCATGTTCACTAATGCCGCCCTGCCCCAGGACCGGGAGACGCTGTACTGGTTCAATATGCTCGAGGTTCCGCCAAAACCCACTAGTTTAGTGGAGAGTGGCACTAACCTTTTACAGCTTGCCTTTCGAACGCGAATTAAATTGTTCTACCGTCCAACCAACCTTCAGCAAACTCCTCTGGAGGCTTATAAGAACCTTAAATTTACGTTGCACGGCAATACGTTAAATGTAAAAAATAAATCCCCCTATTTTGTTACATTCAGCAGCATCGAGATCCGTAAATCAAAACATGCTGCGGTTGTCGCCACCGTTGATAATTTTCCGCGACGCATGCTGGCACCTCAGGGTGAAATGAGTCTCCCGCTGACAGCAAAAAGAGCTGAAAGCCTGAAAGGCCTCACACTTTTCTACAGTGTAATTAATGATTACGGAGGGGAAACCAAAAATGAGCAGGAATTGCCAAAATAATAACAAGAAAACTTCTTCAGTTCGTTTATCACGTATTGCACAACTGGTTATATTATCCATTGCCTTATCTCAAGCGGCATCAGCAAAAGAAAATGAAGAAGTTGTTTTTAATAGTGCATTTATGCGTTCAGCTATTGACGTTGGCGCATATTCCCAAGGTAATCCCATAGCCAGCGGGACTCATACGGTTGATATTTATGTTAATGATAAATGGAAAGGCCGTACGGACGTTAATTTTACCTATGACGAAGAGAACCCAATCGTTGCTAAGCCGTGTTTTAATATTAATTTGGTTTCCATGCTGGGTATGAACATTGATAAGTTAACCAGCGAAATATTACAAAAGCTACAATCGGCTAACGCTTGCCTCCGCGCTAAAGATATCGTCCCCGATCTGAGCGCCGAATATGATATTGGTACTCAGCGAATTAACATTCAGGCGCCACAGATTTATCTACTTCGCCATGCCCGGGGCTACGTCAGCCCTGAGCTATGGGATCACGGTATTCCCGCCGCGACGCTGCAGTATGATTATAACGCCTACCATTCCAGCATGTCCGGCGGCGACTCGCTGGAAACACAGTACCTGGGGCTACGCGGCGGCATCAACTGGGACGCCTGGCGTCTGCGCTACCGTGGCTCGTTTAACTGGAACAAAGGCCAGGGCTGGCAGTACGACAATACCAATACTTACCTTGAGCGTGCGATTATTCCACTGCGTAGCAGGCTGGTGATCGGCGAATCCTCCACCGACGGGAATGTGTTTGATAGCGTGGGCTTTCGCGGCGTGATGCTGTCGTCAGACGATCGGATGTATATGGATTCTCAGCGCGGATTTGCGCCGGTGGTCAACGGTATTGCCAACACCAATGCGCTGATCCAGGTGAGCCAGCGGGGCACACGTATCTATGAAACAACCGTGCCGCCGGGGCCATTTACGCTGGACGACCTGTATCCGACAGGGGTCGGGGGGGACCTGCTGGTAACGATTAAAGAAGCGGACGGCAGCGAGCGTCGCTTTACCGTTACCTACGCCTCTATTGCAGAACTTTTGCGCCCAGGCACCACCCGCTATACCTTAATGGGTGGACGCTACCATAATGCCTCCGTGGATGAAAAACCGGACATCATGCAGGGCACGCTGCGCCACGGCTTCAGCAACCTGATTACCGGCTACACCGGCATCCTGGGCGGCGAGAACTATCAATCGGTCGCAGGTGGCGTTGCCCTGAATACCTCTGCTGGCGCAATTTCGACGGATATCACCCACGCCCGCAGCACGTTGCGCGACGATATCAAGCGTGAAGGGCAAAGCTTACGCTTCTCTTTTGCCAAAATACTGCCGGTGGTGAATACCAACGTAACTCTCGCCAGCTACCGCTATTCTAGTTCGGGCTATTACGGTATTGACGACGCCATGAGGCTGCGCGCCGGGCAGTTACGCGACAGCAGCTGGTTCAACGATACCGCTAACCGCAAAAACCGCGTTCAGTTGAGTGCCACGCAAGATATCGACGATTCGTGGGGCAGCTTTAATATCAGCATCAGTAGCCAGGACTACTGGAACCGCAGTGGCCGCGATACGGAATACCAGTTCGGCTACACCAATGTATTCAAGCGTTTTAACCTCAACATTAACGGTAGCCGTACCTGGGACCTGATGAAGGACAAGTGGGATAATAAGATTGCGATCGGCATTTCGCTGCCGCTCGGCGACAGCGGCCGTTCGGCCTATCTCAACTCCACCTACATTCAGGAACGCGATCATCGGGGCATACAGAACTCGCTTGCAGGAACCGCTGGCGACAACCGCCAGTACAGCTATAGCGCCTTTGGTAGCGTAGACCGTTACAAGGATGTTGGGACCCGAACAACCGGCGGTCTGAGCGGCAACTGGACCTCGCCGTGGAGCAACATTGGCGGCAGCATGTCCGCAGGAAAGGGCTATCAGCAGTACGGGGTGAGTCTATCCGGCGGCGGTGTGGCATGGCAGAGCGGCGTGGCGCTGACGCCGGTGATGGGCGACACCATGGCCGTAATTGAAGCAGATCACGCTGCAGGAGCCAAAATTACCAATAACAACAGCCTGCGGCTAAACAGCTCGGGTAAGGCGGCTGTGCCGTATTTAACGCCGTACCGACAAAATACCATTGGGCTCGATCCGAAAGGCTTATCAAACGATATTTCACTGGAAGTTACCAGCCTGAATAGCGTCCCCACGGCGGGAGCGGTGGTCTTAATGAAGTATAAAACCGATGTCGGCCACTCTGCGCTTCTGACACTCAGACACCCGTCTACTGAACTGCCGTTTGGTGCATCCGTTCTTGATGAAGCTAACAATACCGTCGGATATGTCACCCAGGGAGGGCAGGCGTTTGTACGGGTGAAAAATGAGAACGGACAGCTTCACGTACGTTGGGGGAGTGGAGGAAACCAACGCTGCTCATTTAGCTACCGCCTGCCGAGCGGAAAATCAACGCCTGCCGGTGAGCTGCCGCAGCTTAACGCAGTTTGCCAGTAACAGGAGATGTGAATAATGAAAAGCATTTTGCGTATTATAGCCCCGTACCTGCTCGCTTTCAGCGGCTTATGTGGTTTCGCCCGGGCAGACGGAAGCTGGGTCGATTGCACCAGAACCAACGGCTATTATCAGTACTTTGACTCCGCTACTGTTCAGGTGGGCAAAGATGCGGAGGTGGGCGATTTACTCGGCAGTTGGTTCACCTCGTCGAATCCCACGGCGTGGACCTGCAACCATCGCACCGCCTATCAAGACTCGGATATCCCTGTTGCGGTACAGGCATATCCGCCCTATACCATCTGGAGTACTGCCCAGATCGATGGCCAGACCTACACGATTTACAACACTGCGGTAAAGGCCGGCCTGGGTTACGTCGCACGATGGCGTTATACGGTAAAGGGCCAGGTCAGCGACTGGTACCCGTTGACCGCCAAAAACGGCATTTACCAGACGCCCGCGCAGCTATTCAATGCCAGCGACAGCGGCAGTTCATGGAATGTTGGCGTCGATGTTCAGGTACGTTTTGTCAAGACCTCAACGTCGTTAACGGCGGGAAGTCTCAACATTTTTGACCCAGTTTATATGCGTCATTACCAAAGCTATCAGGGCAATACCTCCTTCGGTAGCGGCACCTATATGATCGCCCAGTTCCGCTCCGGCGGGCTGGTAATTTCAACCACCGGTGGAACCTGCACTACCCCCAATGTTACCGTCGATCTCCCCCCTGCGAGCCGGGCTGGCTTTACCGGCATCGGCTATACCACTTCGCGGACCGACTTTAACCTGGACTTTAAAAAGTGTCCTGCCGGCTTAGCCAGCATCAGCTATTTGTTTACCCCAAATTCGTCGATTATTGATAATACGCAGGGGGTCTTTGCCCTGAGCAGCGCCTCTACCGCCAGCGGGGTGGGCATTCAGTTGCTGAACGACCAGGATATACCCCTGTCGTTCAATACTGAGTATCTCCTGGACGATTATGATACCACCAAAAGTAATGCCAACTACTCGGTACCGCTGCGCGCGGGCCTTTACCAGACGGAAAATAACGTTACATCAGGCAGTATCAACGGGGCGGTAGTCTTTACCGTTCGCTACAGATAAATATCGCCACCGGGAGCGTACGTCATGGCCTTCATTACAAAATTGGCTTCACTTTTTCTGGTAATTTTTTTAACCGCCCCGGTAACGGCTGAAACCTATATTAACTTCACCCGCCTGGTGGTCAGCGAGCAGGATCGCGAGGTAACGTTTAGCATTATGAATGAGGGGAACAGTGCGGTCCTTATGCAGTTGTGGACCGACCGGGACAACTATCTGGATCGTCCGGAAATCATCAGAATGCCATTTCTTATCCAGCCGCCGGTTTTCCGCCTCAACGGACATGATTCCCGCATCGTGCGCCTACAGCTGGCTGGCGATCGCAGCACGTTGCCGACCGATCGCGAATCGTTATTCTGGCTTAACGCGCTGGAAATCCCGCCTGAGGCCGCTGGGGCCGGAAAAGGGGAAAAAATTCTGCTGCAGATGGCTTTCCGCACGCGCATCAAACTTTTTTACCGCCCCGCGGCACTGGCAAACATAACCCCCGAAAAGAACGTTAAGAAGATCGTCTCAACAACAACACGCTGCGATGGAAAAATATGCCTTAAGATGAGTAACCTCTCACCACTGCACTATACCCTGCTAAAAATTGTCCTCGATAACGGGGATGAGATCGGCAACCTGCCGGCCGACGGACTGCTCCAGCCATTTTCGTCGCTGAGTATTATGCTCCCGCAGTCGGCAACCCTCAGGACACAGCTGAAATCATTTACCTGGATTGACGATTATGGCATGGAGCGCAATCACTTAGGGCAGTAAAAGAAATCAGAAGCCACGAGATAAACACCATGCTGAGGGCTGTCCTTTGGAACTTGACTCATGTGCGACTCAGGAGGGCGGTATAGGTGAAGTCTTTTTGGCACTCCCTTTGATAGAAAACGGACAAAAACCAATAATCAGGAGGAAGGAATGGAACGAATGGAAGGATTCAGGATAGATGTGTCAGAAAATATTGCCCTGGAGGACCTGATATCAATTGAAAACGGTTTGAAAAATTTCACCGATCAAATTACCAATATTAGTGACAGAAAGCCTCTATCTGTGGTTATCCGCGAGACAAATAGTGGGAAGGTTCTTGGGGGAATACTCGGACGTTCTTCCCTGGGCTTACTGTTCATAGATTTTGTTTATCTACCACCAGAACTCAGATCAATGGGGATTGGGAAAGGGTTATTACAACGATTCGAAGATGAAGGCCGAAAACGAGGGTGTGTTGCCGGATTTCTGTACACCATGAATATCCACGCTCCAGGTTTCTACAAGAAAAGCGGCTGGGAGGAATTTGGAAAAATTGACTGTTTACCTGATGGCGCTTGCCGTATATTTATGAAAAAAAAGCTCCAGGCATGCTGGGATGAAGATTTTTTCATGGTGCCATACCATACCGATAATTAGCGTTTGATGCTGCTGCCATTACAATAAAAAAAAGGTGCATTGACAAAGCTCATAATAAAGTCACTTTTGTTCTCTCGTTTAATCCGAAAGGTTAAAGAGTTACCATTTTCGACAAAGAATGAGGGATAATGCTTCATGAGCAAGAAATCTGGAACATTGTCCAGCGGATTTTTGTGGATGATATCATTTATCAAAAAATAATCAGTGGCGCTTTTTTTATTATAAGTAAAACGGACCTCTCGGCTGATGATATATGCAGCCTTGTCATTATTAACCTTTCCATTTATTAATATCACCCCAGTTCCTTTAGATAGGATAAACCGGTAGAATGCCTTAATCACAAGATCATCGTGATACAAACTATGATTAACTTCACAAGTGACATCATCATTAGCATAGACACCCGATGGAAGAAACATCAGGAGCATGCATATAGCAGAAAAAACAGATCTAGTCATTTTTATCCACAATGTAGGTTACAGAATCACATTTGAGGGTAGCTTGAGGACCACAGATAAAAATAGTCAACCGTGGTGAAGTCGAAAAATAGGAAACAAAATATTTTTTCCCGGCACTGCAATTGTATCCGTGACGTTGTAAAAAACCAACAACAAAATCATTATTATCGTTTCGGTCGTTAAAATAAACACAGGATGGCTCCTTGGCAAAATTACGATAGCCATCGATGGTAAACTCGTTCTCTTTATTGATAATCGTCCATATAAAGAAAGCAATAGATAGCAGGCCACCAAGTAACAGTAGCAGATAGACTATACGTTGAGAAAATATTTTTTTTACCACAACCGGTTCGCTAGCGGTCTCCGGTTGCGCCTCTCGAGCGGGCAGAAATGCAGCCTCTGAGGTCAGAAAAGCCGGGGAAAGTTCTGCACGGCGTAAATTATGCTTAACCGGTTGTTCTGGTTTGGAAATATCCTGTTGACGAAGTGGCGAAATGGTAGCCCCATCCTCAACAACTTTTTTTATTCTAACATACTTATTGACACGAATTCCCTTCCCTCTGACCGTGGTGAGTATTTCCTTCTGATAACCTAATTCCCTGAAAACCTTACGCAAATTAACAAAACATTGATAGTAAGCTGCATTGGATACGGTACGCATAGCATTCGTCCCCCAACCCGCCACCATGAGTTCAGGCTGGGTTACCACCTCGCCATGTTTCTCAAGTAAAAGTGTCAAACAACTGGAGCTGGCGCTATGCATAGTAAATGTTGATGAATTCTTTAAAGATAACAGCTGTTTCTCCTGAGGGGAGAAAACAATCTCATTATCAATAATATATTTATCCATACGCCCCTCAACAAAATGAAAGTACTTTTAATACAAAACATATCAATACATTAGCATAACTCCGGATGTTTTAAACGAGCTGCGTTAACGTAATTAACGCTTTATTTTAAAAAAATACTTCCCAATAGTTCGCAGTCTGACTAACACACAACTTTCTGAGTATAAGCAAAACCTTAGTTTTACTTATCATCATAACCAGTTGTTAAATAACAAGTTTTACTTATGTTTTAACAAAAAAAATTCACCATTTAGGAAAATGACCTTACTCTGCATCTCATAAGCCAGTGTGATGAGACATCAAACCCTCCCAGCATGGCGCTATGTCATTACCAGATTTTATTTTCGTGCACCGAAAGAAATTTTAATCATCAGCTAATTGAGCGATTGTGAATCCAGATGCATAAAGGCATACAAATTAAACCTCTATTTGATGCTTACATTATTAATAAAGCATTTAATTTGAATGTAAAACAAACGCGAACAGCTTCCAACAAATAAACAAAGGGGTTTTAATGATCTATCATATCATTTCAGATGACATTTTTTTCTTATTAGGAGCTAGCGCAGCGTTGAAAGCAGTAATCAAAGAAGGGTTTATCATAAGTAATAACATTAATGTAAATAGCTGGAAACACACTCGAGATGAAATATTAAAGACCCCGCTACAAAAAATAATAATATATATACACTGTTTCCGAAAACGCCGTAGAGTATTAAGACTGGCAGCTTCACACGATCTTAGCGTGATAATATTGACACCATTAAAGCTCAACGAAAATGATACAAATAACAATTCAATGCTTATTTCACCACAATGCTCAACTCTTGATTTTTTGTTTTCATCACTTAACTCAACCTCAAACTACAGCTATAAAAACGGTTGGAAAAAATCGTACAAAATAATAAAAATGCTATCTTCAGGAGTCAGTACGCATGAGCTTTCAACGAAATTAGGCATAAGTAAAAAGATGGTCTACACTATCAAAAATGATACTATCCGCAAACTAGGTCTTACTACGGCTAAAATAGATGGATTGCTTCTCTGTCGAGATATACTTGAAATGAATCTTATCAACCTACGCTGTAATAATATTAGGAAAAGTCGATAAGATAACAGAAAAATACCCGACACAGTATAACCATCACGGATAATCCCGACATTTTCGGACCAGTGATGATATTGGTTTTCATATTCTGCTGGTGATATCTGAGCGCGCGAACCATGCCGGTGCTTACTCTTATAAAACATTTTGAAGTCATCAAAAACATCACTGAGAGCGACTTACCGCGTTTCTGTAGCGGGAAAAAACTGTCTGTAACTGCTTTATCGTGACAGTTACCACGACGACTCATACTGCCTTCCTGGCAGTTTGATGATAGCGGATAAAATCCAGACGATCTTTCTACCTTGCGAGCTGATTACAAACCTTTAAATTTTAACTACATGATTTTTTTATAAATTTCATCTTTCACACCAAGGCTGAATCAGTTCAACCAAATGCTGTCAATGATTCAGTAATAACAAATAGAAATAAGATATATCAATATTAGCAATGCTACTGGATACGACGTTTCTCAAGTCAGGTCAGCGATGTGGGCAATTGCGCATTTCCATCCCTGCGGCCCTCAGGATCGTTGATGTCGGACGGGCCGACTTGACGGTCGCGTTCATTCGGTCGACCACGAGGGCGTGGCGCAATGCCGGTATACTCATAGACTGGTTAAGTTGTCAGGGATGAAAGACAGCGATTGCCCTGCCACCGTCTTCATTGACATGATAATTGCGGCGCCTGTATTAATAGCTAACTCAAGCAAGAAGCGGGCTTTGCGAATTTTTTAGCGATGCGCATTCTTTTTCCTGCAGGTGGCTAGTCAGCATTAACCTGCAAGCCAAATGTTGGTGAATTGCTTATCCGCAATGAATGTGGCATAACACCGGTCCATAATAGAAAGAGTTTCCTTTTCATATTGTTGGCGCAACATCGAGGATTTGCTGATGCAATTAACGGTTCTGGTTGATAATAATACATTAATTGACAGGTATCTTGTCGGTGAGCCTGGTGTATCCTATCTGATTGAGCATGATGGTCAAAAAATCCTTTTCGATACCGGATATTCGGATGTTTTTTTGCAGAATGCGCAAACGTTGAAAATTGATTTAACCACTATCGATAGTATCGTTTTATCTCATGGGCATAACGATCATACCTGGGGCCTCAATCATTTAACCCAACATTATGATCGCCTAAATTTCACGCCTGAGAAAAAGATAAACTTGGTTTGCCATCCAGATGCATTAAACCCAAAGTATTTTGATGCAAAATCTATAGGGTTCAACTATAGATTCGATCAAAATGATCTCTTCTTCGACAAAATTTGCAGCAAAAAACCTTATCCACTCACTGAAAACATCATCTTCCTTGGTCAAATACCAAGGAACAATAAATTCGAGATGCTGACACCGGTAGGCCAAACGGTAGATGATAAAGGCGAAATCACTGATGATTACGTTATGGATGATTCTGCGTTGGCAATAAAGACAGAAGATGGACTGGTGGTAGTCACAGGCTGTTCTCACGCGGGAATAGCTAACATTATCGAATATGCAAAACAGGTTACCGGAGAAAATCACATTGTTTCGGTCATTGGTGGGTTCCATCTGCAAAATGCCGATGAAGATCGCCTCACGAAGACAGGGGATTACCTTAAAGCATTGTCCCCAGATTCCCTCTATCCATGCCATTGTACCGATCTTGCGGCTAAGGTTAGCCTGGCGCGTTTTATCAAAATTAATGAGGTCGGCGTTGGGCTAAAACTACATTTTTCTGCCGCCGGAAATGAATGCAAAAGAGGGTAGCCGGCACGCAGGAGAGCAAACGGCAGCGGCCGCAGCGACCAGGTTCGTTAAATTTCAGGTCAATATCTGAAAAATAACCATAGCCTGCGCCAGCTGATCAAAATCAATACTCCCCTCTCGCCCCTCTTATATATAACCCGTTGACTCACAAAAAGGATGAAATGATGAAAATACGGGATATATCAGTCAGTACTTGTCTGGCACTGTTATTAATGGGTTGCGTAGCTAAACCGCCAATGGCGACGGAAAGTGAAATGAAAGAGGCGGCCGCCTTTGCTTTTAATGTCGATGCTTCGCAGGTGACAATTTCCGATGCGAAGCAGCAGGATGTGAAAACCAACTTTGTGGCCACTATCGGCAAAACCAGCCATCGTTGCTATGTGACGAAAGCCGCCGAGCCGAAACTTTACGGGCTGATCCCACTGGGCGGCGGCAGCACTGTCTCGGATGCTATCTGCGCCGGCAGCAACCCGACGCCAGCGAGCAAAACCTGCGACGCCCTGTCGAAAAAAGCGGGCCGCTGCTGAGTCTTTGCGCAGGAGAAGGCCGCTGACTGCACACTTAGTCACTTTTTCTGCCGCTTTACCGCGGTCGCTTAATTCAGCGACCGCACCTGCTGGTAAGAGTTGAGCCGTTCACGCAGCGAAGTCAGCCACGCATCTGGTTCCTGGCGGCAGATTTCGGTGAGGATCGGCGTCAACACCAGTTCAGCTTCATGAAAGTCGGTCCACTCCGGCGGCTGCAGTGAAAAAGGATCGTTCATCAACCAGATCACCATCGGCGTCCAGGTGCGCGGGTCCTGCTGCAGATAATCCTGACAGCGCATCATATCGCGGGTCTGCACCACATCGGGCGCTACCTCCTTTCCCACCGCCGCGCTACTCATTGCCAATACGATGATTCCTGCCATCAGTCGTTTCCAAACCCATTTTCGCCAGAGTGTGTGCTTTTCTTTTGCCATTGTTATTATTTTACCTGCCAGCTGTCACCGGAGAGAATTCCCGGCAACTCACCTTAAAAAGAGCAGATTAATCGTTTGCATTTTTTTTAACAGCAGACAGCGCTGAAGTCAGTGAACGCCTGTTCCTACAACTGTCATCCAGATATGCAAATATATTCAACAAGCACTCATTCACAATATTTTCCCGGCCGAAAACGATTTGTGTTACAATTGCGCCTTATTCCGGCACCTATAAAAAATAATCCCCGCCGCACCTGCACCAGGCATCGCTATTCTTTTTTATATCAGGATTTACGCCCCCATGAATGCGATAATCATTGACGATCATCCATTGGCACGTATTGCCATTCGCAACCTTCTCGACACCAACGGCATTACCGTCGCGGCAGAACTCGACAGCGGCGCCCATGCGGTGCAGACCGCAGAAAGCATGCAGCCTGACCTGCTGATCGTCGACGTCGATATTCCCGAGCTCAGTGGCATCGACGTTCTGGAGCAGCTGCGCAAACGCCGCTACCAGGGAAAAATCATCGTCATTTCCGCAAAGAATGAACGATTCTACGGCAAACGCAGCGCCGACTGCGGGGCCAATGGTTTTGTGAGTAAAAAAGAGGGAATGAATAATATCCTCGCCGCGATCGACGCGGCCAATAATGGCTACAGCTATTTCCCTTTTTCACTGGAGCGCTTCTGCACACACGGCATCACCGATCAGGACCGGCTGGATACGCTGTCAACGCAGGAGATGAAGGTCTTCCGCTATATCCTCTGTGGCGTCGACTACACCACCATCGGCAGCAAAATGAATATCAGCAATAAAACGGTAAGTACCTATAAGGTCCGTCTGATGGATAAATTAGGCTGCAGCTCCCTGCTTGAGCTTTATGACTTTGCGCAACGCAATAAAATAGGGTGATGGCATGGTGGTTCGTCTTATTTTATCCGTCGTTGTCGGGCTGACGCTGAGCCTCTCTCCTGCCGCGTATGCCATGAAACAGCTGGAGCTGAAGAGCCATTCTCATATCGCGGCGATCGATATCCCGCTTAGCGTTAAGGAGAAAGCCTGGCTTGCCGGACAACCGACGTTAACCATCGGCACCTGGCTTCCCGAGATGACGCCCATCGTCTATGACGGCGATGAGGAAAGCTATCAGGGGATTAACGCCGACTATCTGGCGCTGATGAAGCGCAGCCTCGGACTGAAGGTGATTATCCGCCAGTATGACACCGAGCAGCAGGCGCTGGCCGCCCTGGACGATCGGCAGGTCGATACCTTGCTCACTCAGGTGGCGCACCGGGATGCGCTCACCGCGGGCCTGGAGCGAACCGCGCCGCTGATTAAAACCTGGCCGGCGCTGGTTACCTCGCTGAAATCCCCCCTGCCGCCGCTGACCACTGACCGCCGCGTTACGCTGGCCTGCACCCGCGAATGCGCCTTTTTCGATATTATTCAGCAGGCGTTTCCCAACGCCAAAATCACCCTTTACGATAGCGACTACCAGGCGCTTGCCTCGGTGGTCAGCGGTGAAAATCAGTATTTCATTGGCAACAACATCACTACTGGCCACTGTATCTCGAAGTATTTCTCGCAATCGTTGGTCATTGCGCACTATTTTCGTCAGCAGGAACAACACAACCGCTTCGTCACCCGCGACGATCGGCCGGAGTTACACCAGATCCTCGATCGTTTCATTCATGCCATCGACAGCGATACCGCGATGCGGATCATGCAAAACTGGCTCAACCGCGGCGATCTGTCGTTTCTCAATACCCCCCTCCCCTTTAGCGCCGAGGAGCAGCGCTGGCTGCAGAAGCATCGTCGCGTCCGCCTGCTGGTCAACCCCTACTTTCCGCCCTTTACCCTGGTGGATGACGAAGATGAGCTACGCGGCATCATGGCCGATATGCTGAATATTTTCTCACTGCAGACCGGACTACAGTTTGAACCCATCCTGGTGCGCAATCGCCACGATCTGGCAAAGCGCATGGAAAAAGAGGACTGGGCGATCATGCCCGCCGCCACCCTCAATTCGCAGCCGCAGGACTATGTCACCCTCAGCGATCCGCTCATTAACGTGGCTTTTGTGCTGGTCGCTCGCGGCAGCGCGCCTGACCAGCATCTGCTGACGCGAGCGGCGCGGATCGCCCTGCCAGTGGGGCCGCTTGCCGCCCACGACCTGAAAGCGCGCTTTCCACAGGTCAACTGGGTGGAGACAGATAACATTGGTATCGCCATGAAGATGGTGGAAGAGGGCGAAGTGGATGCCGCAGTGGCCTCGGAACTCTCCGCCCGCTATATGATCGATCATTACTATCCACAGGGTCTGCACTACACCCGCATCGACGGACTCCCGGTCGCCGCCATTCGGTTGGCCATCCCGCGCGATGAACCGGTGCTGGCCGCCATTCTTGGCAAAGCGCTGCAGGCGATTCCGCCACGGGATATTCTGCAGATGACCGAGAAGTGGTCGAAAATATCCAGCCAGCAAATTGAGAACTGGAGCCAGTACAGCCGACAGTTTTACCAGTTGATCGCCTTTGCGCTGGTGCTGATCGCCATCAGCCTCGGCTGGGGACTCTCCCTGTGCCGGGAAGTGCGCAAACGCAAAGACTCCCAACAGCGGCTGGAAGAAGAACTGGCGCAGAAGGAGGCGCTCTCCCGGGCGCTGGAGCACGAGAAAGATAAAGCGATTCAGGCGACAAAAGCGAAGAGCCGCTTTCTGGCCAGCATGAGCCACGAGCTGCGCACGCCGGTGAGCGCCATTGTCGGCTTTCTGGAACTGCTGGCGAACCCGGAGCTGAACATCGGCCAGCGTAAAGAAGCGATCGAGCTGGCGGGGTCAACGGCGCAAACCCTGCTGGGGCTTATCGGCAATATTCTTGATATCGACAAGATTGAATCGGGAAAATACCAGGTCACCCCGCAGTGGAGCGATGTCGCACAGTTAGTGTCGCAGCAGTGCCACACCTTCGGCGCGCTGGCGCAGCAAAAGGGCATCGTTCTGCACCACCATAACGCGCTGCAGGAAGGGACCATGCTGTGGCTCGACCCGCAGGCGCTACGGCAAATCCTCAATAATCTCATCGGCAATGCGCTGAAGTTCACCGCCGAGGGCGCGATTCAGGTCAGCTGCCGGCTGGTGCAAGCGGATGAGACGCAGGGGGAGCTGACCCTCACCGTCAGCGACAGCGGCTGCGGGATCAGTGAAGCAGAGCAGGCTACCCTCTTCCACCGCTATGCTCAGGCACGCCAGGGGCGCCAGCAGACCGGCTCCGGACTGGGGTTGGTCATTTGCAAAGAGCTGGTTGCGCTGATGCAGGGTCGGCTGGAGATGGTCAGTCACCCGGGTGTAGGAACAACTTTCACCCTCACTCTGCCGGTCAAGGCGAGTCGCTGCGCGATTCATGCGCCGCAGGCATTGCCCGCCAGGCCGCAGGCCCTGCCCGGGCTGGCGATTTTGATAGCGGACGACCATCCCACCAACCGGTTGCTGCTTAAACGCCAGCTCAGCACCATCGGCTATAGCGTCGATGAAGCCTGCGACGGTGAAGAGGCGGAGAATAAGCTCGCCAGCAAACATTACGATCTGCTGATAACGGACCTCAATATGCCGAAGAAAGATGGTCTGGCGCTGGCGGCCTCGTTACGCCGTCGCTATCCGGGCCTGGTCATTTGGGGCGTGACCGCCAGCGCACTCCCGCAGTCGCGTGAGGCATGTCTGACCAGCGGGATGAATATGTGTCTGTTTAAGCCGGTGTCGGTTCAGACGCTGAGCCATGAGCTCAGCCGTTTAGCGGAGGGCCGCGCATCTCCTAACGTCACCCGGCACCTGAAGCTCAGCGTGCTGACCGAAAATACCGGGGGAGACCAGGCGCTGATGACTGAAATGCTGGAGACGTTCCGCGATGCGTCGGCCACAGATTTGCAGGCCGCCGGACAGGCTATCGTCCGGCATGAACCGCAGATCTTTCTGCGGGCGCTGCACCGTCTGCACGGTTCAGCACAAATTCTGGGGATTACTGCGCTACAACAACTGTGCGCCCCTTTTGAGGCTAAGCGACCTGATTCGCTGACGCCGGCAAGCTGTCTGGAGGTGGTACAGCACATCACCGGCGTCATGCGCGAGATCGACGGCGAAATCAACGCCCTGATCGGCCGCTAGCCGTTCCGCTCGGGCAGTCCGCTGCCCGAGCGTTAAGGGGACATCCTTGTCAGTTTCTTCCTCTGCGCTCTCTCAGGGTGGAACGAGGATCAGTTACCTGCCACCAGCATCTCGCTATCCACCACAATGCCCTCTTCAGCGCCTTTCAGCACCAGATTCGCTTCGTAATACTTCCCGGCTTTCAGCAGTTTTTGCGCCTGCGCCACCGCTTTGCGGGTCTGGTTGAGCGGCATCAGATACTGGTTCTCGATCACGCCAATGCCGGCCAGGCGCAGGGTATCGATAGCCCCTTTCTGGTCACCTTTCGCCAGCTTTTCGTTGGCAGATTTAATGGCACTCTCTTTTTCCGGCGTGGCCACGTAGTCTTCAGACAGGGCGACGGTCGCGTTGATCACCACATAGCGATCGGCGATCATTTTTGCTGTGGCGTCAGTTTTCACGAACTTTGCCCAGCTGGCGTCATCGGCGGCCAGCAGCGCGGCGGCGTCGTCTGTCAGTTTTTTGGCGCTATCCGGCTGGCCGTGGAACAGCGCCAGACGGGCAAACTGGACGTCGCGCATTGCGTTCGCGCCCTGCACCGCCACCTGCAGCACATCGGCAGCTTCTTTCTGAACCTGTGCCGTGGCCGCCGTGGCTGGCGCTGCCGTCGCGCTGTCTGCCGCCCACACCGGAGAGGTACTCATCATGGTTGCCAGCAGGCTCGCCAGAATAACTTTTTTCATTGTTGACTCCTGATTAAAATCGGTAAGCATCACCAAACGCAGCCAGCTTAAAAAATATCGTGGTTATTGAGAATCAGAGCCCGGAAGCGATATTGCGGGCCTTGTCTGACAGCTGTCAGACAAGGCGTATAAAGTGACCTCGGCGCTCTTATTTACGCCAGGCGATAGCGCGGCCTACTATTTTCATTAGACATTTATTTTGGCCCGCTGAATAAACCATACATTTATTTCAGCGCCAGGCCGCCAACTGGGATCTGCGGAGCAATTATGTTTATGTTTAGCCATTACACCTTAAATGCGTTTAGCCCACGCGTCTTCTTACGATATAAACGGCATGCCGGCATGATGGCCGCCCTGCTGTTTATCTGCGGGGCTTGTTGCCTGGCCTGGCCGTTGGTCGCTGGTTGGTATCTCGCCGTCGTCACCGGCATGTTGTTGATGATCTGTGGTTTCTATTCGCTGTACAGCTTAATTGTCTTCCGTCAGCAGCACTGGAAATCGCGCCTGGTGGCGCTGATCTTCGCCATTGCCTGGATCGTGCTCGGCCTGAGCTTTGTCGTCAATCCCCTCAATGGCATGAGCAGTCTGGCCTTCTTATTCGGCTTTTTATTTGTTCTCGGCGGTATTTCCCGCATCGTCAGCGGATGTAAAACCCGAAAACAAAGCGGCGCTGGCTGGAATATTTTTATCGGTTTGCTGGATTTAATTATCGCCTGCCTGTGGCTGGCAATGAACCCGCAGCAAAGCTGGTTATTTATCACCGCTTTTATCGGCGTTGAAATGATATTTAGCGCCATCGGCTTTCTGGTCCTGCGCAATAAGATGAAGCATGCTCAGGCTTAAGCCGTATTTTATCACTGGAGAAGAAAATGAATTTACCTAAAGCACTCGTGTTGACCGCGGCGGCCACCACATTCTGTCTGATGACCAGCCCGGCGTTTGCGGTTCAGGAAACCACACCGCAGAATATGACCTGTCAGGAATTTATGGATATGAACCCGAAAAGCATGACCCCCGTGGCCTTCTGGGTCGTGAATCGCAACACCGACTTCAGCGGCGGCGACTATGTCGACTGGCATGAAGTCGAGACCGTCTCGGTGCCAAAAATGTTGCAGCAGTGCCACAAGAACCCCGCCGCTAAACTCGGCGACCTCAGCGCGGCCATCAAAAAATAATCCTGCTCCCCGGCGTCCCGCCGGGGAAAGTTAACCTCGTTACCCGCCGTGACGCGGCAGGCCCCGTCTCACTTATCGATACCGCATTCGCACGGCAGATGGTGGCCGATAAGCTTGCGGTATAAAAACGCCCCCATAATCGCCCCCACCACCGGCGCCAGCAGCGGCACCAGAAAGTAGGGGATCGCCAGCCCGCCGGTAAAGGCGATCGAGCCCCACCCGGCCAGACCGGTAAACAGTTTAGGGCCGAAATCGCGCGCCGGATTCAGCGCAAAGCCGGTTAGCGGTCCCATCGACGCGCCGATCACAGCGATCAGTAAGCCAATCAGCAACGGCGCCAGCGGCCCGCGCGGAATTCCGTTGCCGTCGTCGGTCAGGGCCATGATCATCGCCATCAGGATAGCCGTAATGGTGGTCTCCACGACAAACGCCTGTGTAAAGGTGATATGCGCATGCGGGTACGTGGAAAAGACCCCGGCCAGGTTAAGGCTGGCGGCAGTGCCGCGAACGATATGCTGACTCTGTTCAAGATCGAGAAACAGCTGACGATAGAGCCCATACACCAGCGCGGCGGCGCAGAAAGCCCCGGCCGTCTGCGCGACAATAAACGGCAGTACCTTGCGGCGTTCAAAACAGGCGAACAGCCACAGGGCAATGGTCACCGCCGGATTAAGGTGCGCGCCAGAGACGCCGGCCGTCAGGTAGATGGCCATGGCGACGCCAAGGCCCCAGATAATACTGATCTCCCACTGACCAAAGCTGGCCCCGGCGACCCGCAGCGCAGCGACACAGCCCGCGCCGAAGAAGATGAGCAGTCCGGTGCCAAGAAACTCGGCCACGCACTGCCCGGTTAAGGTAGAAGTCTGGTTCATTATCGGCATCCTGAAATAGCACGTTAAAGAGAGAGGCTGGCGCGAGCGCCCGTTTAATTCGCCTGACCGGCCAGTACCAGCCCGGTGGCGACCGCATTGCGCGGCCCTTCTGTTCCCCGAATATTGCCCTGCCCGGCGACCACGCCATAATGCGACAGGGCTTCCGTGATAAGCTGCGGGATCTCAAAGTCCAGCGATGAGCCGCCCACCAGCACCACAAAGGCGATATCGCGGATGGAACCGCCGGGTGAAACCTGGCGCAGCGCGCGCAGGCAGTTGGTGACAAAGACTTTCTCTTTCGCCTGGCGGCGCACGAGACGAATTTTTTCCAGCGGACTGGCGTTATCGATCGGCACCAGTTCGCCCTCCTTGATGTACACCACTTTGGCGAACACCGCCGGGCTAAGGGCTTGCCGAAAGAACTCCACCGCGCCATTCTCGTGGCGGATACTGAACAGACTTTCCACTTTGGCCAGCGGGTATTTTTTTATCGCTTCCGCCAGCGAAAGATCCTCGAGGCCCAGCTCGGTTTTAATCAGCAGGCTGACCATATTCCCCGCCCCGGCGAGATGCACCGCCGTTATCTGCCCCTCCGCGTTGACGATCGCCGCATCCGTCGAACCGGCGCCAAGGTCGAGGATCGCCAGCGGCGCCGCACAGCCAGGAGTGGTTAACGCCCCGGCGATGGCCATGTTGGCCTCCACGCCACCCACGACCACCTCCGTCTGCAGTCGGGCGCTCAGTTCGCGGGCGATAACCTGCATCTGCAGACGATCCGATTTCACCATCGCCGCCATCCCGACGGCATTCTCCATGGCGAACTCGCCAGCCATCCCGCCCTGCACCTTGCGCGGAATAAACGTATCCACCGCCAGCAGATCCTGGATATATATCGCGCTCATCTCATGGCCGGTCAGGGACGCCATCACTTTGCGCACCCGCTCGAGCATACCGCCGGCATGGGTACCCGGTTCGCCGCGGATGTCGCGTACCGGAGCGCAGGCGCTCATCGCCTGCATGATCGCTTCCGCGCCCTCGGCGACATCGGCCTCTCCGCGGCGCTTTTCGCCGCTAATGTAGAGGTTGCCCGCCGGGATCACCCGCGACTGCACATCGCCCTGCGGGGTCTTGAGCACCACCGCTGAACGGTTGCCAATCAGGGCGCGGGCGATGGGGACGATGGCCTGGGTCTCTTCCGGACTTAGCCCGAAGAAGGTGGCGATCCCGTAGGGATTCGACAGGATCCGCACCACCTGGCCCGGCGCAGCCACTTCCACCGCCGCCATCACCCCCTCGGGGACCTGCTCCAGCAGCGTCACTTCATCCACCACTGGCAGGGTTTTACGCAGGCGGTTGTTCACCAGCACGCCGTCGTCCTTTTTGAGGATCGCCGCCACGACGTTGATCCCCCGGTCGAGTGCCTCATTGAGCAACCACACGGCGTCTAGAAAATCGACGGCGTCGTCAATCAGTACGATCCACCCCTCGGCATACTGCGCCGCCGACAGCGTCGCCAGCCGCCCGAGGGCGATGGTCGTCCCCACGCCAACGCCCACCCCGCCCGGGGTTTGCGGGTTATGACCGATCATGGTCGACTCGGTGATAATGGTCTCGGTGATGGTCTCCATGGCCACATCGCCAATCACCGGCGCGGCTTCATTAAGGTAAATGCGAGCCACATCGGCCATTGACCACCGCGTCTTCGCCAGGGCCTGCTCCAGCGCGGCGAGGGTCCCGGCGATATTGTCCCGCGTCCCTTTCATGCCCGTCGTCGCGACGATGCCGCTGGCAACAAACGTCCTCGCCTGCGGGTCGTCGGACGCCAGCGCCACTTCGGTGGTGGCGTTGCCGATATCAATCCCGGCTATTAACGGCATGCTGACCTCCGCTTAGCTTCCTTTACGCAGCTTATGTCGCTGCTGATACACTTCCGCCGCCTCCCGGACAAAGGCGGCATTCACCGTCGCATGCCAGGTGTGCTCCAGCTCGTCGGCGATCGCCAGCAGCTCCGCCTGCGAGGAGCGGAACGGGCGCAGCGCGTTATAGATAGCCAGAATGCGCTCGTCAGGAATGGCAATAAGCTCCGCCGCGCGGCGGAAATTGCGCGCCACCGCATGGCGCTGCATCTGCTCGGCAATCTGCGCCTGGTACTCAAGGGTCTGGCGGGAGATCCGCACATCCTGCGGGCCCACCTCGCCAGAGAGCACTTTCTCGAGGGTGATGTCGGTCAATGGTTTGCCGGTAGGCGTCAGGATATGCTCCGGGCAGCGGGTCGCTAACGGATAATCCTGCACGCGCATGGTTTTCTCGCTCATGGTCACTCCCTTACTAAGTCGACGTGCAGGGTGACGGGCTCGGCGTCCTGCACCACATGTTTGGTCTCTTTGATATGAAACAGGGCGGCTTTGGCCATAAATTTCGGCCGCACCATCTGGTCGTTCACCACCGGCACCGGCGAAGGTGACTCTTTGCGCGCATAGCGCGCGGCGTTTTTGCCAATCTGCCGGTAGGTCTCCAGCGTCAGCAGCGGCGCCTGGGAGAACAGCTCCAGGTTGCTGAGCGGCAGCAGATCGCGCTGATGGATGACCGTGGTCCCCTTCGACTGGATACCAATGCCGATCCCCGAGCCGCTCAGGTTCGCCGCATCCCAGGCCATAAAGGAGACGTCGGACGTGCGCAGAATGCGCACCACCCGGGCGTGAAGCCCCTCTTCTTCCACACCGGCAATCAGCTCTTTGAGGATCGCGCCATGGGGCATATCGATCAGGGTGTGATGCTGGTGTTTATCGAAGGCAGGGCCGACACCAATCACCACTTCATCGGCGCGCTCATCGGCAGAAGCCGCCTCGCCCTCGCGGGTCTTCAGGGTAAAAGAGGGCTGATTTTGGGTTGTCTGTTGCACAGGAATACCGCCTTATTCAATGGTGTCGGGCTGAATCACGCCCGGAATATTTTTGATCTCCGCCCAGCGTTCGGCGGAGATACGATAGCCGGTGCCCGGCCCCTGATAGTCATTGATGTCGTTGACCGCGCTCACCACCTCGAACTGCCGATCGAGAATGGCCGAGGTCTGCAGGTAATCGCCGGTGACCCGCTGGCGCAGCATATTGAGAATATTGCTGGCGATATCCTCAAAACCGCTGCGGCTCAACGCGCCGACAATATCGAGGCCGGTGATGTTGCGCTTCATCATCTCTTCCACCGCGCTCAGATCCTCCACCACGTTACGCGGCGGCATCTCGTTGCTGCCGTGCGCGTAGGTGGCGGCCTCCACCTCCTCGTCGGCGATCGGCGGCAGCCCCAGCTCGCGGAAAACCGCCTGGATCGCCCGCGCCGCTTTCTGACGAATGGCGATGGTTTCCGCCTCGGTCACCGGACGCAGACCGCCATCGACCATCAGGTCACGCTGCAGGATGTTGTAATCATCAAAATCTTCCGCATCGAAGTTCGAGCCGGCGAACATGTTGTCGTAGTTCGGCACCGCGCTGTAGCCGGAGAAAATAAAGTCGGTGCCCGGCAGCATCTGCATCAGGGTGCGCGCGGTGCGGCGGATATCCGAGTGGGAGAAGGTCTGGTCGTTGGCCGATGCCACCTCGAGATCGAGCATGGAGGCGATCAGGTTTTCCGCCAGCACCGCCCGAATGCCCGACGGCACGGCGCCGGTCATGCCGATGCAGCTCACCGCCCCGTTCTGCAGCCCCTGCACCCCAGCGCCTTTGGTAATGAAGATGCAGCGCGATTCGAGGTAGAGCATCGACTTGCTCTCCGAATAGCCCATCAGCGCTTCGGAGCCGGTGCCGGAGGTGTAGCGCATTTTCAACCCGCGGGAGGCGTAGGCCGAGGCGAGGAACGCCTTTGACCACGGCGTATCATCGCCGTCGGTAAATACCGCCTCGGTACCGTAGACCGATACCGTCTCGGCATAGCTGGTTAAGCCACGCATGCCCAGCTCCAGCTCGGTGGCCTCTTCCACCGAGCATTGCGTCAACACACCGGGGCGGCCGCACTGCGAACCGACCAACAGCGCCAGGGCGTTAAACGGCGCGTAGCGCGCGATACCGACCGTGGTCTCCTGCTCGGAGAAGCCGCGGATCCCGGCCTCGGCGGCGTCGGCGGCAATCTGCACCGGATTATCCTTCAGATTGGTGACGTGGCATTGGTTGGAGGGGGTCCGACGGGCGCGCATCTTCTGCAGCGCCATCATCATCTCCACCACGTTCATCTGCGCCATCACTTCAACCGCTTTGGCCGGCGTGATGGCGGTGGTGATGGCAATGATCTCCTCCCGGCTGACGTGAATATCCACCAGCATGCGGGCTATCTCCAGCGCCTCCAGGCGCATCGCCTGCTCCGTGCGCTCAACGTTGATCGCGTAATCGGCGATAAACCGGTCGATCATGTCAAACTGGTCCCGGCGCTTGCCGTCCAGCTCGACGATCAGACCGTTTTCCACTTTTACCGACGAGACCGGGTCAAAGGGGCTTTCCATCGCGATCAGCCCCTCTTCAGGCCACTCGCCAATCAATCCGTCCTGATTAACAGGGCGCTGGGCCAGTACTGCAAATCGTTTTGATCTTTTCATTGTTCATGGGCTCAAAAGGTGAAATCCGCAGGCGGTAGCGAACACGCCGGGCCAGCGTCACCGCCCACCCGGCCATTACCGGCAATAGCGGAACTTTAAATGAGCCAGTGCTGAAAAAAATAAAATTAATTTCGTTTCAATTTGGCACGTTAAATCGGCAAACAGTTTCACTGTGAAACTCCATCCCCACGGCAAAAATAAAAAATGTGATCATCAGCAATGATATAAATCAATTAATGAAAAAAGCCTCCCCTCGCGTTTTCCCGAAGCCGTTTTAGACCTATTGACTAAATCATGGCGGGCGACAAAATAACGCTAACAAAAATAAAGCAAGCCAACCGTCTGGTGATAGTTTTTTACTATCGCCCCCTACTGACTATACGCGACAGCATTATCCTGGCGCGGGAGAGAATGATGGAAAAGAGCCAACAAGTTCAGACAATCACCCTGGCCGCCGCCCAGAAAATGG
Organism: Klebsiella sp. A-Nf5; assembly: GCF_002810545.1. NCBI lineage: Bacteria > Pseudomonadati > Pseudomonadota > Gammaproteobacteria > Enterobacterales > Enterobacteriaceae > Klebsiella > Klebsiella sp. A-Nf5. Next base: position 129,960 of record NZ_PIOG01000138.1, on the reverse strand, counting down.
CGGCAGCGGTGCAACAAAAAGCCACTGAGATCAACGTACCTGTGGTATTTTCCGTGGTCGACCGCGGAGGTAATACGCTGCTTATCCAGCGGATGGACGAGGCCTTCGTCTCCAGCTGCGATATTTCCCTGAATAAAGCCTGGAGCGCCTGCAGCCTCAAACAAGGTACCCATGAAATTACGCCAGCGGTCCAGCCCGGACAATCTCTGTATGGTCTTCAGCTAACCAACCAACAGCGAATTATTATTTTTGGCGGTGGCCTGCCCGTTATTTTTAATGAGCAGGTGATTGGCGCCGTCGGCGTTAGCGGCGGTACGGTTGAGCAGGATCAATTATTAGCCCAGTGCGCCCTGGATTGTTTTTCCGCATTATAACCTGAAGCGAGAAGGTATATTATGAGCTATCGTATGTTTGATTATCTGGTGCCAAACGTTAATTTTTTCGGCCCCAACGCTATTTCCGTGGTCGGCGAACGCTGCCAGCTGCTGGGGGGGAAAAAAGCCCTGCTGGTCACCGACAAAGGCCTGCGGGCAATTAAAGATGGCGCGGTGGATAAAACCCTGCATTATCTGCGGGAGGCCGGTATAGAGGTGGCGATCTTTGACGGCGTCGAGCCCAACCCAAAAGACACCAACGTGCGTGACGGCCTCGCCGTATTTCGCCGCGAACAGTGCGACATCATCGTTACTGTGGGCGGCGGCAGCCCGCACGACTGCGGCAAAGGCATCGGCATCGCCGCCACCCATGAGGGCGATCTGTACCAGTATGCCGGAATCGAGACCCTGACCAACCCGCTGCCGCCCATCGTCGCGGTCAACACCACCGCCGGCACCGCCAGCGAGGTCACCCGCCACTGCGTCCTGACCAACACCCAAACCAAAGTGAAGTTTGTGATCGTCAGCTGGCGCAACCTGCCGTCGGTCTCCATCAACGATCCGCTGCTAATGATCGGCAAACCGGCCGCCCTGACCGCGGCGACCGGGATGGATGCCCTGACCCACGCCGTAGAGGCCTATATCTCCAAAGACGCCAACCCGGTCACTGACGCCGCCGCCATGCAGGCGATCCGCCTCATCGCCCGCAATCTGCGCCAGGCCGTGGCCCTCGGCAGCAACCTTCAGGCACGGGAAAATATGGCCTACGCCTCTCTGCTGGCCGGGATGGCCTTCAATAACGCCAACCTCGGCTACGTGCACGCCATGGCGCACCAGCTGGGCGGGCTGTACGACATGCCGCACGGCGTGGCCAACGCCGTCCTGCTGCCGCACGTGGCGCGCTATAACCTGATCGCCAACCCGGAAAAATTCGCTGATATCGCTGAACTGATGGGCGAAAACATAGCCGGACTGTCCACCCTCGACGCGGCGGAAAAAGCGATCGCCGCTATCACGCGTCTGTCGATGGATATCGGTATTCCGCAGCATCTGCGCGATCTGGGGGTAAAAGAGGCCGACTTCCCGTACATGGCGGAGATGGCCCTGAAAGACGGCAACGCGTTCTCGAACCCGCGTAAAGGCAACGAGCAGGAGATTGCCGCGATTTTCCGCCAGGCCTTCTAAGGGTTAACGAGGGGACCGTCATGACGCTTTCACCGCCAGGTGTACGCCTGTTTTACGATCCGCGCGGGCACCATGCCGGCGCCATCAATGAGCTGTGCTGGGGGCTGGAGGAGCAGGGGGTCCCCTGCCAGACCATAACCTATGACGGAGGCGGTGACGCCGGTACGCTGAGCGCGCTGGCGGCCAGAAGCTCGCCCCTGCGGGTAGGCATCGGGCTCAGCGCGTCCGGCGAGATAGCCCTAACCCATGCCCAATTGCCCGCGGACGCGCCGCTGGCCACCGGGCACATCACCGATAGCGGCGATCATCTGCGTACGCTCGGCGCCAACGCCGGGCAGCTGGTAAAAGTTCTACCGTTAAGTGAGAGAAACTGAATGTACCGTATCTATACCCGCACCGGGGATAAAGGCACCACCGCCCTGTACGGCGGCAGCCGCATCGAGAAAAACCATATTCGCGTCGAAGCTTACGGTACCGTCGATGAACTGATATCCCAGCTGGGCGTCTGCTACGCCACGACCCGCGACGCCGGGCTGCGGGAAAGCCTGCATCAGATTCAGGAGACGCTGTTCGTGCTGGGGGCTGAACTGGCCAGCGATGAGCGGGGCCTGGCCCGCCTGAGCCAGACGATCGGCGAAGAGGAGATCACCGCCCTGGAGCGGCTTATCGACCGCAATATGGCCGAGAGCGGCCCGTTAAAACAGTTTGTGATCCCGGGGAAGAATCTCGCCTCCGCCCAGCTGCACGTGGCGCGCACGGTGGCCCGTCGGCTCGAACGCTTGCTGATGGCCATGGACCGCTCGCATCCGCTGCGCGACGCGCTCAAACGCTACAGCAATCGTCTGTCGGATGCCCTGTTCTCTATGGCGCGTATCGAGGAGACTAGGCCTGATGCTTGCGCTTGAACTGGCTGGCGTCAATATCGTACTGCTTCATTTTGCGCCACAGGGTAGTGCGGCCGATATTGAGCAGCTGCGACATCTCCTGCACCCGCCCGCTGGTCACCCGGGCGGCGTGAATGATGGCTTCCTTTTCGATGGCGCTAAAGGTCAGGCTGGCCGGCAGCAGCGATGACGCGCTATCCCCGCCCGGCCGCTCGGAAAAGAGATATTCCGGCAGATTACTCAGGCGAATGTGGCCGTTATCGCTGCTGATGGCGATGTTTTCAATGACGCTGTTGAGTTCAAAATCATTCCCCGGCCACGAGTAGGCCACCAGCTGCGCCAGCGCGTCATCGTCTACTTTCAGCCGCGAAGAGAAACGCTTCTCCAGGCTTTTCAGCCGGTTATGCACCAGCGACGGGATACTGTTGCGCCGGGCGCGCAGCGGCGGGATGACTATCTCGAACGAGTGCAGCGCATAGTACAGCTGGCGGCTAAAGCGGTTCTGTTCCACCAGGTTGGCCAGATCGACGGTGGTGGTGGCAATCACCTTCACATCCACCGGGATCAGGCGCCGGGCGTCGAGGCGAGTGAGCACCCCCTGCTTAATCACCTGCAGCAGGGCCGACTGCAGCTCCGGCGCCAGATACTCAATCTTTTCCAGAAACAGGGTGCCGCCGTTGGCCAGCTCAAGCCGGCTCAGGCGGCCATTCTCATCGTCAGTGGGGGCGCTGCCCATAAAGTCCTGGCCCAGCACGCTGTCGGCATACAGCTGGCAGTTGACGGCGATATAAGGGCCGCCCGCCCGTTCGCTTTCATTGTGGATGGCCTGGCTCAGCAGCTCTTTCCCAACCCCCTCTTCGCCGCATAGCAGCACCGGGAAGCCGCCGCGCGCCGCCTGACGGCCAAAGTGGATCAGGCGCCGGGTTTCCGGATCGTCGGCTGACATCTGCTCAAAGGTGTGGCTGACTTTACCCAGCTGGCTGGTCATCAGCTGTCGCATCTGCTCCACCGGGTGCAGGAGCAGGATAAAGCTGTTGCCTTGTGCTTCGACAATCGGTTTTAAGGTGATCACCGCGTCGACAAACTGATGCTGGCTTTCGAAAGTGACTTCAACGTGATTCAGGCCGCGGGCGTGCTTGATGGCGCGGCGCAACAGCGCCGGGAGGGTCACCAGATCGGCGATATTTTTTCCCTGGCTGGCCTGGGTATCAAGATGCAGCAGTCTTGCCGCCTGAACATTGAGAAACTGCAGGACGCCCTGCTCGTTCCACGCCATCACGCCATCGTCCATGCTCTCCAGCAGGCCATACATCTGATTGAGGTGGCGGTTGGACTCCGCCAGCAGGCTGTCGGTGAGCAGGGAATTCCCCACTTCGCGGGCGATGGCCAGCGTCAGGGAGAGGTCGGCGCTGGACTGCTGCTCCACCAGGCAGCCGAGGGAGATGGAGCCGAACAACCGCCCGTGGTTATCAAACACCGGCGTCGAACAGAAACTCCACGGCTGCAGCGCCTGCTTAAAATGCTGATCGCCGGCGGTGTTAATCGGCTGCCCCTGCATCGCGGCCAGTGACAGCGCGCAGCTGCCGATAATGCTCTCCGCGCAGTAGCTGCCGTCGCGAAATCCCAGTTCAGCCAGCTGCGCCAGGGTTTGCGGTTCACCGCAGCGACTCAGGATGCAGGCGGACTCATCAAGAATAAACAGCGCGCAGGGACGGCCGTCCATAAACTCCCAGGCGTCCTCCAGCGCCGCCTGACCAATGGTCAGCAGCGCAGTTTTACGCCGACAGATCGAGTCGAAGGTCAGGCCCTGGGCCTGGTGCGGCGTTTGCCAGGTTTCGCGCTGCATAAACTTGCTGCAGCGATGCCATGACTGGGCGATGACGGAAGAGACCGCCTTCCCGGTATCCTGAGTCTGAACAGTCATATCCTTTTCCGCGTTTTACCATAGAGAACCCCTCCGGCAGCAACTGCCAGAGGGGAGAAAGAAAAACCGCTGACCTGCGCCAGCGGTTTAGTCACAGCGAATTAACGCGCCAGCCACTGCTGGCCTAACAGATCGGCGGTGAGGATAGCGGCGTGAACGCTCTCCGGGGTCACTGCAAACGGCATATTGTGAATGGTTTCCCCTTCCGCGCAGGTGGCTTTCGCCACCGCGGCGATTTTCGCGTCGATCCCCTCTTTGACACCCATCTGCGCGAGCGTCACCGGCAGACCAACGCGCTGACAGAAGCCCAGCACGGTTTCAATCTCGTCCAGCGGGCTGTTCTGCAGCACCAGCTGCGCCAGGGTACCGAAGGCCACTTTCTCACCGTGATACAGGTGATGGCACTCTTCGAGGATAGTGAAGCCATTGTGGATCGCATGGGCGGCGGCGAGGCCGCTGCTTTCAAAACCAATGCCGCTGAGGTAGGTGTTCGCCTCGATGATGCGCTCCAGCGCTTCGGTCACCACCCCGGCCTGTGCCGCCAGACGCGCCTTTTCGCCCTCTGCCAGCAGCGTATCATAGCACAGGAGGGCGAGGCTCAGCGCCGCCTCGGTGGACTGCCCCCCGGCCATGCTGGTGGCGCGCGCATCGTAGCAGGCCTTGGCCTCAAACCAGGTGGAGAGCGCATCGCCCATGCCGGAGACCAGCAGACGCACCGGCGCTTTGGCAATAATCGCCGTGTCCATCACCACCATATCCGGGTTTTTCGGATAGATCAGATATTCTTCAAACTCGCCCGCTTCGGTGTAGATCACTGACAGCGCGCTGGTCGGCGCATCGGTTGAGGCGATGGTCGGGATCACCACCACCGGCAGCTTCTGGTAATAACCGATCGCCTTCGCGGTATCGAGGGTTTTACCGCCGCCGATGCCGACCACGCCGCGGCAGCCCTGTTTTTGCAAAATCGCCATCAGCCGGTTAATTTCCGCATGGCTGCATTCGCCGTTAAACCGTTCCGCATGGCAGCGAATATCGTGACTCTGCAGGCCATTCACCACTTTCTCCCCCGCCAGCTTCATCACGAAGTCGTCGGCGATGACGAAGAAGCTCTCCGCCAGGTTTTTGGCATATTGACCGAACAGGACAGCAGCATCAGGACCCTGAAGATATTTGGCTGGAGATTGAATAACTTTTAGCATTCCTTTCACCCTCAAATAAGTGCGCATGTAGACATGATGAGCCCTGGCGTTATCCGCGCCGGCCGGTAAAACGCGGCCTGAATGGAACGGTACCGGAGCAGTGCGATCACTGTAGGGCCGGCAGGGAACAAAAAAATCTTTCACCTTTTTGTTCTGATATGAAACACAGCTTAAATTTTTACGTTTCATATTGGAACAAAAAACCCTACTCTCCGTCAGGATTGCGATCGCGATCCGCTCCTCTGCCGCATAATGCCCTTACCATCCCCCTTTTTCGGCCGTCTTTTCTCCCACTGTCGGATGAAAATCAGCAAAAAATTTTTTCCCACCCACTTCGTCAGCCCCCCTGACCGGCGCCTATGGCAGGAGAAAAAAAGCGCGCCAGCTCGCATTTTCATCGTTTCCTCAGCAAAAACGTTCCATAAAGAAACAAAACCAGGAAGCAATGTTTCGTAATGGAACCTAATCGCAGGGGCATTCTTTTTTTCGCCCGCTCAGCCAGAATCATCATATCGCCAGGCACGCTGCACCGTCAGACGATACCCCTACACGATGACCGCCTCCGTCAGCAGAGAGGCTGCATCGAACCTTCTCCAACGGAGCACTGAATAATGAAAAAGCTGATTAACCGTGTTGAAGATGTACTGAATGAACAATTACAGGGGCTGGCTAAAGCCCATCTGCAATTGACCCTGCATCAGGACCCGCTGTATGTCACCCGCGCCGACGCGCCGGTGGCCGGCAAGGTTGCCCTGCTCTCCGGCGGCGGCAGCGGCCATGAGCCGATGCACTGCGGCTACATCGGCCAGGGGATGCTCTCTGGCGCCTGCCCGGGGGAAATCTTCACCTCGCCGACGCCGGACAAAATGTTCGAATGCGCGATGCAAATTGACGGCGGCGAAGGCGTTCTGCTGATTATCAAAAACTACACCGGCGACATCCTGAACTTCGAAACCGCCACCGAGCTGCTGCATGAGAGCGGCATTAAAGTCACCACCGTAGTGGTCGACGACGACGTGGCGGTGAAAGATAGCCTCTATACCGCCGGTCGCCGCGGCGTCGCCAATACCGTGTTGATCGAAAAACTGGTCGGCGCCGCCGCCGAGCGCGGCGACTCGCTGGAAGCCTGTGCTGAACTGGGCCGCCGCCTGAACAATCTTGGCCACTCGATTGGTATCGCCCTCGGCGCCTGCACTGTACCCGCCGCCGGGCAGCCCTCCTTTACGCTGGAAGATGACGAGATGGAGTTTGGCGTCGGCATTCACGGCGAGCCGGGCATCGACCGCCGCCGCTTCAGCTCGCTGGACCAAACCGTCGATGAGATGTTCGATACCCTACTGGAAAACGGCGCCTACAGCCGCACGCTGCGCCAGTGGGATACCGTTAAGGGCGCGTGGCAGGAAGTGAAGCAGAGCAAAACCGCGCTGCAAAACGGCGACCGGGTTATCGCGCTGGTCAATAACCTCGGCGCCACCCCGCTTTCTGAACTGTATGGCGTGTATAACCACCTCGCCCAGCGCTGCGAAGCGTCCGGCATCATCATCGAACGCAACCTCATCGGCAGCTACTGTACCTCGCTGGATATGTCGGGCTTCTCCATCACTCTGCTGAAAGTGGATGATGAGACGCTGGCGCTATGGGACGCCCCGGTTCATACCCCGGCGCTGAACTGGGGAAACTAAGGAGCACACCATGTCACTGAACAGAACGCAAATCGTCGACTGGCTGTACCGCTGCGGCGATATCTTCACCAAACAGAGCGATTTTCTCACCGGCCTCGATAAAGAGATCGGCGATGCCGACCACGGCCTCAATATGCACCGCGGCTTCAGCAAGGTGGTGGAAAAGCTGCCGTCGATCGCCGATAAAGACATCGGCTTTATTCTCAAAAATACCGGTATGACGCTGCTCTCCAACGTTGGCGGCGCCAGCGGCCCGCTGTTCGGCACCTTCTTTATTCGCGCCGCGCAGGTCACCCAGGCCCACCAAAGCCTGACCCTCGACGAACTGTACCTGATGATCCGCGAAGGCGCGGACGGGGTGGTCAACCGCGGCAAAGCGGAGCCAGGGGATAAAACCATGTGCGACGTCTGGCTACCGGTGGCGGACTCCCTGCGCCAGTCCAGCGAGCAGCACCTGTCGATCGCCGCCGCGCTGGATGCCGCCTGCGAAGTGGCCGAGCGCGCCGCCCACGCCACCATCACTATGCAGGCACGTAAAGGCCGCGCCAGCTATCTCGGCGAGCGCAGCATCGGACATCAGGATCCCGGCGCAACCTCGGTGCTGTTTATGGTTCAGATGCTGGCCGCCGCCGCCAAAGAGTAAGGAAATCGCGATGGTAAACCTGGTTATTGTTTCTCATAGCGCCCGGCTGGGCGAAGGTGTCGGAGAACTGGCCCGGCAGATGTTAATGAACGATGGCTGCAAGCTGGCGATCGCCGCCGGGATCGACGACCCCGACAGCCCGATCGGCACCGATCCAATAAAAGTCATGGAAGCGATTGAATCCGTCGCCGATACCGATCACGTGCTGGTGATGATGGATATCGGCAGCGCGTTGCTCAGCGCCGAAACCGCCCTCGATCTGCTCGATCCGGCGATTGCCGCGAAGGTGCGGCTGTGCGCCGCGCCGCTGGTGGAAGGGACGCTGGCGGCCACCGTCAGCGCCGCCTCCGGCGCCGGGATCGACAAGGTGATCGCCGATGCCATGAGCGCTCTGGAAGCCAAGCGGATCCAACTGGGTTTACCTTCGCCAACCCCTGACGCCGCGCCAACGCCGACGCTTGCCGACGACGGCGACCGCAAATCGCTTGCGGTGATCATTCAGAACCACAACGGCCTGCACGTGCGACCGGCGTCGAAGCTGGTCGCCGCGCTGGCGGGTTTTAATGCCGATCTGCTGCTGGAGAAAAACGGGAAGTGCGTCAAACCGGACAGCCTCAACCAAATCGCGCTATTGCAGGTACGCCGCAACGATAAACTGCGGCTGCTGGCCCGCGGTCCGGATGCCGACGCGGCGCTGGCGGCGTTTCAGGCGCTGGCCGCCGATAACTTCGGTGAATCACCTGCGGGGCAACCGGCAGCGGCTCCGGCAACGCCCGAGCGCGTCGAAGGCGTTGCGCTGCGCTATCCGCTGGCCCTGATCCAGCCAGTCAGCCCGGCTGCCGCCGATGTCGCCCGCGAACAGCAGCGCCTGCGCCGGGCCATTGACCAGACGCTGGCGGATCTCACCGCCCTGACCGAGCTGGCAGAAAATAAATTGAACGCCGACATCGCGGCGATCTTCGCCGGGCACCACACTCTGCTCGATGATGACGATCTGTTTGATGCCGCCAACGATCGTCTGCTCACCGAACAATGCTCGGCGGAATGGGCGTGGCATCAGGTGCTGATGGAGATCAGCCACCAGTACCGCCAGCTGGAAGACCCCTATCTGCAGGCGCGCTACATCGATATCGAAGATATTCTGCAGCGCACCCTGCGCCATCTGCAGGGTATTCAGGAGACGCTGCCGACGCCCGGCGAGCCGACGATTATTATTGCCGACAACATTTATCCATCGACCGTCTTACAGCTGGATGCCAGCCTCGTCAAAGGCCTGTGCCTGCGCGACGGCAGCGAACAGGCCCACGGCGCGATTATCGCCCGCGCCGCGGGGATCGCCTGGCTGTGCCTGCAGGGCGAGGCGCTGAATGATATTCAGCCTGGCGAAGCCATCGCGCTCGATATGCGTAACCAACGCCTTATCCGTGACTAAAATTCACGTTGACCGTTACCGCTCCGGAGGCCTGCCTCCGGAGGGTGAGTTTTCGCTTATTCTTCAGGAACCACTATGTCTCAATTCTTTTTTAACCAGCGCGCCAGCCTCGTCAACGATGTGATTGAGGGAACCATTATCGCCAGCCCGTGGAATAACCTCGCCCGGCTGGAGAGCGACCCGGCGATCCGGGTAGTGGTCCGTCGCGACCTGAATAAAAACAACGTAGCGGTGATCTCCGGCGGCGGCGCCGGCCATGAACCGGCGCACGTCGGCTTTATCGGTAAAGGCATGCTGACCGCTGCAGTCTGCGGCGATCTGTTCGCCTCACCGAGCGTCGACGCGGTGCTTACCGCCATTCAGGCGGTGACCGGTGAGGCAGGTTGCCTGCTGATCGTCAAAAACTACACCGGCGACCGGCTTAACTTCGGTCTGGCGGCGGAGAAAGCGCGCCGACTCGGCTATAACGTTGAAATGCTGATCGTTGGCGACGACATTTCGCTGCCGGATAACAAACAGCCGCGCGGCATCGCCGGGACCATTCTGGTACATAAAGTGGCGGGCTATTTCGCCGAGCGCGGCTTCAACCTCGCCACCGTTCTGCGTGAAGCGCAATATGCCGCCAACCATACCGCCAGTATCGGGGTGGCGCTGGCCAGCTGTCATCTGCCGCAGGAAGCGGAAAGCGCGCCGCGCCATCAGGCCGGTCACGCCGAGCTGGGAATGGGCATCCACGGTGAGCCCGGGGCCTCAACCATCGCCACGCATAACAGCGCGGAAATCGTCAACCTGATGGTGGAAAAACTGACTGACGCCCTGCCGGAAACCGGCCGCCTGGCGGTGATGCTTAATAACCTCGGCGGCGTGTCGGTGGCTGAGATGGCGATCCTCACCCGCGAGCTGGCCAACACCCCGCTGCAGGCGCGCGTTGACTGGCTGATAGGCCCGGCCTCGCTGGTGACAGCGCTGGATATGAAAGGCTTCTCGCTGACCACCATCGTGCTGGAAGAGAGTATTGAGAAAGCCCTGCTGTCGGATGTGGAAACCGCCAGCTGGCAGAAGCCGGTGCAGCCGCGGGCAGTTAACATCATGCCGTCCACTCTCGCCAGCGCGCGCGTCGACTTTACGCCCTCAACCAACCCGCAGGTGGGCGATTACGTCGCGCAGGTGACCAGCACCCTCTCCGGCCTTGAAGCCCATCTCAACGCGCTGGACGCCAAAGTGGGCGACGGCGATACCGGCTCCACCTTCGCCGCCGGGGCGCGTGAGATTGCCGACCTGCTGCAGCGCCAGCAGTTGCCGCTAAACGATCTGCCAACGCTGTTCGCGCTGATCGGCGAACGCCTGACGGTGGTGATGGGCGGCTCCAGCGGGGTATTGATGTCGATCTTCTTCACCGCTGCCGGGCAGAAGCTGGGGCAAGGCGCCAGCGTGGCCGAGGCGCTGAACGCCGGCCTGGAGCAGATGAAGTTTTACGGCGGAGCCGATGAGGGAGACCGGACGATGATCGACGCTCTGCAGCCGGCGCTGGCGGCGCTGCTCGCCGAACCGGATAATCTGCAGGCCGCTTTTGCCGCGGCGCAGGCCGGCGCGGATCGCACCTGCCAGTCGGGCAAAGCTGGCGCCGGACGAGCGTCCTATCTCAATAGCGATAGCCTGCTCGGCAATATGGACCCCGGCGCCCACGCGGTGGCGATGGTGTTTAAGGCGCTCGCGGAACGATAAGTCTCCCCCGGTGGCGCTGCGCTTACCGGGGCGACGTCACACCGCCGCATGATAGGTCGGGAAAGGCGTTAGCCGCCACCCGACAAAAAAACGGCACCGCCGGTAGCCCGGATAAGGCGCAAGCCGCTATCCGGGTTTTACCACGATGGCTGTTTACTTGCTGTGCCAGTACGCCTGGGAACGCACCAGTTGCTGATCGATACTCTCGTCTTCAAAGCGTGCCAGCAGCGATTTCACCACCGCGCCTTCGCCGGTCAGCCAGATGAAATAATCCTCCGCCGGCACCTTAACCTGCGCCAGACGCTCGGCAACGAACGCCGGATTGTGGCCCACCACCCACTCGATGTTAAAGCCGTCGAGATCCGCCAGATAATCTTTATATGACGCATCGGCGATTGTGACGATGGCTGTCACCTGCGGCGTCACCGGCAGCTGGCGTAATCCCAGCAGACGACGACGCAGCGCCGGCATGCCGGACTCATCGCAGACATACAGTTGCCAGGCATAATCTTCCGGCACCACCAGCGAGCCGCGCGGCCCGCCGATCACCAGCTTATCGCCCACTTTTGCTTCCAGCGCCCAGCGGCTGGCAATACCGCCATCGTGGATATAGAAATCGTAAGCCAGCTCGTGACGTTCGGCATCGTACAGCGGCGTATAGTCGCGGGTGGCTGGCCGCACGCCCTCGCCCCAGTCAATCCCCTCCTCGGTCACCTGCGGCGGGGCAAATGCCGCGCCCGGCTCCGGGAAGAAAAGCTTGGTATGATCGTCAAAGCCGCGGGAAGCGAAGCCTTCCAGCGCCTCGCCTCCCAGCACGATGCGCTGGAACGCCACGCCAACGCGCTCTACGCGCAGCACCGTCAGCTCACGGAAACGCAGCTCATTGCGGACACGCTGCGGGTACTTGTCTGCTTTTGTTTTTGTCATCATCGTTCGCCTTCGTGACAGGAAATAGATATATCTAAATTTGATGCAAATGATAATGATTGCCAACTAAAAACAATGCAAGTCTTTTTTTGATATAGTCAAAACAAACCGCATCAAAATCCACAACTCAAAAATAAAAACATAAATATCAATACATTAAAAAATAAATGACAACCAGCATTGCTAACATTCATTTTTTAGATATAAATTAGATATATCAAAACACAACAGGAGGTAACCATGCGACATCATCATGAAGAGGGGCGTGGGCCACGCGGGCGCCACGGTGACCCCAGCGAACACGGCGACCATGGCCGCCGCGGCGGCGGACGTCGCCAGCGTTTCTTTGGCCACGGCGAGCTACGGTTGATCATTCTGGACATCCTCAGCCGCAGCGCCAGCCACGGCTATGAGCTGATCAAAGAGATCGAAACGCTTACCCAGGGGAACTACAGCCCCAGCCCGGGGGTGATCTACCCGACGCTGGATCTGCTCCAGGACCAGGGCCTTATCAGCGTGGAAGACGACAACGGACGCAAAAAAATCGTCATCAGCGAGGAGGGAAAACAGCTGCACGCGGAGAACCAGGAGCATCTGGCCCATATCCAGGAGCGCCTGCAGGCCCGGATGGTCGGCTGTGAGTTGCGAAGAGATCCGCAGATGAAGCGCGCGCTGGAAAACTTCAAAGCGGTCCTCGACCTGAAAGTGAACCAGCAGGCCAGCAGTGCCGCCCAGCTCAAGCAGATCATCGGCATTATCGACCGGGCGGCGATGGAGATCTCTCAGCTCGACTAAGCCTCTTTTTTCACCACCGGCTGCCCCGTGCCAGGGCAGCCCGCACCACGGCGGATCGCCCCGCTCACCGCAGCAAGGCAGAAAATCTCGTCGGCTCAGGAATAAAACGTGCCAATAGTGGCGCAATGAGATTAAATTTTACACATTTCGTCTTTTACCTTGCATTTATCCCGATTTTTACCGCTTCTGCCGAACTGGCGTAATCCCTGCAATACTTAATCCAGTATCGTGTGATACGTCCGCCCCAGGAGCACATTTTGAACAGGTTACCTTCCAGCGCATCGGCTCTGGCCTGCAGCGCACACGCACTGAATCTCATTGAAAAGCGCACGCTTGATCATGAGGAAATGAAAGCACTTAACCAGGAGGTCAGGGAATACTTTAAAGAGCATGTGAATCCGGGGTTTTTAGAGTATCGAAAATCGGTCACAGCCGGCGGGGATTACGGAGCCGTAGAGTGGCAAGCGGGAGGGTTAAATACGCTTGTCGACACCCAGGGACAGGAATTTATCGACTGCCTTGGTGGGTTTGGCATCTTCAATGTAGGGCACCGTAATCCAGTTGTGGTATCCGCCGTCGAGAATCAACTCGCGAAACAACCGCTTCACAGTCAGGAACTGCTGGATCCGCTACGCGCGATGCTGGCGAAAACCCTGGCGGCCTTAACGCCCGGCAAACTAAAGTACAGTTTCTTCTGCAACAGCGGTACCGAATCGGTAGAGGCGGCCATCAAGCTGGCGAAAGCCTATCAGTCGCCGCGCGGTAAATTTACCTTCATCGCCACCAGCGGCGCCTTCCACGGTAAATCGCTGGGCGCGCTGTCTGCCACCGCGAAATCGACCTTCCGCAAACCGTTTATGCCGTTGCTGCCGGGTTTCCGCCACGTGCCGTTCGGTGATATCAACGCCATGCGCTCCATTCTTAGCGAGTGCAAGAAAACCGGTGATGATGTCGCGGCGGTGATCCTCGAGCCGATTCAGGGCGAAGGGGGCGTGATCCTCCCACCGCAGGGGTATTTGCCGGCGGTGCGTAAGCTGTGCGACGAGTTTGGCGCCCTGCTGATCCTCGACGAAGTGCAGACCGGCATGGGCCGCACCGGCAAGATGTTCGCCTGCGAGCATGAGAACGTCCAGCCCGACATTCTGTGTCTGGCGAAAGCGCTCGGCGGCGGCGTGATGCCGATCGGCGCAACGGTGGCGACGGAAGAGGTCTTCTCGGTGCTGTTCGACAACCCGTTCCTGCACACCACCACCTTCGGCGGTAACCCGCTGGCCTGTGCGGCGGCGCTGGCGACCATCAACGTGCTGTTGACGCAAAACCTGCCGGCGCAGGCGGCGCAGAAAGGCGATATGCTGCTGGACGGGTTCCGCCTGCTGGCGCAGGAGTATCCGGACCTGGTGAATGAAGTGCGCGGGAAAGGCATGTTGATGGCCATCGAGTTTGTCGATAACGAGATTGGCTACGACTTTGCCAGCGAGATGTTCAGACAGCGGGTGCTGGTCGCCGGGACGTTAAACAACGCCAAGACGATCCGCGTTGAACCGCCGCTGACCCTCACCCTGGAGCAGTGTGAGCAGGTGCTGAAAGCGGCGCGTAAGGCGCTGGCGGCCCTGCGCGTCTCGGTTGAAGAAGCGTAATAAGTGCCCCTCCCCCTCTCTCTCAGAGAGAGGGGGAGGGTGAATGAATACCCTCACACCTGCGGTAACAGGCCGATAAAGCTGCGCTTCTGCCGCGGCTGCGACATCATCTCCTCCAGCTTTTCGACGCAGGCTAAATAGTGCGGCGTCTTCTTATGCGCCAGCACCGCCTCATCGTCTTTATAGGCTTCGTAGATAAAAAAGCGGGTTTTCACCTCGGGATCCTGCAGGACATCAAAGCGCAGGTTACCCGGCTCCTGCAGCGCGCCTTCGTGGTTGGCGCGAAACACCTCGAGAAACTCATCCACCCGCTCGGGTTTAATATTGATCTCCACCAGCGTGACGTTCATTTCAGCTCTCCCTGTTTTTCTTCCTGCCAGAACTGATACGCTTCGCGCGCGCTCAGATTCTCATGCACCACCTTCTTCACCGCCTTCAGCATCGCGCGCGGCGCGCTGGACTGGAAGATATTGCGCCCCATATCCACGCCGGAAGCGCCCTGATCGATCGCCCGCCAGCACATCTCCAGCGCCTCGTGCTCCGGCAGCTTTTTACCGCCAGCGATAACGATCGGCACCGGGCAGCTGGCGGTCACTTTTTCAAAACCGTCTTCAACGAAATAGGTCTTCACGAACTGCGCGCCCATTTCGGCGGCAATCCGGCTGGCCAGCGAGAAGTAGCGCGCGTCGCGGGTCATCTCTTTGCCAACCCCGGTGACCGCCAGTACCGGCATACCGTAGCGGTTGCCGGCATCCACCAGCTTGATGATGTTATTGATCGACTGATGTTCGTATTCGCTGCCGATATAGACCTGCGCCGCCACCGCGCAGACGTTGAGACGCAGCGCGTCTTCCATCGCTACCGCCACGCATTCGTTAGAGAGTTCGCTCAGGATAGAGTTGCCGCCGGAGGCGCGCAGCACCACCGGTTTATTGGTCGCCGCCGGCACCTGGCTGCGCAGTACGCCGCGGGTACACATCAGCACGTCGGTATCGGCAAACAGCGGCGCAATCGACAGGTCGATACGCTCAAGCCCGGTCGTCGGCCCCTGGAAGTAGCCGTGATCGAAGGCCAGCATCACCGTGCGGTTGCTGTGTGGATTGAAGATGCGCGCCAGCCGCGACTGCATGCCCCAGTCCAGTGAACCACAGCCTTTCAGGGTATACAGCGTGTTCTGCTGCGGGCGGTCGATACCGAAGTCCTTACCCTCTTTGATGTCGTCTAAATCAGCCATCTCATCCTCCGTCAGAAGTCGTAGTTGTTGATGTTCTCTTTGCTGAACACCACGCGCTCCGGCAGCAGCACAATACCGTTGCCCTTCGCCTCATACTGGTAGCCCTGCACGCTATTCGGTTCGACCTTCAGCGAGCCGATATCTTTCACCTCAACGCTGTCGCCGACGTTTAGATCGCCCTTTTTCAGCAATCGATCGGCGACGTTAACCGCAATTTTGCCCTGCTGAACCACATCCCACAGGCCGAACGCTTTCACCGTGCCGCGCTCAACGTACGGGCGCATCACGTTCGGTGTACTAAAGCCGACGATCGCCACGCCCTGACGCTTGAGGTTCTCCGCCGCCTGCGCCGCCGCCGGCAGCGCATTGGCATCCGGCGCGATAATGGCGTCGAGATCCGGATACGCTTTTAAGATCCCCTCGGCGGTTTGCAGCGATTTGGTGGCATCGTTATAGCCAAACTGGGTGGTGACGATTTGCCACTGCGGATGCTCTTTTTCGATTTTGGCTTTGGCTTCCTTCACCCACTGGTTCTGGTCGGTTACCGTCGGGCTGGAGTAGAAAAACGCGACCTTGGCGGCAGGTTTGGTCACCTGTTTTTCCGCCATCTCGACCAGCAGGCCGCCGAGCTGCTGCGGCGTGCCCTGGTTGATATAGATGCTGCGGCACTCCGGCTTGGTATCGGAATCCCAGGTCAGGACTTTCACCCCGCGCTGCATCGCCCGCTTCAGCGCCGGGCACAGGCCGTCCGGCGAGACGGCGGAGACGATAATCGCGTTGTAGCCCTGGTTGACGAAGTTGTTGATAAGCTGCACCTGGCCGGAGACGCTGGGCTCGGTGGGGCCGTCATAGGTGACATCCACGCCCAGCGCTTTCCCCGCCTCTTTCGCGCCGTTGCCGCCGCTGGTAAAGAAGCCGACGCCGACCAGCTTAGGAATAAAGGCGATGCGGTCCGCCGCCTGTGCGGTAACCACGCTCATCGCCAGCGCCAGCACGATCAGTTTTAATTTCATTGTTATGCTCCGATTGTTTTATGCGAGAAAAGACGCCGCCAGGTCGCGCGCACCCATTCACGGTGCAGGCTCAGCGAGCGCCCCATCACCACCACAACCAACAGCGCCCCTGACAGCGCGCTCGACACCTGGTTGGGGATGCCGACCATCTGTAAACCCTGTTGCAGATACCCCACCAGCAATGCCGCCAGCGCGGTACCCAGTATCGATCCCGAGCCGCCGTAAATATTGGCCCCGCCGAGTACCGCCGCGGTCAGCGCCGGCATCAGCAGGTCGCGGCCTAAATCCGAACGCGCCGAGCCGAAATAGGAGACCATCACCAACGCCGCGACCGCCGAGGCGATACCGACCAGGCCATACAGCACATACGGGATGCCGTTCACCGACAGCGCGGCATAGCGCGCGGCGCGCGGGTTTTGCCCGAGTAAAAAGAGATGGCGGCCAAAGCGCCCGCGATGGGTCAGCAGCCAGAAGAAAAAGGTGATAATCGCGAACAGCACCAGCGGTAGCGGCAGTCCGGCGAGGGTTAAATTGGCGAAGGCGGTGAAGCTATCGGGGAAGCCGCCAATCCCCTCGTAACCGGTCGCGCCGGCCATGCCGGAAAGCAGCAGCGCGCCGCCGCCGTACAGATACAGCGTACCGAGCGTGATCACCAGCGGGCTGATGCCGGTGTAGTGGATCAGCGCGGCGTTGCATAACCCGCACAGCAGTCCCAAGAGCAACGTCAGCGATACCACCAGCCACAGCGGCCAGCCCGCCTGGGTCATCACCCCGAGGGCGATGGCGCACAGGCCGATGGTCGAGCCCAGCGAAATATCGATCCCGCCGCTGATGATGACCAGCGTCAGCGGCAGCGCGACGATGCCGATGCAGATAAAGTCGCTGGTGCTAAAGAGCAGCATATTGAGATCCAGCATGCGCGGATTCAGCGCACCGAACAGCAGGATCTCCACGATCAGCAACGCCAGCAGCGCGCTTTCCCAGTTAAGCTTCAGCTTCATTTAAGCCACCTCTTTGCTTTTGCGTTCGGGAAAGCGGGCAATCTGTTTGCCCCCTTTGTTACCGGGCTGGAAACGGCTGTACTTAAGCGCCCGCTGATGGCGGGCCAGCGCCTGGCGCAGACGACCATCGAGCACCAGCACGCCGAGCAGCACCAGGCCGGCGATAAAGTCATTCCACCAGGCGGGAAGGCGGAACAGCACCAGTACGGTGTCGATTTGGGTGAGGAAAAAGGCGCCGAGAAACGCGCCGAGCAGCGTGCCGGTGCCGCCGAGCAGCGAGATCCCGCCCAGTACGCAGGCGGCGATGGCTTTCATCTCCAGCCCGCTGCCGGTCTGATTAGGCACAAAGCCAATCTGCGCGGCGAAGACGATCCCGGCGCAGGCCGCCAGCATACCGTTGAGGGTAAAAGCCAGCATCCGCGTGCGGTTGACCGCCACGCCCAGCTGACGCGCGGCGGCGAGGTTATCGCCAACGGCGTAAAAACCACGACCAAAGGCGGTACGCGACAGCAGCCAGCCGCCTGCCAGCAGCAGCGCCAGCACCAGCCAGCCCAGCGGTGAGACGCCGATAAACGCCGGCTCCGAGAGCGATTTCAGGCTGTCGGGCAAGCCCTCGATCCATTTCCCGCCGGTCCACAGCAACATCACCCCGCGATACAACCCCAGCGTGCCGAGCGTCGCGACGATCGCCGGGATGCGCAGCCCCACGACCAGCAGGCCGTTAAACGCCCCGGCCAGCGCGCCAATCGCCAGCGCGAAGGCGATAGCCGTCGCCAGCCCGTAACCGTTGTTCAGCGCCACGCCGACGGCGATGGCGCACAGCCCAACGGTGGAGCCTACCGACACGTCAATATTGCGGGTCAGCATCACCAGCGTCGCGCCCAATGCCAGCAGGCAGAGGATCTGCGAGCTGGCGAAAATCATCGCCAGAGTCTGCAGGCTGAAATAGGCTGGATTGAGCGCCACCAGCACAATAAATAGCGCCACGATGGCAAAGAAGGCGCTCAGTTCGCGATTCTTCAGTAACGTTTTCATGCCTGCCCTCCAAAGGCCAGGATCATCATGCGATCGACGGTCACCGCCTGTCGCGCCAGCTCACCGCTGTAGCGGCCCTGATGCATCACCAGCACCCGGTCGGCCAGGCCAACGAACTCATCCAGATCGGAAGAGATCATCAGCACCGCCACGTTTTGCGCGGCCACGCTTTTTAGCAGTTGATAGATATCGGCGCGGGCGGAGACATCCACGCCGCGCGTCGGCTCATCGACAATCAGCAGCAACGGATTAGCTTCCAGACAGCGCGCCAGCAGCACCTTCTGCTGGTTGCCGCCAGAGAGGGTGCGCACCGGCTGATCGCCATCGGCCAGCTTGATCCCCAGCGCCCGGTGATAGCGCTCAACCACCGCCGCCTCCCGTTTCCCCTGCTGCCACCACGACGGCTGATTGAACATCACCGTGTTCCAGCGCACCGGCGCATCAAGAAACAGCCCCGAAACCTGACGATCTTCCGGGAGATAGACCAGCCCGCTGGCCAGCCTGGCGCGGGTGCTGTCGCGGCTGATCTCGCGGTTCTCCAGCCAGATCCGCCCGGCGCGCGAAGGACGCAGGCCGTATAGGGTTTCGGCAAATTCGGTGCGCCCGGATCCTACCAGCCCGGCCAGACCGACGATCTCTCCGGCGCGGATCTCCAGATTGAGATCGATAAAGCCTTCGCCGGTGAGATCTTCCACCCGTAGCACGGGAAAGTCCTGCGGTTGCGTACGGCGGTTGCCCGGTAGCGCCAGCCACAGCTTTTGCGTGTCGCTCAGCGCATGGTCGCGGCTGGCCGGCGTCATCGCGTTAATCAGTTGCTCATCGCGATACGCCGCGGTCTCGCCGCTCAGCACCACCGCGCCATCGCGCATCACCGAAATATGGCTGGCAAGCTGGCGGATTTCGGGCAGTTTGTGCGAGATAAACACGAGCCCAACGTCCAGCGCCTGTAACGCGCGGATCTGGCTAAAGAGCCTCTCGGTTTCACCCGGTGTTAAAGAGGCGGTGGGCTCATCCAGGATCAGGATCCTGGCCTCGCGCATCAGCCCGCGCAGGATCTCGACCATCTGTTGATCGGCTACCTCGAGCGTGCTGGCGCTGGCGTCGAGATTGATCTGGCAGTTCAACTGCTGCAGTTTGTCCTGCAACCGCGCGGCGGTATCCGCCCGCTTCGACAGGCGGAAGAGAATGTTCTCGCGCACGCTGAGGTTGGGAAACAGCATCGGCTCCTGCGGCACCAGATAGATGCCCAGCTGGTGCGCCAGCACCGGATTGAGGCGCGCAAACGCGCGGTCGCCGATCGTCAGTTCACCGCTATCCGGCGTTTCAACGCCAGCGATGATCTTCATCAGCGTTGATTTACCCGCGCCGTTGCCGCCCATCAGGGCATGTACCTGGCCCGCATGCAGCGTGAAGTCGATGCCCTTCAGCACCGCAACACCGGAGAACTGTTTGCAAATCTGGCGAGCTTCAAGCAGTGGCTTCATCGTCGCGCCTCGTTTGAACAAATGATTTTTAAATTTAATAATGTTCAAAAGCGTAGACGGTGAACTATATTTACAACCGTGCGAAGATCACAGTTTGGTGCTTTAGATTGTCAGGAAAAAAGGCGCCAGCGATGAAAGATCCGTTTTGCCAGTCGGCTCACACTTTCCGACCGCGCAATAGCGAACATATGATCTAAATTTTTATAAGAGTTCAATTTATGAGCGAAAAACGCATTACGGAAGAGAACCGCTACGCCGGGCTGGCGTTAGCCGAGGAAGAGCTGGTGGCGCGGGTGGCGTGGTGCTACTACCACGACGGCCTGACGCAAAATGACATCGGCGAGCGTTTGGGGCTGCCGCGGCTGAAGATTTCTCGCCTGCTGGAGAAAGGCCGTCAGTCCGGGGTGATCCGCGTGCAGATCAACTCGCGCTATGAGGGCTGCCTGGCGCTGGAAAGCGAACTCCAGCAGCGTTTTGGCCTTAAGATTGCCCGCGTGCTGCCGGCGCTCAACACTCCGCCGATGAATACCCGGCTGGGGATCGGCGCGGCGCAATCGCTGATGGGCATTCTGCAACCGGGGCAATTGTTGGCAGTCGGCTTCGGCGAAGCCACCATGAGCTGCCTGCAGCATCTCAGCGGCTTTATCGGCTCGCAGCAGGTGCGGCTGGTGACGCTCTCCGGCGGCGTCGGCCCGTATATGACCGGCATCGGCCAGCTGGATGCCGCCTGCAGCGTCAGCATTATTCCGGCGCCGCTGCGGGTCTCTTCGGCGGATGTCGCCGAGATCCTGCGCCGTGAGTCGAGCGTGCGCGACGTGATCCTCGCGGCGACGGCGGCGGACGCGGCGGTGGTTGGCATTGGCGCCATCGATCAGCGGCGCGACGCCACCATTTTACGCTCCGGCTATATCAGCGAGGGCGAACAGCTGATGTACGCGCGCAAAGGCGCGGTCGGCGACATTTTAGGTTATTTCCTGCAGGCCGACGGCCGGCCGGTAGAAGGACTGGAGATCCATCGGGAACTCCTCGGCGTAACCCTTGATGAGCTGGCGCAGCTGCCCACCATCGTCGGCGTCGCCGGGGGAGAACAAAAAGCGCAGGCGATTCATGCCGCTCTGATTGGCAAGCGCATTAATGGCCTGGTAACGGAAGAGACAACAGCACGCGCGGTGCTCGCACTGGCCTCCTGACGGCCTGGCGCCGCGCGACAACAGCGAGGCGCATGTCATGAGTTACCTGTTAGCGTTAGATGCCGGGACCGGCAGCATTCGGGCGGTCATTTTCGATCTTAATGGCCGCCAGCTGGCGGTAGGCCAGGCCGAATGGAAACACCTGAGCGTCGATAACGTCCCCGGCTCGATGGAGTTCGACCTTACTACCAACTGGCAGCTGGCCTGCCAGTGCATTCGCCAGGCGCTCGACGCCGCCCGGCTCTCTGCCGCCGATATTCAGTCCGTCGCCTGCTGTTCGATGCGCGAAGGGATCGTCCTCTATGACCGCAACGGCGAGGCCATCTGGGCCTGCGCCAACGTTGATGCCCGCGCCAGCCGCGAAGTGGCGGAGCTTAAGGAGATCCACGACTATCGTTTTGAATCCGAGGTATACGAGGTCTCCGGGCAAACCCTGGCGCTTAGCGCCATGCCGCGCCTGCTGTGGCTGGCGCACCACCGCCCCGATATCTACCGCAAAGCGGCCACCATCACCATGATCAGCGACTGGCTGGCGGCGAAGCTATCCGGCGAGCTGGCGGTCGACCCGTCAAACGCCGGCACCACCGGCATGCTCGACCTGTTCAGCCGCGACTGGCGCCCGGCGCTGCTGGATATGGCCGGGCTGCGCGCCGATATGCTGTCGCCGGTCAAAGAGACCGGTACCCTGCTGGGCGCCGTCACCGAAACGGCGGCACAGCAGAGCGGCCTGCGCGCCGGGACGCCGGTGGTGATGGGCGGCGGCGACGTCCAGCTCGGCTGCCTGGGCCTTGGGGTGGTGCGCGCCGGGCAAACCGCGGTACTCGGCGGCACTTTCTGGCAGCAGGTGGTCAACCTGCCGCAGGTGCGCACCGATCCGCAGATGAATATTCGTGTTAATCCTCATGTCATTCCCGGCATGGCGCAGGCGGAATCCATCAGCTTCTTTACCGGCCTGACCATGCGCTGGTTTCGCGACGCCTTCTGCGCGGAAGAAAAACTGATTGCCGAGCGGCTCGGCGTTGATGCCTATTCGCTGCTGGAGGAGATGGCCAGCCGCGTGCCCGCCGGTTCCCACGGCGTGATGCCTATTTTTTCCGACGCCATGCACTTTAAGCAGTGGTACCACGCCGCGCCGTCGTTTATTAACCTCTCTATCGATCCGGAGAAGTGCAACAAAGCGACCCTGTTTCGCGCGCTGGAGGAGAACGCGGCGATTGTCTCCGCCTGCAACCTGGCGCAGATTTCGCAGTTCTCCGGCGTGACATTCGACAGCCTGGTGTTTGCCGGCGGTGGTTCGAAGGGAGCGCTGTGGAGCCAGATCCTCAGCGACGTCACCGGCCTGCCGGTGCGGGTGCCGGTGGTCCGCGAGGCCACCGCGCTGGGCTGCGCCATCGCCGCCGGAACCGGCGCCGGACTGTATGGCGATATGGCCAGTACCGGAGAACGGTTAGTGAGCTGGCACCGCGAGTTCACCCCAAATCCGCAGCATCGCGAGCTGTATCAGGAGATGATGAGCAAGTGGCAGACGGTGTACGCCGATCAGCTGGGGCTGGTGGACAGCGGGCTGACAACGTCGATGTGGCAGGCACCGGGTCTGGAGCGCCGCCAGCGCGTAGCCCCCTCACCCTAACCACCGGTACCGATCCGCCTTTCCCCCTCTCCCTTTGGGAGAGGGCCGGGGTGAGGGACAACGTGTTCTGTTCTTTGAATCCCATCACAATCACCGCACTCCCCTTTTCCCTTTTTCTCCGCGACGGCTAAATTAGTAACTCATCCGACCACATAACAATAATTTTACATTGGAAGCCATTATGAGCCGCTATCCGTCGCTTTTCGCCCCGCTTGAGCTGGGCTTCACAACGCTCAAAAACCGCGTGTTGATGGGCTCCATGCATACCGGGCTGGAAGAACTGCCGGACGGCGCGCAGCGGCTGGCAGCCTTCTACGCCGAGCGCGCCCGCCACGGCGTGGCGCTGATCGTCACCGGCGGCATCGCTCCGGCCCCCTCTGGCGTTACCATGGCCGGCGGCGCGGTACTCAACGATGCCAGCCATCTGGCGCACCATCGCCATATTACCGACGCGGTACACCAGGAAGGCGGCAAAATCGCCCTGCAGATCCTGCATACCGGGCGCTACAGCTATCAGCCCGCGCTGGTGGCCCCCTCGGCGCTACAGGCGCCGATTAACCGTTTTACGCCCCATGAACTGAGCCACGATGAGATCCTGACGCTGATCGATGATTTTGCCCACTGCGCCCAACTGGCGCGCGAAGCGGGCTATGACGGCGTTGAAGTGATGGGCTCTGAAGGCTATCTGATTAACGAATTCCTCGCCGCGCGTACCAACCAGCGCGACGATCAATGGGGCGGCGATTACACCCGCCGCATGCGTTTCGCCATTGAAGTGGTTAAGGCGGTGCGCCAGCGCGCCGGCCACGATTTCATTATCATCTACCGCCTGTCGATGCTCGATCTGGTCAACGACGGCAGCACGCTGGCGGAAGTCACCGAACTGGCCAAAGCGATTGAAGCGGCGGGAGCGACCATCATCAACACCGGGATTGGCTGGCACGAAGCGCGCATTCCGACCATCGCCACGCCGGTACCGCGCGGAGCGTTCAGCTGGGTCACCCGCAAGCTGAAAGGCGCGGTGTCGATCCCGCTGATCACCACCAACCGCATCAACGATCCGCAGGTCGCGGAGGATATTCTCGCCCGCGGCGATGCCGATATGGTATCGATGGCCCGCCCGTTCCTCGCCGACGCCGAATTTATGTCGAAAGCGCAGCGCGATCGCGCCAGGGAGATCAATACCTGCATCGGTTGCAACCAGGCGTGTCTCGATCGGATCTTCGCCGGCAAAGTCACCTCTTGTCTGGTCAACCCGCGCGCCTGTCATGAAACCCTGATGCCGGTCCTGCCTGCCAACGCGCCTAAACGGCTGGCGGTCGTCGGCGCCGGGCCGGCCGGTCTAGCCTTCTCCGTTAACGCCGCCGCCCGCGGTCATCATGTCACGTTGTTCGATGCGCTCCCGGAGATCGGCGGCCAGTTTAATATCGCCAAACAGATCCCCGGCAAAGAAGAGTTTCACGAGACGTTGCGTTACTACCGCACCATGCTCGATCTTCATGATGTCGATCTACGCCTGAACACCCGCGTCACGACAGACGATCTGCTGGCGTTCGATGAGACGATCCTCGCCACCGGCATCGCCCCGCGCCTGCCGGCGATCGACGGGATCGATCATCCCAACGTGCTGAGCTACCTTGATGTCTTGCGCGATAAAGCGCCGGTTGGCGCGAAGGTGGCGATTATCGGCTGCGGCGGCATCGGCTTCGACACCGCGATGTATTTAAGCCAGTCGGGCGCGGCCACCAGCCAGAATATCGGCGAGTTCTGCCGTGAATGGGGTATCGATACCAGCCTGCAAACGGCGGGGGGGCTGAGTGCTGAAGGTCCGCAACTGAGTAAAAGCCCACGACAGATTGTGATGCTGCAGCGCAAAGCCAGTAAACCGGGCGAAGGGCTCGGCAAAACCACCGGTTGGATCCACCGCGCGACGCTGCTGGCGCGCGGCGTGAAAATGATCCCGGCGGTTAGCTATGAAAAGATCGATGATGAAGGATTACACGTCACTATCGGCGGCGAGCGCCAACTGTTGGCGGTCGATCAGGTAATTATCTGCGCCGGTCAGGAGCCGCGCCGCGAGCTGGCGGAACCGCTGCGCGCGGCGGGGAAAACGGTGCATCTAATCGGTGGTTGTGACGTGGCGGCAGAGCTGGATGCGCGCCGGGCGATTGCCCAGGGCACTAAACTGGCGCTGGCGATTTAGCGCTGTCCCGGGGGCGGCGCGATGCGCCTTCCCCGGGCTACCACGATAATCCCGGACGGTAGCCCGGCTAAGGCGACAGTCGGTAGCCCGGCTAAGGCGACAGCCGCGAGCCGGGGAAACAGCGACAAGAATCAGCGCTGCTTACGCACCTTGGTTGCTTTCAAAATGACAAACTTATTGTTCGTCGCAATCGTCGTGCAATTACCAAACGCGCGCTTCAGTCGGTAGCCCGGCTAAGGCGACAGCCGCAAGCCGGGGGAAACAGCGACACGAATCAGCGCTGTTTACGCACCTTGGTTGCTTTCAAAACCACGAACTTATTGTTGGTCGCAATGGTAGTGCAGTTGCCGAAAGCGCGCTTCAGTCGGTAGCCCGGCTAAGGCGACAGCCGCAAGCCGGGGAAACAGCGACAAGAATCAGCGCTGTTTACGCACCTTGGTTGCTTTCAAAACCACGAACTTATTGTTGGTCGCAATGGTAGTGCAGTTGCCGAAAGCGCGCTTCAGTTTACGGAAGTAATCAAGATGGCGGTTGCCGACGACGTACAGCTCGCCGCCGTATTTCAGGCTGCGACGGGCGTCGTTAAACATCTGCCAGGCAATATGATCGGTAATCGCGTGCTGCTGATGGAACGGCGGATTGCACAGAATCGCCGTAAAGCGATCCGGCTCAATGCCGGAGAGCGAGTTGTTCACCATAAATTCGCAGCGCTCGATATCATCCGGCAGGTTGTGCTCGACGTTCAAACGGCTGGAAGCCACCGCCATATGCGACTCATCGGTAAACATCACACTGGCGTTCGGGTTCTGCGCCAGCGCCTGCAGGCCAATCACTCCGTTGCCGCAGCCGAGATCGGCGATCTCGCCTTCCAGATCGGACGGCAAATGTTCGAGGAAGAAGCGCGCGCCGATATCCAGGCCGCTGCGGGCAAAAACGTTGGCATGGTTATGGATGGTCCACGGCGTGCCGTCCAGCTTCCAGCTGTAGGTTTGCGGCGCATCGGCAAGCTTAGGCGCGGTGAAAACGCAGTGGATCAGACGCGCTTTTTTCCACGCCAGCGAGGTGGTGGTGGTGCCAAGGATTTTCTCAAATAGCGCCAGCGTCGAGTTGTGCACATCACGGGCTTTCGCCGCGGCGATAATGCGGGTTTCCGGCGTCACCACTTCGCGCAGGGCGCGCAGCTGCTGTTCGAGCAACGCCAGCTGTTTTGGCACCTTAATCAGCACCAGCGCCGGCGCGGCCGGCAGCGGGCTCAGGCTATCCTGAAAGCGAACGCTCTCTTCATCGATACCGTTCATCCGCAGGTTGTGGCGGGTCGCCAGCTCGGAAATAAAGGAGTCGTTGATGCTGACCGGGTTGCGCGCCGCCAGCGCGCAGGCGAGCGCGCCGAAGCCGTCGTTGAAGATGAGCGTCAGGCCGTCGACGTCATTCACCTGTTGCAGCAGATATTCATCCGCCGCTTCCCATGCCTGTAGCGCTTCTTCTTCAGCGTTAGGTGGGAACCGCTCTAATGTGAATAACTCACCGTTTAACTCTGCCTGGCTCATCGCCTCTCCGCCTCCGGAATACTAAAACCCGCGAGTTTATACGCAAATCCTGTCCAGTTGAAGAGAGATCGCTGATCATCGCCGCTCAGCGTAGATCGCCCTCGTCATCAGCTCGCAGCAGCGTTATCGACGCGCGGGCGCCGGGCATCAGCTGCTGCAGATAGCCTACCAGCTGCTCTCCCGCCTCATGCAGGACCGACAACGGCATCGCCGGCAGGCTTTCGAGAATAAACCACATCGTCTTCGCGCCGCTGTCCAGCCGGGTGCGTACGCCCTGTCGCCAGTTCCAGCGTCGGCAGGTTACGCCTATATCATCCCGCCAGATGACTTCGCCCGGCTCCGGATATTCCACCACCGGCTCTGCCGATTTTAGCGTATCGAATGGCTCATCGCCGTGGGCAATGGTCAGCCGCGGTTCGCCACGGTAGGCGGCCAGATTTTCCCCACCGACCGGGACGGCATAGCGAATGCTGATCGCGTTGTAGATATCCACCACCGGATCGATGGCCGGCAGGCTCCCCTCTTTCAGCACTCGCTTGCGCAGCGCCTGCGCCGAACAGGGGGTACGTTTCGCCTTCGCGCCGAAGGCGCTGAACGCTTCATCCCATGCCGCCAGGTGCGCTTGCGCCCAGGGCACATCATCCTGCTGCACCGCCAGGCAGGCCTCGGCCAGTGCCTGCTCCGCGACGCCGGGATCGGCCACCGGCGCGCTTTCCACCACAATACTTAATGCCCGAAAGCCCGGCACCAGGCGGCTGACCGCAGATTCGATTGACGGCGTTACGCTACGCATTCGATAATCCTGTAATGACCAATTTGTTTCATCATAGTGACCAATGAACGTAAAAGTCAATATAACGACCGATTCAGGATCTAATGTCGACCATGTAAGTCGGGCCGTCGCCACGCGGCTGAAGGCCTACCGTAAAGCGAAAAAAATGTCGCTGGACGAGCTGTCGCGCCGGGCCAGCATCAGCAAAGGTATGCTGGTCGAGATGGAAAAAGAGGCTGCCAACCCCAGCATTGCGATCCTCTGCAAACTCGCCGCCGCGCTGGGCGTATCGGTGGCGGATATTGTCAATGTGGCAAGCGAACCCGCGTTGCATCTTATTCCCGCCGAGCAGATCCCCACCCTCTGGCAAGGCCCGCTGGGGGGCAGCGCCAAGCTCCTCGCCGGCACCGCCGGGCCGAATATGATTGAGCTCTGGCGCTGGGAGATGCAGCCCGGCGAAGCCTTTACCTCGCCCGGCCACCCGGCGACGACCTTCGAGCTGCTGCACGTGGAAGCCGGCGCGCTGACGCTGACGCTTGGCGAGACCTGCCGCACGGTGGCGGCCGGGGAATCCGCGGTGGCCCGCACCGAAACGGAGCACGGGTACCGGAATGCGGGGCCCGCGCCGCTGGTCTTTACCATGACCGTGGCTGAACTGCCCTCCTGACAGACATAATGATAAGACGATGACAAAACTCATTTATTTACAGGGCTATCCTGAATCACTGCTGTCGCAGGTGACGGCTTTAATCGAGCAAGACCGCCTCGGCGAGGTGCTGCAAAAGCGTTATCCGCAGGGGCATGATGTTAACAGCGATAAAGCGCTGTATCAGTACACCCAGGATCTGAAGGCCCGCTTTCTGCGCGGGGCGGCGCCGATCAACAAAGTGATGTACGACAGTAAAATCCACGTGCTGAACAATGCGCTCGGCCTGCATACCGCGATTTCCCGCGTTCAGGGCGGTAAGCTGAAAGCCAAAGCGGAAATTCGCGTGGCGACGGTGTTTCGCGACGCGCCGGAGGCCTTTCTGCGGATGATCGTGGTCCATGAACTGGCGCATTTGAAAGAGAAAGATCACAACAAAGCCTTTTATCAACTGTGCTGCCATATGGAGCCACAGTACCATCAACTGGAATTCGATACCCGCCTGTGGCTGACGCACCTTTCGTTAAATCGTTCTGCGTAGTGACGCACTGGTTTTGTCATGATGGCATGATAGAGTGACGACAGGTTCCCTTTAATGGAGTTCGTCAACGTTTATGATACGTTTCGCAGTTGTTGGCACAAACTGGATCACCAAGCAGTTTGTCGATGCCGCCCATGAAACCGGCAAATATAAACTTACCGCCATCTACTCCCGCAGCCTCGAACAGGCGCAAGCCTTCGCCAATGACTATCCGGTCGAGCATCTCTTTACCTCGCTCGATGAACTGGCACAGAGCCCTGACGTTGACGCGGTCTATATTGCCAGCCCGAACTCGCTGCACTTCCCGCAGACCCGGCTGTTCCTGAGTCACAAGAAGCACGTCATTTGCGAAAAGCCGCTGGCATCGAACCTGCAGGAAGTCGAGGCGGCGATAGCGCTGGCGAAAGAAAATAACGTTGTGCTGTTTGAAGCCTTTAAAACCGCCAGTCTACCTAACTTTCTGCTACTGAAAGAGACGCTCGCTAAAGTGGGCAAACTGCGCAAAGCCTTCATCAACTACTGTCAGTACTCCTCGCGCTATCAGCGCTACCTTGACGGCGAAAACCCCAACACCTTCAACCCGGCGTTCTCTAACGGTTCGATTATGGATATCGGCTTCTATTGCCTCGCGTCTGCCGTGGCGCTGTGGGGCGAACCGCGGTCCGTTCTTGCCACCGCCAGCCTGCTGGACAGCGGCGTAGACGCCCAGGGCACCGTGGTGCTGAGCTATGGCGACTTCGACGTGACGCTGCATCACTCCAAAGTTAGCGATTCCGTGATCCCCAGTGAAATTCAGGGCGAAGACGGCGCGTTAGTGATCGAAAAAATCTCCGAATGTCAGAAGCTGGCGTTTGTGCCGCGCGGCGGCAAAGCCCAGGACCTGACGCAGCCCCAGCACATTAATACTATGCTGTATGAGGCGGAGACCTTTGCGCGCCTGGTGGAGACACAGGATATTGATCACCCGGGCCTGGCAGTAAGCCGGATCACGGCCAAACTGTCGAGCGAAATTCGTCGCCAGACCGGAGTGATCTTCCCGGCCGATACGCAGCCGCTGGCGTAAAAGAGTGTAAAGGCCGGACCGGCCGCCATTGACGAAAACCGCCTTGTGACATATTTTGTTACGTGCAAAGGGGAGTAACTTCCTTGCCGGTTGATCGTCATTACGATGCGTGCAATACCGCATCCGGTCGCCGGGCAATAACCAAAGCCCATCGCGATGTACTTTGGTTGTTGTAAGTGAGACCTTGCCGGAAGGCGAGGTCTATGCATAAAAGCGCAGCGGCTGCCGTCTTCCGACGTCAGCCGTTTTGTTTTTATGTAAGGAATATCAAATGAATACTGTCGGCACGCCGTTGCTATGGGGTGGGTTCGCTGTCGTCGTCGCGATCATGTTGGCGATCGACTTGCTGCTTCAGGGACGACGCGGTTCGCATAGCATGACCATGAAGCAGGCCGCGGGCTGGTCAATCCTCTGGGTCACACTTTCTCTGCTGTTCAACGCCGCGTTCTGGTGGTATCTGGTACAAACCCAGGGCCGGGCCGTCGCCGATCCGCAGGCCTTAGCCTTCCTCACCGGTTATTTGATTGAAAAAGCGCTGGCGGTCGATAACGTCTTCGTCTGGTTGATGCTGTTCAGCTATTTCGCCGTACCGCCTGCTCTGCAGCGCCGGGTGCTGGTGTATGGCGTGCTGGGCGCGATTGTTCTGCGTACCATCATGATCTTCGCCGGCAGCTGGCTGATTTCGCAGTTCGACTGGTTGCTGTATGTCTTCGGCGCCTTCCTGCTGTTTACCGGCGTGAAAATGGCGCTGGCGAAAGAAGATGACTCCGGCATCGGCGATAAACCACTGGTGCGCTGGATCCGCAGCCATCTGCGAATGACGGATAAAATCGAGAGCGAGCGCTTCTTCACCCGTAAAAACGGGGTGCTGTTCGCCACGCCGCTGCTGCTGGTGCTGATTCTGGTGGAACTGAGCGACGTGATTTTCGCCGTCGACAGTATCCCGGCGATCTTCGCGGTGACCACCGATCCGTTCATCGTCCTGACCTCTAACCTGTTCGCGATCCTCGGCCTGCGCGCCATGTACTTCCTGCTGGCGGGGGTCGCCGAGCGCTTCTCGATGCTCAAATACGGTCTGTCGGTGATCCTGGTGTTTATTGGCGTGAAGATGCTCATCGTCGACTTCTACCATATCCCGGTCGCCATCTCGCTGGGCGTGGTGGGGGGCATCCTGGCCGTCACGCTGCTGATTAACGCCTGGGTCAACAAGCAACACGACAAGCAGCGCAAACTGCCTGAGTAATCTGCACAACGCGCCGTCGGCCATCGCCGACGGCAATCTCTGCTCATGTCACAGTTATGTTACTACATAGTTAAAAAACAAGATCAAGATTAAAATCACAGCATTTTACGCTTCCCGCCCGCCGTTCTTTCCGTATACTCGACTATGCAAACATCTACTTACATCCTGACATAAACGTAACAAATAATACGTGGCTGGGATGGCTTGCTACATCACTGGAAGGAATGAATTATGACCACACGCACTCCCCCATCGGGGTGGATCTCACGCCTGGCGCAAGGCAGCCTGGTGAAACAAATTTTAATCGGTCTGGTGCTTGGCGTGCTGCTGGCGCTGGTCTCTAAGCCAACGGCCATTGCCGTCGGTCTGCTGGGGACCCTGTTCGTCGGCGCGTTAAAGGCGGTGGCGCCGGTGCTGGTATTGATGCTGGTGATGGCCTCCATCGCTAACCATCAGCACGGACAAAAAACCAGTATTCGCCCCATTCTGTTTCTCTATCTGCTGGGCACCTTCAGCGCGGCGCTGACCGCGGTGTTGTTTAGTTTTGTCTTTCCGTCATCACTGCATTTAACCACCGCCGCCGACAGCATCACGCCGCCATCGGGGATTGTCGAAGTGCTGCGCGGCCTGCTGATGAGCATGGTATCTAACCCGATCGACGCCCTGCTGAACGCCAACTATATCGGCATTCTGGTGTGGGCGGTGGGGCTGGGCTTCGCCCTGCGTCACGGTAACGACACCACCAAAAACCTGATCAACGATGTCTCCCACGCGGTGACCTTCATCGTCAAAGTGGTGATCCGCTTTGCGCCGCTGGGGATCTTCGGTCTGGTCTCTTCCACCCTGGCGACCACCGGTTTCGAGACCCTGTGGGGCTACGCCCAGCTACTGCTGGTGCTGGTCGGCTGTATGCTGCTGGTAGCGCTGGTGATTAACCCGCTGCTGGTGTTCTGGAAAATCCGCCGTAACCCCTATCCGCTGGTGCTGACCTGCCTGCGCGAAAGCGGCGTCTACGCGTTCTTCACCCGCAGCTCCGCCGCCAACATTCCGGTGAATATGGCGCTGTGTGAAAAGCTGAATCTGGATCGCGATACCTATTCGGTCTCCATTCCACTGGGGGCGACCATTAATATGGCGGGCGCGGCGATCACGATCACCGTGCTGACGCTGGCGGCGGTGCATACGCTGAATATTCCGGTGGATCTGCCGACGGCGCTGCTGCTGAGCGTGGTCGCTTCGCTGTGCGCCTGCGGCGCCTCCGGCGTGGCGGGCGGTTCGCTGCTGCTGATCCCGCTGGCCTGTAATATGTTTGGGATCCCGAACGATGTCGCGATGCAGGTGGTTGCCGTCGGCTTTATTATCGGCGTGCTGCAGGATTCCTGCGAAACCGCGCTGAACTCCTCCACCGACGCCCTGTTTACCGCCGCGGCCTGCATAGCGGAAGACGACCAGCTGGCGAAAAACGCCCTGCGCAGCTAATGCCTTTCCCCTCCGCTATCGGGCGGAGGGGCTCTTTTCCTGGACTGCGTTTTCAACCTTAAACGGATCGATGCCGCGCTTTTGCATCCGGCGGAAGCGAATGATATTCAGCCCGTTGACGATCAGAAAACTGCCTTCAATCAGCGTCCCGCCAATCGAACCCAGCCACAGATTATGCGTGACCCAGCAGGCGGTGGAGCACCACATCACGCAGCGCACGGTCAGCCCTTTGCAGCGAAACAGCGCCCAGGTGCTGGCAACGGTGCCAATGATCGGCAGCAGCTCCATGGCATGCTGCAGCTTGCCAAGGCCGAGGATCAGCGTCAGGAGAATGAATACCGTCATCACCCACAGGCTGCGGGTGCGCAGGGAAATGACCGTACGTAGCGCATTGAGCCCGGCGCTCATCCCGGCCGGCGCGGCGCCCATCAGGAAAAAATGGACGCCGATAATGGCGCTATAGCCCGCCAGCTGAAGCCTGAAGCGACGTTCGTCGCGGTTGATAAAGGTGGTAATACCGATAAGAAAGGCGATGACGCCGACACCCTGGGCCAGCCAATACGCGGTCATGAAAGCTCCCTGACTGAAAAAAACAAACGGCGCTTCACTGGCTGAAACGCCGCTGTTACGAGCCCGATGGCGCTACGCTATCAGGCCGATACACGATCCACGCCCCTGGGCGCCAATGTGAATCCCCCTTTACAGGGTAACACCGCTTTTAAAGATGGCCAGCTCGCGGAAGTCATTCTGTTCATTACAGGTCGGTTTACCGTTGGCGAAAGCCACAATGGCATCCACAAACTCCTCCAGCAGCTGCGGCATCGCTTTGCCGTGGATCAGCTGCCCGGCATCAAAGTCGATCCAGTGCTTTTTCTTTGCCGCCAGTTCGCTGTTGGTGGCGATCTTCACCGTCGGCACAAAGCCACCGTACGGCGTGCCGCGTCCGGTGCTAAACAACACCATATGACAGCCGGCACCGGCCAGCGCGCTGGTGGCGACCGCGTCGTTGCCCGGCGCGCTCAGCAAATTCAGACCATGAACCTTCAGGCGCTCGCCGTAGCGCAGGACATCCACCACCTGGCTGGAACCCGCTTTCTGAGTACAGCCCAGCGACTTATCTTCCAGGGTGGTGATCCCCCCGGCTTTGTTACCCGGGGAAGGGTTTTCGTAAATAGGCTGGTCGTGGGCGATAAAGTACTGCTTAAAGTCATTGACCATGGTCACCAGCTTGTCGAAGGTCGCTTCGTCGCGGCAGTGGCTCATCAGCAGCTGTTCAGCACCGAACATCTCCGGCACTTCGGTCAGCACGGTGGTGCCGCCGTTGGCGATCACATAGTCTGAGAAGCGGCCCAGCATCGGGTTAGCGGTAATGCCCGACAGGCCGTCCGATCCCCCGCACTCAAGGCCAAACTTCAGCTCGCTCAGTTTGCCCGGCTGGCGTTTATCCTGACGCATCACTTCATACAGCTGATGCAGATGCGCAACCCCCGCTTCCACTTCATCGTCCTGGTGCTGGCAAACCATAAAGTGCACACGCTGCGGGTCAAACTCGCCCAGCGTCTCGCGAAAGGCATCAACCTGGTTGTTTTCACAGCCAAGGCCAACCACCAGCACCGCCCCGGCGTTCGGGTGACGAACCATATTTTGCAGCATGGTGCGGGTGTTGATGTGGTCGTCCCCAAGCTGCGAGCAGCCATAGGTGTGGCTGAAGAGATGCACCCCATCAATATCCTCAGCGCCATACGTCTCTTTCAGGAAACGGTTCTGCATTTGTCTGGCCATGGCGTTGACGCAGCCGACGGTCGGCAGGATCCACAGCTCATTGCGCACGCCGACGTCACCGTTGGCGCGACGATAAATCTGCACTTCGCGATCCGCAGGCTGTGGCGGTTGGGCAACCCGGTCCGGTTGATAGCGATACGCGTCAAGGTCGCTGAGATTGGTGCGCGTATTGTGCGCATGAACATGCTCGCCCGGCGCGATATCCGCCAGCGCATGGCCAATCGGCAACCCGTACTTAACGACGTTTTCCCCTTTCGCGATAGCGCGCAGTGCAAACTTGTGGCCGCGAACGATATCCTGGCCGAGGGTGACCGAGTCCTTATCAATCGTCACCACGCTACCGGCAGCGATATCCGCCAGCGCGACCGCGACGTTATCCTGCGAATGGATTTTAATGTATTGCATATCAACCGACCTCTGGCCTTAGTTCAGTTCAATGGCGAAATAGTCACGCGCATTGTTAAAGCAAATGTTTTTCACCATCTCGCCCAGCAGCGCGATATCCGCAGGCGCTTCGCCGGCTGCCACCCAACGGCCGATCATCTGGCACAGAATGCGGCGGAAGTATTCGTGGCGCGTGTAGGAGAGGAAGCTGCGGCTGTCGGTCAGCATCCCGACAAAGCGGCTCAGCAGGCCGAGCTGCGCCAGTTGGGTCATCTGCCGCTCCATGCCGTCTTTCTGATCGTTGAACCACCAGCCGGAGCCGAACTGCATCTTGCCCGGCATGCCTTCCCCCTGGAAGTTACCGATCATGGTGCCCAGCACTTCGTTATCGCGCGGGTTCAGGCAGTAGAGAATGGTTTTCGGCAGCAGGTTCTCTTCGTTCTGCTTGCTCAGCAGCTTAGACAGCTCTTCCGCCATCGGGCGATCGTTGATCGAGTCGAAGCCAACGTCTGGGCCTAACAGTTTGAACTGACGCAGGTTGTTGTTACGCAGCGCACCGATATGGTACTGCTGCACCCAACCGCGACGGGCATATTCTGCGCCGAGGAACACCAGCACCGCGGTTTTGAACTGCGCCACTTCGTGTTCGCTGAGGGTCTCGCCAGCCAGACGGCGCGCCAGAATGGCGTCCAGCTCGGCGTCGGTCGCTTCCGCAAACAGCACCACGTCCAGCGCGTGGTCGGAGACCTTGCAGCCGTGTGCGGCAAAGTGGTCCAGACGTTTGGTCAGAGCGCTTTGCAGGTCCGCGAAACGGCGAATATCGGTATCGGACACCTCACCCAGCTTAGCCATGTAGTCGTTAAAGGTCGCCTGCTCGATGTTGAACGCTTTATCCGGGCGCCAGCTCGGCAGCACTTTGATATCAAAGGAGGTATCTTTGGCGACAACCGCATGGTGCTCCAGCGAATCGATCGGATCGTCGGTGGTACCGACCATTTTCACATTCATCTGCTTCATGATCCCGCGGGCGGAGAAGGCGTCCTGAGCCAGTAAATCATTGCACTGGTCCCAGATCTCATCGGCGGTGGAAGGCGACAGCAGCTTACCTGTAATACCAAATGGACGACGCAGTTCTAAATGGGTCCAGTGGTATAACGGGTTGCCGATAGTATGGGGTACGGTGGCTGCCCAGGCGTCAAATTTCTCGCGATCGGACGCATCACCGGTACACAGGCGCTCCGGTACGCCGTTAGTGCGCATAGCGCGCCATTTGTAGTGATCGCCTTTCAGCCAGATGTCATACAGATTTTTGAAGCGATAGTTTTCGGCAACCTGCTGCGGCGGAAGGTGGCAATGGTAGTCGAAAATGGGCTGATCTTTGGCGTAATCGTGGTACAGACGGCGGGCAAACTCGGTATCGAGGAGAAAATCTTCAGTCATAAACGGTGTCATTCGCGTGTCCTCTTCGCTCCGTAGCGGGAGCCTTTCAGATGATTGACTACAATGCTGACAAAGTTATCACACCAATTTCTACAGACCGAGCTGTTTTTCGTGAGTTAGATCAATAAACGTCGATAAAAAAACGACCGCCTCATCGGAAATCACCCCGGCAGAGCGCGCCATTTCTGGCTTTCCCGGTAAGGGCTAAAGACCACACTAACTTTCCCACTTTTGTGACAGCACTCAACTTTTAAAGTTGTATGACAAGTTATCTTTCTGCCGTCGCAACATATAAACCGACGGAATGCATTACCGGTGTTTATGGCATCGGCTTATACGGAATGGATACCGACTTTCAACATAACAACTGATGGTAAGGTTCGGGCCAGAGGGGATCGCCCTCCTGAACCCCCCGTTTCGCTTTCCCGATCGCTTATCGCGCTCGGTAAAGGCCGCACCTGGTGCGGAAAGATAACAGACGATGAGGTTTACATGCGTAAAATTAAAGGGTTACGTTGGTACATGATTGCGCTGGTGACGCTGGGCACCGTGCTGGGCTACCTGACTCGTAACACCGTGGCGGCGGCCGCACCGACGTTGATGGAAGAGTTACACATCTCGACTCAACAATACTCCTATATCATTGCAGCCTATTCCGCTGCCTACACCGTCATGCAGCCTGTCGCGGGTTATGTCCTCGATATTCTCGGGACTAAAATCGGCTATGCCTTCTTCGCTATCGCCTGGGCGATATTCTGCGGCTCAACCGCACTGGCAGGCAGCTGGGGCGGCCTGGCGCTGGCTCGCGGCGCGGTCGGCGCAGCGGAAGCCGCGATGATCCCCGCCGGGCTGAAAGCCAGTTCCGAATGGTTCCCGGCAAAAGAGCGCTCTATTGCGGTGGGCTACTTCAACGTCGGTTCCTCTATTGGCGCCATGATCGCGCCGCCGCTGGTGGTGTGGGCGATTGTCATGCACAGCTGGCAGATGGCGTTCATTATCTCCGGGGTATTGAGCTTCGCCTGGGCCATCGCCTGGCTTATCTTCTACAAACACCCGCGCGACCAGAAAAAATTATCTGACGAAGAACGCGACTACATCATTGGCGGCCAGGAATCTCAGCATCAGACCAATAACGCGAAGAAAATGTCGCCTTGGCAGATCCTGCGCAACCGTCAGTTCTGGGGTATCGCCCTGCCGCGCTTCCTCGCCGAGCCGGCCTGGGGGACCTTTAACGCCTGGATCCCGCTGTTCATGTTCAAAGTTTACGGCTTTAACCTGAAAGAGATCGCGATGTTCGCCTGGATGCCGATGCTGTTCGCCGACCTCGGCTGCATCGTTGGCGGTTACCTGCCGCCGCTGTTCCAGCGCTGGTTTGGCGTCAACCTGATCGTGTCGCGTAAAATGGTGGTCACCATGGGTGCCCTGCTGATGATTGGCCCAGGCATGATCGGCCTGTTCACCAGCCCATATATCGCCATCGCGCTGCTGTGCGTCGGCGGGTTTGCTCACCAGGCGCTGTCCGGGGCGCTGATCACCCTCTCTTCCGACGTCTTTGGCCGTAACGAAGTCGCCACCGCCAACGGCCTGACCGGGATGGCCGCCTGGCTGGCCAGCACCATGTTCGCCCTGGTCGTCGGCGCGCTGGCCGATACCATCGGCTTTAGCCCGCTGTTTGCGGTACTGGCCGTCTTTGACCTGCTGGGCGCGCTGGTTATCTGGACGGTGCTGAAAAATAAACCGGCTGACGATGACTCAACACCGCTTAGCAGCCGCAAACCGGCCACGCAGAGTTAGATCTTGTGGTGATTTCACCGCGTATTGAGCCGCCTTCTCAGGCGGCTTTTTCATGCCTGCCAGTGGTGGAAAGCGTGTAAAAGTGGTATAACAAATCGAATATTGTCGCCATCTTGCGGGAGCGAATATGGAAATCATTGAACCACGCCGTCTGTATCAGCAGCTTGCCGCTGAGCTGAAGACGCGCATCGAACAAGGTGTCTACCTTGTAGGGGATAAGCTGCCCGCCGAGCGCTTTATCGCCGATGAAAAAAACGTCAGCCGCACCGTGGTTCGTGAAGCCATTATCATGCTGGAAGTGGAAGGGTATGTCGAAGTCCGCAAAGGGTCGGGTATTCATGTCATCTCCAACCATCCCAAGTACCAGCAGGTGGCCGATGAAAGCCTTGAATTCGCCAACTATGGCCCTTTTGAACTGCTGCAGGCGCGGCAGCTAATTGAAAGCAATATTGCTGAATTCGCGGCGACTCAGGTGACCAAACAGGACATCATGAAGCTGATGGAGATTCAGGAGAAAGCGCGCAACGAGAAATGTTTCCGCGACTCCGAGTGGGATCTCCAGTTTCACGTCCAGGTGGCGCTGGCCACGCAGAACAGCGCGCTGGCGGCAATCGTTGAAAAAATGTGGACCCAGCGCGTGCATAACCCATACTGGAAAAAACTGCATGAGCATATCGACCTGCGCACGGTCGATAACTGGTGTGACGATCACGATCAGATCCTGAAAGCCCTGCTGCGTAAAGATCCGAACGCCGCCAAGCTGGCGATGTGGCAGCATCTGGAAAATACCAAGCAAATGCTGTTTAACGAAACCAGCGATGACTTTGAATTTAATGCCGATCGCTACTTATTTGCCGACAATCCGGTGGTTCATCTCGATACGGCGGCCAACAGCGCAAAATAATCACTTTTCCTGAGGGCGCGCGGTCCCTGCGCGCCTGCCCGCCAGGCCGGCTGGAGTAAGCAAAACATATATAGTGTCAGCCTGTGTAAATCCTCTCGCCTCCCATCGCCGCAATCAGCAAAATCAACGAGCAACACCTTGCAATTTCTCTGACGTAAAGTCAGCTGATTTGTTACAATTAGATGCATTTTGCCGTTCTGGGGGTAGGTGTTTACTTACTTCAGTCTTATACAGGGAAGCGTTCAGAGCGCCTAAGCAGCGACCAAAATCTCATAAAAATCTTGTCGCCCAACATGCCACGCGCTCAGACGTGCCGTTAACCGATGTACCAGGAATCGTGAATGGAACTTTTAACCCAGTTATTGAATGCCTTGTGGGCTCAGGATTACGAAACGCTCGCGAATCCCTCCATGATTGGCATGCTGTATTTTGTCTTGTTTATGATTTTGTTCCTTGAGAACGGGTTGCTGCCTGCCGCGTTTTTACCGGGGGATAGTCTGCTTGTGCTCGTGGGCGTGCTGATCGCCAAAGGGGCGATGGGCTTTCCGGAAACCTTGCTGCTGCTCACCGCCGCCGCCAGCCTCGGCTGCTGGCTGAGCTATATTCAGGGGCGCTGGCTGGGCAATACGCGGATCGTGCAAAACTGGCTGTCGCATCTGCCCTCTCACTACCATCAGCGCGCGCATCACCTGTTTCATAAGCATGGACTCTCCGCGCTGTTGATCGGCCGCTTTATCGCCTTCGTGCGTACGCTGTTGCCGACGATTGCCGGCCTTTCAGGCCTCAATAACGCTCGCTTTCAGTTCTTTAACTGGATGAGCGGACTGCTATGGGTACTCATCCTGACCTCGCTGGGCTATCTGCTGGGCAAAACCCCGGTATTCCTCAAGTATGAAGATCAGCTGATGTCCTGCCTGATGCTCCTTCCGGTTGCGCTGCTGGTCTTCGGACTGATCGGCTCGCTGGTGGTGCTGTGGAAGAAAAAATACAGAAGCCGGGGCTGAAGATGGTCATAAAACGCCCCTCCCTGCGCCAGCTGAGCTGGCTGCTGGGTGGCTCTCTTGTGCTCTGCGCGCTGTTCTGGCTCTGGCTGGCGGTGCAGCAGCAGGAGGCCACACTGGCGATCCGTCCGGTTGGCCAGGGCGTCAGCATGCCGGACGGCTTCTCCGTCTGGCATCACCTCGACGCCAACGGTATCCGCTTCAAGAGCATTACGCCGCAAAAAGATGGTCTGCTGATTAAGTTCGACTCCACCGCCCAGGGTGCGGCGGCGAAAGAGGTTCTCGGTCGCGCTCTGCCACATGGTTATATTATTGCCCTGCTGGAGGACGATAACTCGGCCACCGCCTGGTTATCCCGTCTGCGCGACGCGCCTCACCGGCTCGGGTAAACTACCGCCGTACTGCGTTTTTTACGCAGTCTGGTGGTTTCCTGCATTTGTTACTATGCTTAAACCTGCGGGAATCAACACATTCCCGTTCACCATCGGGAACGGGTATATCCTCCGGGTATACCCTCAGACAATGGAAGGTACTATCCATGAAACACCGCATCGCTCTGCTTCTGGCCCTGACTTCACTTAGCGCCAGCGCCATAGCAGCCTCTCCCTGCCAGGAAAAAGAGCAGGATATTCAACGAGAGATCAGCTATGCCGAAAAGCATCATAATCAAAGTCGCATTGATGGGCTAAATACCGCGCTACGTCAGGTACGGGAGAACTGCAGCGACAGTAAACTCAAAGCCGATCATCAGCAAAAAATTGCCAAACAACGGGAAGAGATCGCCGAACGTCAGCGCGATCTGCAGGAAGCCCGGAAGAAAGGCGATGCGGACAAAATCAATAAACGCCAGCATAAACTCAATGAAGCGCAACAGGAGTTAAAAACGCTGGAGTCTCGGGACTACTAATAACAGTTAACTTTCGCAACACGGACCACGCTACAGGAGAACGACATGGCTAAAGAGAATGTGACTGAAGACCTTCGTGCAGAACTGAAAACGCTGGCGGATACCCTGGAGGAAGTTCTGAATTCCTCGGCGGACAAGTCGAAAGAAGAGATTGGTAAACTGCGTAGTAAAGCAGAGAGCGCGCTAAAAGAGAGTCGTGCCCGCCTGGGTGAAACCAGCGATGCGATTTTGCGTCAAACGCGTGAGACCGCCGCGCGGGCGGATGATTATGTTCGCGAAAACCCGTGGACAGGAGTCGGGATTGGTGCCGCCGTCGGGCTGGTACTGGGTGTCCTGCTGTCGCGTCGCTGATTATGGCGAACACTCAACACTCGCAGGGGCCGGGTCAGCGCGTGTTCTCCATTGGCCAGCGCATTGTCACGCTGCTGGTCGAAATGGTGGAAACACGGCTGCGCCTGGTCGTCGTGGAGCTGGAGGAGGAGAAAGCCAACCTCTTCCAGTTGCTGATCATGACCGGACTGACGCTGCTGTTTGCCGCGTTTGGCCTCATGAGTCTGCTGGTGCTGGTTATCTGGGCCGTTGACGCCCAGTATCGCCTGCACGTCATGATCGCCACCACCGTCGTTCTGCTCCTCGCCGCCGCGATCGTGGGTATCCTTACCCTACGTAAGGCGCGCCGCTCCACGCTGCTGCGCCTGACGCGTAAAGAGCTGGAGAACGACCGTGCCCTTCTGGAGGACGATAAACCGTGAATGGCCGACAGGAGCGTGAACGGCAAAAGGCGCTGCTACTGCGCCAGATCCAGCAGCAACGACTGGAGCTTAGTGCCTGTCGTCGCCACTGGCTGGAGGCGACAGCGCCCCTCGATCGCGGCTGGAATACGCTGCTGAGTTTACGTTCGTGGCTGATGGTTGGCAGCGGTCTGATGGCCGTCTGGTCCATACGCCACCCGCACTTTTTAATGCGCTGGACCAAACGCGGTCTCGGACTGTGGAGCACCTGGCGGATGGTCCGCGGGATCCTGCGCCAGTCGTCAATACGCTAGCAGCCCGGAGCGCGGGCGCTTATCCCGGCGCCCCGCTCTGCCATTTCCCCACCCGATACAATACGCCGTTCGCGGCAACCTGTGCCCTCGCCGCCAATCACGGTTAGCCCGCCCTCTTATCTCAGTCCATTCCGCT
The DNA here is from genome assembly GCF_002810545.1 of Klebsiella sp. A-Nf5. Lineage (NCBI taxonomy): Bacteria > Pseudomonadati > Pseudomonadota > Gammaproteobacteria > Enterobacterales > Enterobacteriaceae > Klebsiella > Klebsiella sp. A-Nf5. The sequence goes on along the minus strand of NZ_PIOG01000138.1, from coordinate 88,079 downwards.
CACCCCACCCGATACCGGGACAGGTGGTAACCCCTCGCGGCCCGAAAAATTTCACCTCACCGCACTTATTGCTCAGAAACTTTGAAGAAGAACTACAGTTTTCCTTGCTAACAATTCTTTCTCCGCCTCGTTACTATCCTCTCCATCGACAGCAATACTGCGTAACCACGCGGGATTGCGCTAAAAAACAAAACTGCCGCCCTTTGGGTTTTCTGGAGTAAGAAATGAAAAAATTAGAAGATGTTGGTGTACTGGTAGCGCGTATTCTGATGCCGATTCTGTTTATCACTGCAGGATGGGGCAAAATCACCGGTTACGCCGGAACCCAGCAGTATATGGAAGCCATGGGCGTGCCGGGAGCACTGCTGCCGCTGACCATCCTTCTTGAGTTCGGCGGCGGTCTGGCGATTCTGTTCGGTTTCCTGACCCGTACCACCGCGCTGTTCACCGCAGGCTTTACGCTGCTGACCGCGTTCCTGTTCCACAGCAACTTTGCGGAAGGTGTGAACTCGCTGATGTTCATGAAAAACCTGACCATCGCTGGCGGTTACCTGCTGCTGGCCGTGACCGGTCCGGGCGCATTCAGCATCGACCGCGTGCTGAATAAAAAGTGGTAAGCGCACTATACTGAACTGAGTAAAAATCTAAAAAAGCGAGGGGATATCTCCTCGCTTTTGCTATCTGCAGGAGGAAGTAATGGGACAATTAGTCGACGGCGTCTGGCAAGATACCTGGTATGACACCAAATCCACCGGAGGACGATTCAAGCGTTCCGTTTCGGCCTTCCGTAACTGGCTCACGGCCGATGGCACGCCGGGACCTGCGGGTGAAGGCGGCTTTGCCGCAGAAAAAGACCGTTATCATCTGTATGTTTCTCTGGCCTGCCCGTGGGCGCACCGCACTTTGATTCTGCGCAAGCTGAAAGGACTGGAACCCTTTATATCCGTCTCCGTGGTCAATCCGCTGATGCTGGAAAACGGCTGGACCTTCGCCGATGATTTCCCTGATGCTACCGGCGACCAGCTCTATCATCATCAGTTCCTTTATCAGCTCTATCTGCAGGCTGACCCGCACTATACCGGTCGCGTCACCGTCCCGGTGCTGTGGGACAAAAAACAGCAGACCATCGTCAGCAATGAGTCGGCAGAAATCATCCGCATGTTTAATACCGCCTTCGATGGTTTGGGTGCCAGAGCCGGGGATTATTATCCGCCGGCGCTACGGGAAAAAATCGATGAGCTGAACGGCTGGATCTACGACAACGTCAACAACGGCGTGTATAAGGCCGGCTTTGCCACCAGCCAGCAGGCTTACGACGAAGCGGTCGATGCGGTCTTTACCTCACTGGAGCGGCTCGAGCAGATCCTCGGTCAGCATCGTTACCTGACGGGAAATCAGCTGACGGAAGCCGATATTCGCCTGTGGACGACGCTGGTACGGTTCGACCCGGTGTATGTAACGCATTTTAAATGCGATAAACGACGCATCAGCGATTATCTCAACCTGTACGGTTTTCTGCGCGACATCTACCAGATACCCGGCATCGCAGAGACGGTGAGTATTCCGCATATCCGCCACCACTATTATCGCAGCCATAAAACCATTAATCCAACCGGCATTATCTCCATTGGACCGCAGCAGGATCTCAACGAACCCCACGGTCGCGATCAGCGCTTCCGTTGATCTGTCGGGCGCCAGTGATGGCGCCCAATAATTCAGAAAACAGATATTTACCCACCATTCATTCACGTCTATTCTTATTACGATCGCTTAAAAAACAAGTGATTGACGGTTAATTGAGGCGTAGAAATGGACTGGTATCTCAAGGCATTAAAAAACTATATAGGATTTGGCGGCCGTGCGCGGCGCAAAGAGTACTGGATGTTTATTCTGGTCAACCTCATCCTGACCGGCGTATTGAGCATCATCGATAAAATGCTGGGCTGGCAGCGGGCGGGCGGCGAAGGCATTCTGACGACCATCTATGGCGTACTGGTCTTTTTACCGTGGTGGGCGGTGCAGTTTCGACGTCTTCACGACACCGACCGTTCAGCCTGGTGGCTGCTGCTGCTGTTGATCCCGGTCATCGGCTGGCTGGTGATCTTGATCTTTAACTGCCAACGCGGCACCGAAGGCAACAATCGCTTCGGACCCGATCCGAAACCCTTCTCCTATTAATCTTCCCGCTCCTCCCGCTAGCGGGAGGAGCGTCTTCTCGACTAGCGTCCCGCAAACAGCTTAGGGATTTCGCGCAGACACCAGGACTTCGCCTCGCCCATGCTGTCCCGTCGCCAGGCCATGATTATGTCAATTTCATTGGTGTATTCCGGGCTGACGACCCGCAGACGCCCTTCGGCAATATCTTTCTCCACCAGCGGATAGGGCATGGTTGCCACGCCTAATCCGGCCAGCAGCGCCTGACGCTTATCTTCAATGGTGCTCACCGTTAAGCGCGGCTGTTTATCCAGCAACTGAACGGTAAGGACGGGACGCTCGCGTGCGGTATCCGCTACTGCGACGCCGCGGTATTTCACGCGGGTCACTTCCGAGAGCGGTTCCGGCTCCTGGTGGATCGGGTGATCCGGCGCCGCGACGTACACGCTGAGCACCGAATAGAGTTTGCGCGAGTTTATCTCCGAGGAGGAACGAAAATGCATATCCGGCGCGACAACAATATCCGCCCGCCCCTGCTCCAGTCGCTCCCAGGCGCCGGCCAGCACTTCGGTGATAATCGACAACTGCGTGTTGGATTTGGTCGCCAGTTTTTCAATCAGCGGAAACAGATCCGCGGTCGGAACCAGCGCTTCGGTGACGATTGTCAGATGAGTTTCCCAGCCACGCGACAGCGCTTCCGCATCGGTGGTGAGTTTATCCGCCGCTTCGAGCAGCACGCGCCCACGCTCAAGCAGCATCCGTCCCACGTTGGTGAACTTCGTGCGATGACCTGAGCGGTCAAACAGCACCACGTCCAGCTCCTCTTCCAGTTTTTGCATGGTATAGCTCAGGGCGGAAGGCACGCGTCCCAGCTCATCAGCCGCGGCAGCAAAGCTCCCACGGCGGTCGATCGCATCCATCACGCGCAACGCTTCCAGCGTTAATGCTCTCTCTTTGGCCATCGCTTTCTCATTCAGGAAATTTGAACATACCGGGCAGAATATCTGGCTAACAATACAGCGTCCATACCTTTACCATTGATTTAGTGTAAAGAGAGGTCAAGAACATGATTACTACCCGAACAGCCAAACAATGCGGACAAGCAGACTTCGGCTGGCTGCAGGCCCGCTACACCTTCTCCTTTGGCCACTACTTCGACCCGAAATTACTGGGCTTCGCGTCCTTACGCGTGCTCAATCAGGAAGTGCTGGCACCCGGCGCCTCGTTCCAGGCCAGGACGTACCCAAAAGTCGATATCCTGAACCTGATTCTGGAAGGCGAAGCAGAGTATCGCGACAGCGACGGCAACCATATGCAGGCCAAAGCCGGTGAAGCGCTGCTTATCGCCACCCAGCCTGGCGTGAGCTATAGCGAGCATAATCTGAGCAAAGAGCAGTCGTTAACGCGGATGCAACTGTGGCTCGACGCTTGCCCGCAGCGGGAAAACCCGCTGCAGCAGAAAATAGAAGTGGCGAGCGCACCGCTGCAGCTGCTGGCCTCGCCGGAGGGAGGGAATGGCAGTCTCCAGCTTCGCCAGCAGGCCTGGGTCTACCATATCGCACTGGAGGAAGGGGAGCAGATTAGCGTGCAGCTCCATGGCCCACGCGCTTACCTGCAGTCGATCCACGGCACCGTTCATGCCGTTGCGCAGGAGCAACAAAAACAGGCTCTCACCTGTGGTGATGGGGCATTTATTCGTGACGAAGCTAACATTACCCTCGTCGCCGATACGCCGCTGCGCGCTTTGCTGATAGATTTACCGGTGTAACAACGGAAGTGATGGAGTCTGTCAGTGAGTAAAAAGAAAAACAGAAAAAAGGCGTCCCCGACGCCATCAGCCCCGACGCAGCCGGAAACCGCTGGGGTCGTCAGCTTTGGTTATGATGAGATGCTGAGCGAACTGGAAGCCATTGTTGTCGAAGCGGAAATTCGTCTGCGGGATGAAGAAAGTCTCGCCTGAAAAGGCAACATCAATGATTCGATTTTCGTTTATGGCCTGAAGATAATATCGGCCCCGAAAGGGGCCGATGGCATTATTCACTCAGCGCGTCGGCAAGATCTTTTTTCACCTGGGTACGCTGCTCTGGCGTCAGCACCTGATTCACATCGAAATAGTACTTCACGCGGTAATAACGCACCTGCTGATCGATCTTACTGAAGGCTGCCAGCTGATCCTTGACCGCTTTCTCATCCCATTTTCCGGAATCAATCACGTTAATCAATGCGCCATCTTTAATATCTTGCTGTGAAATCTGCTGAACATTATTTTCCAGTTGCTGATGCAGGCTTTTAATTTTCGCGACCTGATCGCTGGAGAGTTTTAAGTGCTGGACAATGGGATCCTGCGCTGGCGCCGGCGCCGCCTTAACGTCCGCGGCCTGTGCCGTCAGAGAGAAACCGGTAGTCAGAAGGGCTGCAAACGCAATACGGGTCATTAATTTCATTGTTTTATCCTGAAGTGAAAGTGCCTGAAATAGCGGTTTATTATTTTACAGTTGGTAGTGAATAAATGTAAAAAATAATACCTAAAGATTATTCATAGCGTGCAACTGATCACAAACCGCTCAATACATAAGAAATCAAAATATTTTCCTTCAATAAATTCACACGAAGAATACATGTTTATATAAAATAACTTTAACGCTCATGAAGGGAAATTGATTGACAGAAGTGACGGTTACTTCATTTAATTAGTGAGAAAGATGCCATACATAAAAAGCAGGGATATCATGTTTTAAAATATATAAGGAGATAGTTATGTTATTACGCACTCACGTATTACCGCTGGTTTTTGTCGTCTCGCTGTTAAGCGGCTGTGGCCTGGCCTCGAAAGCCTTTTATTCCGCAGGCGATAAATTATTTCAACCGGGAGATGACGCCGTCGCGTCGATGCAGACGTATTCAGTTGCGCAGTTCCTGCAACCGTTTACCCTCAACCCGGCAAAAGCCAGCAGCGATTATCTAGGCAAATGGGTCAAGGTGCGCGGCGTGATTGTCGACATTCGTCGGATGAGCGGTATCGCCGGCAGCTACTATTTTACCGTGACCATGAGAGACGAGCAGAATAAAACGGATAAACGTCTGACCTTTAATTTTGGCTCACATAACAGCGCAGATGTTGAGGCCTTAAGCAATGGCAGCGTCGCCACAATCATCGGCCAGGTTCATCAGGTGCAAGATTCCACGATCCCGACGCTACAGAATCCTAAGGTGGTTAAATAACGGTAACTGACCGATAAGCCGCGTTCTTTTGGTATAGCATCGGGGACAGTCATTCATCCGCTTCACGGATTCAGATAGCAAAAACCCCGCCGGAGCGGGGTTTTTGCATAAAGAGGTGAAACTGACCGATAAGCCGGGTTCTGTCGTGGACAGTCATTCATCTAGGCCAGCAATCGCTCACTGGCTCAAGCAGCCTACCCGGGTTCAGTACGGGCCGTACCTTATGAACCCCTATTTGGCCTTGCTCCGGGTGGAGTTTACCGTGCCGCGGACTGTTACCAGCCGCGCGGTGCGCTCTTACCGCACCCTTTCACCCTTACCTGATCCCGCTTGCGCGGGCCATCGGCGGTTTGCTCTCTGTTGCACTGGTCGTGGGCTGTGACACCCCCCAGGCGTTACCTGGCACCTTGCCCTATGGAGCCCGGACTTTCCTCCCCTCCGCCCGTCTCCCCCCGAAGGAGGACGACGACGAAGCGGCGACTGTCTGGTCAGCTTCGGCGCGAAGTATAGAGGGTTTACCGCCCGTTGTCATCCCTCTGTCGTCATCCCAACCTGCAGGGTGGCGGCGATATTGCGCGACGCGCGGTAAATGTTATCAAACGCCCCGCGAAATGCCTCTTCCAGCGTCGAAACTGTGGTTAACACGCTGAAAACAGCATCGATGCCGTGATGGTGAACCACGCCGACGTCGTGGGTCAGGCTGCCGGCTATACCGATCACCGGCTTGCGATATTTTTTCGCCACCCGGGCTACCCCCACCGGCACCTTACCGTGAATGGACTGGCTATCGATCCGCCCTTCTCCGGTGACCACCAATGAGCAGTCGAGGATTTGCTCCTCCAGATTCAACGCCTCGGTGACGATATCAATGCCGCTACGCAATTCCGCATTAAGCAAGGCCATCAGCGCGGCACCCATGCCGCCTGCCGCCCCCGCGCCGGGGATCGCCTTAACGTCCACTTGCAGCAAGGCCTTAATGACATCGGCGTAATGCCCCAGATTACGATCCAGCTCAACGATCATCGTCTCGGTCGCCCCTTTCTGCGGGCCAAAGATCCGCGACGCGCCGCGCTCGCCCACCAGCGGGTTAGTGACGTCGCAGGCCACGCGGATCATCCCGTCGCGTAAGCGTGGATCGATGGCGGAAAGATCGATCCGGCTCAGACGGCTCAAACTGCCGCCGCCATGGCCGATCTCCTGCCCCTCGGCGTCGCAAAGGCGGGCGCCTAACGCCTGCATCATGCCCGCCCCACCGTCGTTGGTCGCGCTGCCGCCGATGCCGATAATGATCCGCTTCGCGCCATGCGCCAGCGCCTGTAATATCAGCTCACCGGTACCGCGTGAAGTGGTGATGAGAGGGTTGCGTTTTTCGGGCGGAACGAGTCCCAGACCGCTGGCTGCCGCCATCTCAATAAACGCGGTGACGCCATCGCCGGACATGCCCCAGCAGGCCTCTACTTTCTCGCCCAGCGGGCCCGTCACCCATGCGGAATGTTCCGTTCCCTGCGTCGCGGCAATCATCGCCTCCACCGTTCCCTCGCCGCCGTCGGCGACGGGCATGGAAACATACTGCGCGTCGGGGAAAATTTCACGGAATCCTTTTTCTATCGCCTGCGCTACCTCGGCGGCAGACAGGCTTTCTTTATAAGAGTCTGGGGCAATGACGATTTTCATAAGTTTGTAGCCTGACAGTGCCGCGCAAGGCAAGAATAACAGGGCGCGTTGGGCGCCCTTCTTGTTAGCGAGTGACTTCCACTTTCGCCAGTTTTTCGTAATAGCACGCCAGCGCGCTATGGTCCGCGGTGCCCAGTCCGTCCGCACGCAGCGCCTGCATCATCTCCATTACCGCCGCCGTCAGCGGCAGCTGGGCGCCCACGCCGTGTGAGGTATCCAACGCATTGGCCAGATCTTTAATATGCAGGTCGATACGGAAGCCCGGCTTGAAGTTACGATCCATCACCATCGGCGCTTTGGCATCCAGCACGGTACTGCCCGCCAGGCCGCCACGGATCGCCTGATATACCAGATCCGGATTGACGCCAGCTTTGGTCGCGAGAGTCAGCGCTTCAGACATCGCTGCGATGTTCAGGGCGACAATCACCTGGTTTGCCAGTTTAGTGACGTTGCCCGCGCCGATGTCGCCGGTATGCACCACGGAGCCCGCCATCGCTTTCATCAGATCGTAGTATTTATCAAAGATCGCCTTATCGCCGCCGACCATCACCGACAGGGTGCCGTCGATGGCTTTCGGTTCGCCACCGCTCACCGGCGCATCCAGCATATCAATACCTTTGGCCTTCAGCGCTTCGCTGATTTCCCGGCTCGCCAGCGGCGCGATAGAGCTCATATCAATCACCACAGTGCCCGGCTTTGCGCCTTCGATAATGCCGTTTTCACCCAGTGCCACCTCTTTAACATGCGGAGAGTTTGGCAGCATGGTAATGATCACGTCACATTGCTCGGCAATCGCCTTCGCCGTCGTCGCGGTCTCAGCACCCGCGGCAATCACATCGGCAATCGCTTCCGGGTTACGGTCCGACACCACCAGCGAATAACCGGCTTTCAGCAAATTTTTGCTCATCGGTTTGCCCATAATGCCAAGACCGATAAAACCCACTTTGATTGTCATAATGTTCTCTCTCTTCATCCTGGTGATTATTTTTTAAACGCATCAGCAAGTTTCTGGGTTGCTGAGCGGAAGACGCCCAGATCGCTGCCGACGGCGACGAAAGTCGCGCCCCATTCCAGATAGCGGCGCGCATCGGCTTCCACTGGCGCCAGAATACCGCTTGGCTTACCGTGCTTCTTCGCGCTGGCGAAGATATGCTGAATGGCGCGCTGTACCTCAGGATGGGCGGCATTGCCCAGATGACCTAAGGCCGCGGCCAGGTCGCTCGGGCCGACGAACAGGCCGTCGACGCCGTCGGTCGCGGCAATCGCCTCGACGTTGTCCACCCCGGTCTGACTCTCAATCTGCACCAGAATGGAAATGTTCTTATTGGACTGGGCGAAGTAGTCCGCCACGGTACCGAACATATTGCCGCGATGGGAAACGGAAACCCCGCGGATCCCTTCCGGCGGATAGCGGGTCGACGCCACCGCCTGTGCCGCCTGCTCAGCTGTCTCGACGAACGGCACCAGGAAGTTGTAGAAGCCGATGTCCAGCATGCGCTTGATAATGATCGGCTCATTGGTCGGCACGCGTACCACCTGGGCGCTGGGGCTGCCCTTCAGCGCCATCAGCTGTGGGATAAGCGTGGTCACGTCGTTCGGCGCGTGTTCCGCGTCCAGCACCAACCAGTCGAAACCGGCCAGACCCAGCACCTCGGTACTGATCGGGTTAGCCAGCGCGCACCAGCAGCCAATCTGCACCTGATGAGCCGCCAGCGCGGCCTTAAATTTGTTCGGGAAAATTGCGTTATCCATGATGTTTACCTTGCGTTAATCGTTGCTTACTTCTGCAATTCCAGGCGTTTAATCTCGCGAACCATAAATATAATCAGCAGAATAAAATAGCGAGTTGGTATTCCTTGTTTCTCATCCCATCCAGGATCATGAAGATATTCATCAAACACAGAACACCTTTTATTATTTTTTAATCGGGTTCTTTATTTGTTAAATAGACGATATCAACGCTCTCTTATTGCCTATCGGCTACCTCAAAAACATGACACAGTATAATCAGCCTGCCATCGCCAGACACCATGCATAATCACAATATAAACATCTTATCTGACGCTTTAGTTAGGCAAATGCCACAAGTCATGGGCGCTAATCCACAGTTCTCATGATTGCCTGTCAGTGCGTGAGCGTCGTCGCAGAGAGGGGTGACACAGATCACATTTTAAAGCCATTACTCCTGACATTCTTTATTTCATTATTCTTTTCTACAGCACCAGAATGACCATTTCATTCTTTTTTTAGCACCTGTTTGGAGATGACTGGACAATGGCTGACATTGCAATTCGACAACAATCGCCAACCGCGTTTTATATTAAAGTTGACCCGACAGATAACGTGGCGATTATTGTTAACGATCGGGGATTGACCGCCGGAACACGTTTCCCGGACGGCCTGACGCTCGTCGAACACATCCCACAGGGTCATAAAGTAGCCCTGGTGGATATCCCTGCCCGCGGTGAAATCATCCGCTACGGGGAAGTGATTGGCTTCGCCGTGCGCGACATCCCACAGGGAAGCTGGATTGACGAATCGCTGGTGGAACTGCCTACCGCCCCGCCGTTGAACACCCTGCCGCTGGCGACCAAAGTGCCTGAACCGCTACCGCCGCTGGAAGGCTATACCTTTGAAGGCTACCGCAATGCCGATGGCAGCGTGGGCACCAAGAACCTGCTGGGCATCACTACCAGCGTGCACTGTGTCGCCGGCGTGGTCGATTATGTGGTGAAAATCATTGAGCGCGACCTGCTGCCGAACTATCCCAACGTCGATGGCGTGGTGGGCCTGAATCATCTCTACGGCTGCGGCGTGGCGATCAACGCCCCAGCGGCGGTAGTGCCGATTCGCACCATCCACAATATCGCTCTCAACCCGAACTTCGGCGGCGAGGTGATGGTTATTGGCCTCGGCTGTGAAAAGCTGCAACCGGAACGCCTGCTGCAGGGCACGGAAGACGTCCAAAGTATCCCGGTGGACAGCGCCAGCATCGTCAGCCTGCAGGATGAAAAGCATGTTGGTTTTAAATCGATGGTCGATGATATTCTGCAGATCGCCGAGCGCCACCTGGCGAAACTGAACCAGCGCCAGCGGGAAACCTGCCCGGCCTCTGAGCTGGTGGTCGGGATGCAGTGCGGCGGCAGCGACGCCTTCTCCGGCGTGACCGCCAACCCGGCGGTGGGTTATGCATCCGACCTGCTGGTGCGCTGCGGTGCGACGGTGATGTTCTCGGAAGTAACCGAAGTCCGCGACGCCATCCATCTGTTAACCCCGCGGGCGATTAACGAAGAGGTCGGCAAACGCCTGCTGGAAGAGATGGCCTGGTACGATAACTATCTCGACATGGGCAAAACCGACCGCAGCGCCAACCCCTCCCCCGGCAACAAAAAAGGCGGCCTGGCCAACGTGGTGGAAAAAGCGCTGGGTTCTATTGCTAAATCAGGTAAAAGCGCCATCGTCGAGGTGCTCTCTCCAGGCCAGCGCCCGACCAAACGCGGCCTGATTTATGCCGCTACCCCCGCCAGCGATTTTGTCTGCGGCACCCAGCAGGTCGCCTCTGGCATCACCGTGCAGGTGTTCACCACCGGCCGCGGCACGCCGTATGGCCTGATGGCGGTACCCGTAATAAAAATGGCGACCCGGACCGAGCTGGCCAACCGCTGGTATGACTTAATGGATATTAACGCCGGGACCATCGCCACTGGCGAAGAGACGATTGAGGATGTCGGGCGGAAGCTGTTCGAATTTATTCTCGATGTCGCCAGCGGACGCAAGAAAACCTTCTCCGATCAATGGGGCTTGCACAACCAGCTGGCGGTGTTTAACCCGGCGCCGGTGACCTGATCGAGAGCGTAAGAATTTAACCACTTTTAGCCCGGATTTATCCGGGCTTGTTGGTTAGGGATGCTGTGCGGCAAGAAAAGCGCTGATCTGCGCCTGCGTCGAGGTGCCTTCCATCGGTCCACGCTGGCTAATCGCCAGCGAGCCGCTGGCATTTGCCCATCTCAGCGCCTCCTGTGGCGTAGCGCCATTGAGGAACAGGCTGACAAAGGTGGCGCCAAAGCAGTCCCCGGCGCCTGTCGGATCCACCACTGGCACGTTGAAGCCGGCGACATGGTGTGTCTCGTTGGCGCTAAAATAGCTGGCGCCACGCGGCCCGCGTTTAATCACCACATGCTTCACGCCGCGTTTCAGTAGCTTATCAACCAGGACCTGCTCATTGCGCTCCGGATTGAGGCCAAAGTAATCCAGCTCGCCGTCGCTCGGCAGGAAGATATCGGTGTAGTCGAGGATATATTCAAACGCCTGCGACATCTCCGGGATGTTAAGCATCTCTTTGCGAATATTGGGGTCGAACGACACCGTCCCGTTGCGGCCTTTTATATTTTCAATCGCTTTACGCATCGCATCGATAATACGGAACGAGAACAACGACGATCCCATAATGTGAAAATGCTGACACCGGTTGAGCAGCGCCTCATCAATGTGGTCGGCGGTCAGTAAACCGCAGGCGCTATTGGGCATGTTAAAAATAAAATCGCGCTGCGCCTGACTACGATAGCTGACGAAGGCGCTACCGGTGGTCGCTTTCTGCAGCATGGCGATACCGTTGACGTTAACGCCATCTTTCTCCAGACGCGCAATATTCATCTCGCCAAATGCGTCGTTGCCCACGCAGCTAAACAACACGGAGCCAAAACCCAGCTTTGCCACCTGATCGGCAAAGATTGCCGGCGCCCCGCTGGGATAGGGCCCCCAAAATTCACCGGGGCGGGAAAAACCCTGATTCTCTTCCTTGGCGAGAAACTCCACCAACAGTTCGCCGATGGTGCAAATGGTTACGTTCATCACCGCTCCTGGTTTGTCTTATGCAAAGCCGTGTTGAGCCATGTCAGGCATTCATTGTTGGTATAGCTGTTGGTCAAACCCGCAGCGAGGAAGCAGGCATGGTACTCTGCCGCGACGACCTGCGGGGTCACCACGCTGCTGATCTGTTGCAATTCACCGACAGCATAACGTTTCTCACCGTAGACCGGTCTGGACGCAACAATCGCGATAACTCTTTCGCTCTGCGCCACAGCCTCATTCAGTAGATGTGCTGTGGCCTCGTTACGCACGCTCAGCGTACCGTCTTCGGCAATATGATCCACCGCAATCAGCGCATGTGATGGCCGGTAATGACCTAACGCTTTCAGCGCCAGATCGCCCTCCACAATCCGCCCCTGCCCGGACAGCACCCCACCAAGCAGAACGGTTTCCCCATTTAAAAACTCCTGCGCCAGCGCGACATGGCCCAGATCGTTTAACAGCAGGCAAAGGTCTTCTCTGTTGGCCAGAAAGGGGATCACTTTACGCAAAATGGAACCTTGGCCTAAAAACAGCGTTTCGCCATCTTCTATCTGCGCCGCCACCTGGCGAGCCATTTCCGTCTCCAGCGCTTTATCCCTGACGGCTGGCGCTTCCCGGGTCACCGCAACCGGCGCGCCAGCCTGGGCGGTATAAATCGCCCCGCCGAAGGAGCGTTTCAAGTAGCCTTGCTGCTCGAGGTAGTTGAGATCGTTACGGATTGTCACTCCGGAAACAGCCAGCATTTCGGCCAGATCGTCGACTTTGATCTCGCCGTTCTTACGAACGATCTCTGCGATGTCCAAGCGCCTTTTCAGCAGGCTGGTTGACGGTTTTGCCACGGTTTATGCCTTATTATTTTCTCCTGGAATAACTTTCATTTTTAAATTTCCCTGTTGCAATGTCAAACCGAGGCTGTATACCCACTCCACCATAAATAAAATAATCAATAATAATCATATAGTTACAAAAACACACCTCCCCGACGAAAACTTTAAAAAAGAAACATTAAAAATATTATTAACTTTCATTTTAAAAATCAATTCATCATTGTGTGCGGTGGATCACACCTAAAAGTCGAGACGATCGTTACATTACTTTCAAATTGAAGGTTATTTCATACCAATAACTTACAACTTGAAAATAGAGGGCTAAAATGTACATCATTTCCAGTAAAAACATGCTGTTAAAAGCTCAACGACAAGGTTATGCCGTGCCGGCTTTCAATATCCATAACCTCGAAACCATGCAGGTCGTCGTTGAAACGGCGGCTGAGCTAAGCTCCCCCCTGATCCTTGCCGGCACGCCCGGTACCTACAGCTATGCCGGCACCGGCAACGTGGTGGCGATCGCCCGCGATCTGGCGAAAAAGTGGGATCTCCCGCTCGCCCTGCACCTCGATCATCACGAGGATCTGGCTGATATCACGCGCAAAGTCCAGGCAGGGATCCGCTCGGTCATGATCGATGGCTCTCACTCACCGTTCGAGGAAAATGTGGCACTGGTAAAAAGCGTGGTGGAGTTGAGCCACCGCTATGATGCCAGCGTAGAAGCCGAGCTGGGCCGTCTGGGCGGAGTCGAAGACGATCTGGTGGTCGATGCTAAAGATGCGCTCTATACCAACCCCGAACAGGCCCGTGAATTTGTCGCTCGTACCGGTATTGATTCGCTGGCCGTCGCCATCGGTACCGCTCACGGTCTTTACACCGCCGAACCGAAGCTTGATTTTGAGCGCCTGGCGGCTATTCGCGACTGCGTTGATGTTCCACTGGTTCTGCACGGCGCTTCCGGCCTGCCGGATAGTGATATTCGCCACGCCATTTCTCTGGGCGTATGCAAAGTCAACGTCGCCACCGAACTTAAAATCGCCTTCTCGGATGCACTGAAAGCCTACTTCCTGGAAAATCCGGGCGCCAACGATCCTCGTCACTATATGAAACCGGCGAAAGCGGCAATGAAAGAGGTCGTTCGCAAAGTCATTCACGTCTGTGGCTGCGAAGGACAACTGTAATCAGCGGATCGAAGGAGCCTTGTCGTGATCCACACCCTGACACTGAACACCGCGATTGATATGAATATCTTTTGCGATCCGCTCCAGCCGGCGGCAGTCAACCGCACCCGGCAGACGGAATATTGCCCGAATGGTAAAGGGGTTAACGTCTCGCTGGTATTACATCATTACCAGCAGCCAACCCATGTTATGGGCATATTCGGCGGTTTTACCGGCCGCTATATCGTTGAGGAACTACGCAAACAACATATTAACGTCACGCCGGCATGGGTCGCTGAACCCACCCGTATTAATATCTTTATTAACGACGGCAGAGATGAATATAAACTGGTAAATCCCGGCGCGCGGATTAACGATGAAGGGAAAGAACAAATTCTTCATCATTTACAGTGCGTCACGCCTGGTGATTATTTAGTTATCAGCGGCAGTCTGCCACCGGGAATAGAGAGCCGGTTCTATAGCGAGATTCTGGTGCTGTGTCAGCAAAAAGGGTGTGAAGTCATCTTAGATATCAGCCACCCGGTGCTGCGCCAGCTGTTGGAGTGGCATCCGCTATTGATTAAACCCAATGACGACGAGCTGAAAGAGATCTTTGGTCTGGATGTCAGCAGCCCCCAGCGGGTACGCGAAGCAATGCAAACGCTCCACCAGCTTGGGGCTCGCAATGTTCTGCTGACCCTTGGCGCACAAGGGCTCTATTTTTCGAACGGCGAGCAACTGTGGTTCTGCTCGGCACCGAAAATCGAACTGGTCAGCTCGGCCTGCGCCGGCGATGCCGCGCTGGGCGCGTTCCTCAGCCGATGGCTTAACGCAGGCGATATTCCTCAGGCGCTGGCGCTGGCCAGCGCCACCGGCGCCGATGTTGCCGCCTCCGCCGGGCTTGGCAAATTAAACCGTACGCAAGAATTATTACAACAACTTCAGATCGTCCAATTATAAAGGTCCGATTATGAAAAAAATTATTGCCGTTACCGGCTGCCCTACAGGTATTGCTCATACATTTATGGCTGAAGAGGCCTTAAAAACCGCAGCGAGAAAATTAAACGTTGAAATAAAAGTCGAAACCAATGGCGCTTCCGGCGTAGAAAATGCCATTACGCCGGAAGACCTGACGGATATTTATGGCGTGATTATCGCTGCCGATAAAGATGTTAATGCCGAACGTTTTAATGGATTACCGGTTATTGAGGTGCCGGTTAAAGAAGCCATTCACCATCCGGCGGAATTAATTAATAAAGTTGTTAACGGTCAGGCGCAGCGTCGCCAGGGACTCTCCGCGACGACGGATCCCGCTGAGAAATATGAGCGAGAATCGTTCGGCCGACAGATTTACAAACATCTGATGAGCGGCGTTTCCAACATGCTGCCGTTCGTTGTCGCCGGCGGGATCTTAATCGCCGTTTCTTTCCTGTGGGGCATCTACTCCGCCGATCCGAATTCACCGCAGTATAACGTGATTGCCGCCACCCTGATGAAAGTCGGTCAGCAGGCGTTCTCGATCATGGTACCGGTGTTTACCGCCTACATTGCCTGGTCGATATCTGGCCGCCCGGGTATGGTTGCCGGTTTTGTCGGCGGCCTGCTGGCGAACGCCACCGGCGCCGGGTTCCTCGGTGGGATCATCGCCGGTTTTGCCGCCGGGTATTTTATGCTGCTGATCCGTCATCTGCTGGACGGTCTGCCGCGCCAGTACGAAGGGCTGAAGTCGATCTTCATTATGCCGCTGATCGGCGTCCTGGTGATTGGCGTGATGATGGTCCTGCTCGGCCAGCCAGTGGCAGCGATCAACAATGGCATGATGAACTGGCTCAGCTCTCTGCAGGAAGCCAACCCCATCCTGCTGGGGATCGTGGTCGGCGCAATGTGTTCCTTCGACTTCGGCGGGCCAGTCAACAAAGCGGCCTATGTCACCGGTACGCTGCTGCTGGGGCAAGGTAACTATTTCTTTATGGCCGGTGTGTCTGCCGCCTGCATCACGCCGCCGCTGGTCATCGCCCTGGCGACCACGTTCTTTCCGAAAGGCTTTAGCGATGAAGAGCGCGCCGCCGGGATGGTCAACTATATCCTCGGCTGCACGCACATTACCGAAGGTGCAATTCCCTTCGCCGCCAAGGATCCACTGCGGGTGATCCCGATGATGATGATCGCCTCCTCAATTTCTGCGGTACTCAGCTACAGCCTGCATATTCAGGTTCCGGCACCGCACGGCGGCTTCTTAATTCTGCCGCTGGTCAGCAAACCGTTGATGTGGGTGCTGTGCATTCTCGCCGGTTCCGCCTGCGGCGCACTTATGCTGGGATGCTGGCGGCTGTGGCAAAAACGCACTGACAAAGCGACAGCTCTTGCTGGCGCCATGAAATAAGGAGCACGCTATGCAACTGACTTCTGCCGATATTTGTTTCGATCGTCAGGTCAAAACGAAGGACGAGGCGCTACAGCGTGTCGTTGCAGCCCTGACTCAGGCCGGACATACGCAAGCAGCCTATCTGCAAGGCATGCGCGAGCGCGAGGAGCAAATCAGCACCTATCTGGGCAACGGCATCGCCATTCCCCACGGCACGCCGCACAGTCGCGACGCAGTGCTCAAAACGGGCGTTAAGGTGCTGGCTTGTCCGCAGGGGATTGACTGGGGTGAGGAGCAAACCGCCTATCTGATTGTCGGTATTGCGGCTCAGGACAACGAGCATCTCGATATTTTGCGCCAACTCACCCATGCTCTGGGCGACGATCGGGTGCCTGAGGCGCTGACGCGCGCCGATAACCCTCTGGCGGTGCTGGAAATTCTCGCTGGCGATATCCCTATGCTGGCAGGCGAAGAACCACAACCCGCGCCGCATTTTGACGAAGAGGCCACCTTTACCCTGCGCAATCCGCACGGTCTTCATGCCCGCCCCAGCGCGGTGCTGGTGAAAGCCGTCAAGCAGTGGCGATCGCAAATCCAGGTCGAAAACCTGGATACGCGGTCCGCGATTGTTGATGCCAAAAATCTGATGCGCGTCGTATCGCTGGGTGCCAAACAGGGTCATCGTCTGCACTTTATGGCCAGCGGCAACGATGCGCAGCAGGCGTTAAAAGCCATTGGCGACGCTTTTAACGCCGGTCTCGGCGAAATTGCCGCCCAGCCGCAGCAGGTCTCTCAGGAAGCCGTCAAAACGAAACGCAGCTGGCTCTCCCGACTATTTAGTTAATTTTCAATCAATTAAAAACGCCCTGCCTTCCTGGTCAGGGCGTTTTTGTCTCGAAAGACGACACCTTTCACTGCGTTACATCACTATTTATCGATACAGATCACAATTCAAAACAAAGCCATTTGCGACCAAAACAAAACATAACGAATATATTCGAAAGAAAACGGAGGTTGTAAATGAAAGACATTATCTCTCGCCACAAGTCCGGCGAACATATCGGCATCTGTTCAGTGTGTTCAGCGCATCCGCTGGTTATCGAAGCGGCGTTACGTTTCGATCTACCAACCAACAATAAAGTGCTGATCGAAGCGACATCCAACCAGGTGAATCAGTTTGGCGGCTACACCGGCATGCAGCCGGCCGATTTCCGCGACTTCGTCTACAACATAGCCCGTACCGTCGGTTTCCCGGCTGAACGTATTATTCTTGGCGGCGATCATCTGGGCCCGAACTGTTGGCAAGACGAACCGGCCGCCGTGGCGATGGAAAAATCTGTCGACCTCATCAAGGCCTACGTCGCGGCCGGCTTTAGCAAAATCCATCTCGATGCGTCAATGTCCTGTGCTGACGATCCGGTGCCGTTGGATCCTGGTGTGGTTGCTGAGCGCGCCGCGCGCCTGTGTCAGGCTGCTGAAGAGACTGCCAGCGCTGAGCAAAAGCGCCACCTGACCTACGTCATCGGGACCGAAGTCCCGGTGCCCGGCGGCGAGGCCTGCACCATCGGCAGCGTACATGTCACCCGAGCGCAGGATGCCGCGGCGACACTCGAAACCCATGAGGCTGCTTTCCGTAAGCTGGGACTCGACGCTGCGCTGGAGCGAGTTATCGCTATCGTCGTGCAGCCTGGGGTGGAGTTCGACCATACGCAAATCATTCATTACCAGCCGCAGGAAGCGAAAGCGCTTTCCGCCTGGATCGAAAGCACCCCGATGGTCTACGAAGCGCACTCCACCGACTACCAAACCCGCCAGGCTTATCGTGCGCTGGTCCGCGACCACTTCGCCATTCTGAAAGTTGGCCCGGCGCTCACCTTTGCCCTGCGTGAAGCCATCTTTGCCCTCGCCCAAATGGAAAATGAGCTGATCGCCCCGGAGTCTCGCAGTCGCGTGATGGAGGTGATCGACGAAGTGATGCTTAACGAACCCGGCTACTGGAAAAAATACTATCGCCCCACCTGGAGCCAGGCGATGGTCGATATCCACTTCAGCCTTTCCGACCGTATCCGTTATTACTGGCCGCATCCGCGTATTCGCCAGAGCGTTGAGAAACTTATCGCTAATCTGACCGACGCTAAGCTGCCGCTGGGGCTTATCAGCCAGTATATGCCGGTGCAGTTTGAACGACTGTCGCTGAATGCACTGAACGCCGAGCCGCACGCGCTGATCCTCGACAAAATCCAGGATGTTCTGCGTGCCTACCGCTACGGCTGTTCTTCTGAAATCGCCTGAAGTTAAGAGGATATATGAGTCAACTGTTTGTTCGTACCGGCATTCATTTCAGTTCCAGCCAGCAGGCGCTGGAACACATTGGCGCAGAGATGCTGGCGCGAGGCGTCGTACACGACAGCTATCCCGCCGCCCTGCTCGAACGCGAAGCGACTTTTCCCACCGGCATCGCCCTGGAGCAGCATGCTGTCGCTATCCCGCACTGTGAAGCCGTCCACGCCAAATCGCCGGCCATTTACCTGATTCGTCCGGATGCGCCGGTTCCTTTTCAGCGCGCTGATGACGACGGCGAAATCGACGTTTCGCTCATCATCGCGCTGATTGTTGAAAACCCGGCGGCACAGCTGAAGCTACTGCGCCGGTTATTTAGTGAGCTACAAAATCCGCACACGCTGGAGGCACTGCTCGCCGCTTCCGACGATCAGCTGCCGGTGCGGTTCCAGCAATTTATCCTTGAGCCTGAGCTTAACGCCGTGGCTTCATAAGATACTGATAATAAAAGGGGTACCCTATGAAACGTAAAGTTATCGTCGCCTGCGGCGGTGCCGTCGCCACCTCCACGATGGCGGCTGAAGAGATTAAAGAGCTGTGTGCAGACCACAATATTGAACTGGATTTGGTGCAGTGCCGGGTCAATGAAATCGAAACCTACATGGACGGGGCGGACCTGATCTGCACCACCGCGCGCGTGGAGCGGACCTTTGGCGACATTCCGGTGGTGCACGGCATGCCATTCGTTTCGGGCGTCGGCATTGAAGCCTTACAACAGAAAATCCTCGGCATCCTCGCGGAGTAAACGCCATGTTTAGCGAAATCATGCGTTATATCCTCGATCTCGGTCCGACGGTGATGCTGCCGATCGTGATCATTATTTTCTCCAAGTTACTGGGGATGAAGCTCGGGGATTGTTTCAAATCTGGTCTGCATATCGGGATCGGTTTCGTCGGTATCGGGCTGGTCATTGGCCTGATGCTCGACTCCATCGGCCCGGCGGCAAAGGCGATGGCGGAGCATTTCCAGATTAATCTTCACGTGATCGATATCGGTTGGCCGGGTTCATCACCGATGACCTGGGCGTCGCAAATCGCCCTGGTGGCGATCCCGGTGGCCATCGTGGTTAATATCGTGATGCTGGTTACCCGTATGACCCGCGTAGTGAATGTCGATATCTGGAACATCTGGCATATGACCTTTACCGGCGCGA
Source organism: Klebsiella sp. A-Nf5 (assembly GCF_002810545.1). Classification (NCBI taxonomy): domain Bacteria; kingdom Pseudomonadati; phylum Pseudomonadota; class Gammaproteobacteria; order Enterobacterales; family Enterobacteriaceae; genus Klebsiella; species Klebsiella sp. A-Nf5. The sequence continues at coordinate 68,333 of NZ_PIOG01000138.1, read as the reverse complement.
TGCTGCATATCGCTACCGGATCGTACTGGATAGGTATTCTCGGCGTGGTAGTGCATGCCGCCTTTGTGTATAAGCTGGGCGACTGGTTTGCCAAAGATACCCGCGATTTCTTTGGCCTCGAGGGTATTGCGATCCCGCACGGCAGTTCGGCGTATTTAGGGCCGGTTGCCGTGCTTGTCGATACCATCATCGACAAGATCCCCGGTCTTAACCGTATTCACTTTAGCGCCGATGATATCCAGAAACGCTTCGGTCCCTTCGGTGAACCGGTTACCGTTGGCTTCGTCATGGGCCTTGTGATTGGCGCGCTGGCGGGTTACGACCTGAAGAGCATTCTCCAGCTGGCGGTGAAAACCGCAGCGGTGATGCTGCTGATGCCACGGGTGATCAAACCGATTATGGATGGCCTCACGCCGATAGCCAAACAGGCGCGTAAACGTCTGCAGGCCAAATTCGGCGGCCAGGAGTTCCTGATTGGTCTCGACCCGGCGCTGCTACTCGGTCATACCTCGGTGGTCTCCGCCAGCCTGATCTTCATCCCGCTGACCATTCTTATCGCCGTCGTGGTTCCTGGCAACCAGGTCCTGCCATTTGGCGACCTGGCCACCATCGGCTTCTTCGTGGCGATGGCAGTCGCGGTACATCAAGGGAACCTATTCCGCACGTTGATTTCCGGGGTCATCATTATGGGTATCACCCTATGGATCGCCACCCAGACCATAGGCCTGCACACCCAGCTGGCGGCAAACGCCGGGGCCCTGAAAGCCGGCGGTATGGTGGCCTCAATGGACCAGGGCGGTTCACCGATTACCTGGCTGCTGATCCAGCTTTTTACCTGGCAGAATGTGGTGGGCTTCGCGGTCATCGGCATTATCTATCTGACTGGCGTTCTGCTGACCTGGCGTCGTGCCCGTCGCTTCATCGCGGTGGAAAAAGCAGAAAAAAGCGCTGCCCCACAACAAAGTACAGGCATGTCTTGATCTAAAGGGGAGCGGTCGCTCCCCTCAATCTTATAGCTGGAGAATGTTATGAAATCAGTGGTAATCCATGCTGAGGGGAACGTCTGCGTTGAAGAACGCCCTATCCCTACGCTGCAAACGGAAAACGATGTCCTGGTCAAAGTGGTCAGTTCCGGATTATGCGGCTCCGACATCCCGCGCATTTTCGCCAAAGGCGCGCATTACTACCCTATTACGCTGGGGCACGAATTCAGCGGCTATGTGGAATCCTACGGCGCGGCGGTAACCGATCTGCAGCCCGGCGATGCCGTCGCCTGCGTGCCACTGCTGCCCTGCTTTCAGTGCCCACAGTGCCAGCGCGAGTATTTCTCTTTATGTAAACAGTATCAGTTTGTCGGCTCACGCAGCGAAGGCGGCAACGCCGAATATGTGGTGGTGAAGCGCGCCAATCTGTTCCGCCTGCCGGATCAGATGCCGATTGATGACGGCGCGTTTATCGAGCCGATAACCGTTGGCCTCCACGCCTTCCACCTGGCGCAGGGTTGCGAAGGTAAAAACGTGATTATTATCGGTGCGGGCACCATTGGCCTGCTGGCATTACAGTGCGCCCGCGAACTGGGCGCCAACAGCGTCACGGCGATCGATATCAATCCGCAGAAACTGGAACTGGCCAAAACCCTTGGCGCAACCCGTGTGTTCAACAGCCGCGAGATGAGCGGCCAGGCGATTCAGCAGGCGCTGGAAGCCATTCAGTTCGACCAGTTAGTCCTCGAGACCGCCGGTACGCCGCAGACCGTCGCATTAGCGATTGAAGCCGCCGGGCCGCGGGCGCAGCTGGCGCTGGTCGGCACGCTCCATCACGATTTAACCCTCCCGGCCGCCACCTTCGGGCAGATCCTGCGTAAAGAGTTGAATATTGTCGGTAGCTGGATGAATTACTCTGGTCCATGGCCGGGAGAAGAGTGGCAAACGGCCACCCGCCTGCTGACAGAAAAACGCCTGCAGCTGGCACCGCTAATAGCCCACCGCGGTGACGTGGAGAGCTTTGCGCGTGAAGTCCAGGCGCTAAACGGCGCACCGATGCAGGGTAAAATCCTGCTCAAACTCTCCTGACTGCATGAGCCAGCCCTGAGGGCTGGCTCATGCAACCTTTCGAAAATTATCGTTCAACTTTCGTTACCCTTCGATTACACTGAGATGAGTTAATTATCAGGCAAATCAAGATGAACTCATTTGAACGAAGGAACAAAATCGTCGATATGGTGAATACGCAGGGCAGCGTATTGGTTCTAGACCTTTCGAATCTCTTTGGCATCTCTGAGGTAACGATTCGCGCCGATCTCCGCTTACTGGAAGAGAAAGGGCTGTTAACCCGTTTTCACGGCGGCGCCGCCCGTGCGGGCAGCGACCTGACCGACGCCGAAAATCAGGAAGTGGTACTGGAAGATCGTTATCAGCTTGCCAGCGATCCCAAAAAGCGCATCGCCCAGGCCGCCGCGGCAATGATCCGTGAAGGTATGACGGTGATCCTCGATAGCGGCAGCACAACCCTGCTGATTGCCGAGGCGCTGGTGCGGATGACCAATATCACCGTCATCACCAACAGCCTGCCCGCCGCGTTTACCCTGGCGGAAAATAAAGACATCACCCTGGTGGTATGCGGCGGGACCGTGCGGCACAAAACGCATTCGATGCACGGCACAATTGCCGAACGTTCGCTGCAGGGAATTTGCGCCGATTTGATGTTTGTCGGCGCCGACGGTATCGACGCCACCAACGGCATCACCACCTTTAATGAAGGCTACTCCATCAGCAGCGTGATGGCCGCCGCCGCACATCAGGTTATCGCCGTGCTCGACGCCAGTAAATTTAATCGCCGGGGCTTTAACCAGGTACTGCCGATGGAAAAGATAGACTGCGTAATCACCGATGACGGCATTAGCGAAAATGACCGTGCAGCGTTAAGCAGCAAAAAGGTGGAACTGAAGATAGTGTGATTGCACGCTGAGTGGAACATCATGGCGGCTGGTTCTACTTAACCAGCCAGCTTCCACCTTTTTTAGCGCCTATGCGAATCAATCTCCCTTTCGCCTGTAGCCCTTGCAGATGGCGCTCAACCGTACGTGCTGATATCCCCAAGATCTCCGCCAGCGCTCTCGCTGTCAATTCCGGGTTTCCGGTTAGCAAACGCAAAATTGCGTTTTCCGGTGGGGCTACTTTAACGTCGATTTCTTCCGACATTTCTTCCGACATTTCTTCCGACACGACGCATGAAGTCTCCAGACCTTCTTTCAGCGTCGCCAGGATATTTTGCAACATCCAGGTCACGAATAGCGTGCAATCACTGGTTTTGTCACAAACACCTAAAATGTCGTAATAGCGTTCTTGCTGATGGTGGATCAGCGTTTCAACGGGCAGCCAGGCCAATTCCTGACGCCACTGGCTTAGAATCAACGTCTGCCACAAACGCCCCATCCGACCATTGCCATCAGCGAAAGGGTGAATGAACTCAAACTCATAGTGGAAAACTGAACTGGCAATCAAAGGATGAAGCTCGGTGTGTTCCAGCCAGCTGAGTAAATCAGCGATCAATCTTGGGACCTGGGCAGCAGGCGGAGCCATGTGTACCACCTGCGTACCGCGATAAATGCCGACGTTTCCGCCACGTAAAGCGCCGGGACGATCAACCAGCCCTGTCATCAGCGTTTTATGCGCCGTCAGAAGATCGCTAATATTTGCCGCATGCCATCCGGGCATTAATTCATAAGCACGAATGGCATTTCTCACTTCCTGAATATCCTTAGCCGGCGCGAGAACCCGTTTGCCTTCCAGCAGCGCCGTTACCTGTTCCATGCTCAGGCTATTATGTTCAATCGCGAGTGACGCCTGAATAGTACGAATGCGGTTTTCTTTACGCAGCAACGGCGATGTTTGTCCACGTTTCGCCGACCAATGCCCAAGCAATTCCCCAATCTCAACGACAAGGTTGAGAACCGTGGGTGTGATGCTAAACGGCGGTTGGTAACGGCTCATCGCTTACTCCCCCTGCTGCTCCAGGGCGTACTTATACAACGCATTTTTCTTCACGCCGTGGATCTCCGCGGCCAGCGCAGCGGCTTTCTTCAGCGGCAGCTCTGCTTGCAGCAGCGCCAGGGTACGCAGCGCGGCCGCCGGCAGCGCCTCTTCCTGGGCCTTGAAGCCTTCGACGATCAGTACCATCTCGCCTTTACGACGGTTTTCGTCTTCCTTCACCCAGGCCACCAGCTCGCCGATCGGCGCGCCGTGGATCGATTCCCAGGTTTTGGTCAGCTCGCGGGCCAGCACCACGTAGCGGGATTCCCCCAGTACTGCGCAGATATCTTCCAGACTCTCCACCAGGCGGTGCGTCGACTCATAGAAGATAATAGTGCGCGGCTCTTCTTCCAGCGCCTTCAGGGTATCGCGGCGGCCTTTCGATTTCGCCGGCAGGAAGCCTTCATAGCAGAAACGGTCGGAAGGCAGACCGGCGGCGCTCAGGGCGGCGATGGCCGCGCAGGGGCCCGGCAGCGGTACGACGCGAATATTCGCTTCGCGGCAGGTGCGCACCAGATGGTAGCCAGGGTCATTAATCAGCGGCGTGCCGGCATCGGAGACCAGCGCAATGTTTTGGCCTGCCTTCAGTTTAGCAAGAAGGGTTTCCGCCTTTTGCTGCTCGTTATGGTCATGAAGCGCAAATAAGCGGGCGTTAATCGCAAAATGTTGCAGCAGCAAACCGGTGTGGCGGGTATCTTCCGCAGCAATTAAATCAACAGCTTGCAACACTTCCAGTGCGCGCTGCGTGATATCAGACAGATTCCCTATCGGAGTGGGCACAATATAGAGCTGCCCCTGAGAATTATCCGCTGATTCGTGTTGTTTCATTGTCTCGTCCGTATTGCCGATTTAATATTGAGCATTGAGCCAAAAAAATATCACTGGACACTTATGGTACCGTCAACATTTCTTCGTTCTAAGCCCGCGCGCTGTCTGCCCGTATTGCTGGCGACGCTTCTTTTTGCTGGCTGCGGCACCCACACGCAGGATCAAAGCACGGCGTTTATGCAGGGTACATCGCAGGCCAACTCCAGTTTCTACCTACAGCAGATGCAGCAAAGCACGAATGATAGCAAGACCAACTGGCAATTACTCGCCATTCGTGCACTGCTGCAGGAAGGGAAGAAACAACAGGCCATCGACCTGTACAACCAGTTGCCGTCGAACCTGAACAGCACCCAGGCCCGCGAACAGTCGCTGCTGGCAGTGGAAGTGAAGCTGGCGCAAAACGACTATCAGGGCGCTCGTACTCTGCTGGCAAAACTCGACCCGGCAAGCCTGGATCAACCCCAGCAGGCGCGCTACTGGCAGGCACAAATTGATGCCAGCCAGGGTAAGCCATCAGTTACGTTACTGCGTGCGTTAATCGCCCAGCAGCCGCTGCTGAGTGATGCCAAACAACGCCAGCAAAACATTGACGCGACCTGGCAAGCGCTCACCTCGATGACCCAGGATCAGGCCAATGCGCTGGTGATCAATGCCGATGAAAATACCCTCCAGGGCTGGCTGGATCTGCAGCGGATGTGGTTTGACAATCGCAACGATCCGACGCTGCTGAAGGCGGGCGTTAAAGACTGGCAGACGCGCTATCCGCAAAACCCGGGCGCAAAAATGCTGCCGACGGCGCTGGTGAACATGCAAAACTATAAGCCCGCGTCCACCAACAAGATTGCGCTTTTTCTGCCGCTGAACGGCCAGGCGTCGATCTTCGGCCGCACTATCCAGCAGGGCTTTGAAGCCGCCAAAAATGGTGCGCCGTCGGTGACGGGTAGCGCCGTTCCCGCGCAGGTTGCCCAGGCGGCGAATGTCTCCGGGAATGATGACGTGGTGAGTCCGTCGCAGGCAGAAATCAGCGATCTTACCGCCACCGGAAGCCGCGCTGAACCGGTGCAGGCGCCGGCACAAGACCAGGCGGCGCCTGCCGCGGAACCTGCAGCCCAGGCGCCGGCAGCGGCCGCCACGCCGCAGACCACCGCTTCCCCGGCCACCCAGCCGGTCACCGCCCCGACCGCGCAGCCTCAACCCGTGGTCGCCACCGCCGCCAACCCCTCTGCGGAACTAAAAATTTACGACACCACCAGCCAGCCCATCAGTCAGTTGCTTGCCCAGGCTCAGCAGGACGGCGCCACTTTAGTCGTCGGACCGCTGCTGAAAGAGAACGTGGATGATGTGATTAAGAGCAACACGCCGCTCAACGTGCTGGCCCTCAACCAGCCGGAAAAAGTCGAAAGCCGCGCTAACATCTGCTATTTCGCCCTTTCTCCGGAAGACGAAGCGCGTGACGCCGCCCGACATATCCACCAACAGGGCAAACAGACGCCGCTGCTGCTGGTTCCGCGCGGTGCGCTGGGCGATCGCGTGGTTAGCGCTTTTGCCGACGAATGGCTGAAGCTGGGCGGCGCCAGCGTCCTGCAGCAGCGCTTTGGCTCCACGGCTGAGCTGCGCGCCGGCGTCAACGGCGGAGGGGGCATTGCGCTGAGCGGCACGCCGGTCTCCACCCTGCCTTCGGCCCAGAACAGTTCCCTCGGCGGTGCGGATGAGATGCCGGTGAGCAGCGGCGGCAGCGTAGACGCCGCCTATATCCTCGCCACCCCGGAACAGATTGCCTATATCAAACCCATGATCGCTATGCGCAACGGTAGTCAAAACAATGTCACCCTGTACGCCAGCTCACGCAGCGCTCAGGGCACCGCAGGGCCGGATTTCCGTCTGGAGATGGAAGGCCTGCAGTATAGTGAAATCCCGATGCTGGCCGGCAGCAACCCGGCGCTGATGCAGCAGGCGCTGTCCGCTGTACGTAATGACTACTCGCTGGCGCGCCTGTATGCCATGGGCGCTGACGCCTGGTCACTGGCGAACCACTTCACGCAAATGCGCCAAACGCCGGGCTTCGAGCTGAACGGGAATACCGGCGATCTGACGGCCACCCAGGATTGTGTGATTAACAGGAAACTGTCATGGCTCAAATACCAGCAGGGAAAAATCGTTCCGGCCAGCTAAGCAAACAGACTGGCGATGCCTGGGAAAACCAGGCTCGCCGCTGGCTGGAAGGCCAGGGCCTGCGTTTTATCGCCGCCAATGCCCGCGAGCGTGGCGGCGAAATTGACCTCATCATGCGCGACGGCACCGTCACCGTTTTTGTCGAGGTGCGCTACCGCCGGAGCGCCCAGTACGGTGACGCGGCAGCCAGCGTCACCCCGCAAAAACAACAACGACTGCTTAAAGCCGCCCGTTTGTGGCTCTGCCGACAGAATGGGAGCTTTGAGACTGTGGATTGCCGTTTCGATGTGGTAGCCTTCACCGGAAACGACATCCAATGGCTAAAAAACGCCTTTGGCGAATAGCGTAATACCAGAAGTAAGGGATCCCGTGCTCGACAGAATCAAAGCCTGCTTTACCGAAAGCATTCAAACCCAAATTGCCGCAGCAGAAGCACTCCCGGACGCGATTTCCCGGGCGGCGATGACGCTCGTGCAGTCCCTGCTCAACGGCAACAAAATCCTCTGTTGTGGTAATGGCACCTCCGCCGCCAACGCACAGCATTTTGCTGCCAGCATGATTAATCGTTTTGAAACGGAACGCCCTGGTTTACCCGCCATTGCACTAAATACCGATAATGTGGTCTTAACCGCGATCGCCAACGATCGCCTGCATGACGAGATCTACGCCAAGCAGGTGCGCGCCCTGGGACACGCCGGCGATGTGCTGCTGGCGATCTCTACGCGCGGTAACAGCCGGGATATCGTCAAGGCGGTGGAAGCCGCCGTGACCCGCGACATGACTATCGTCGCGTTAACCGGCTATGACGGCGGTGAGCTGGCTGGCCTCTTAGGTCAGCAGGATGTCGAAATCCGCATCCCCTCGCATCGCAGCGCGCGTATTCAGGAGATGCATATGCTGACCGTCAACTGTCTGTGCGATTTGATAGATAACACCCTTTTTCCACACCAGGACGATTAAGGAGAACACATGAAGGCTCTCTCGCCCCTCGCCATCCTGCTTTCTGCACTACTGCTGCAGGGCTGTGTTGCCGCCGCGGTAGTCGGAACGGCAGCTGTCGGCACCAAAGCCGCAACGGACCCGCGTACGGTGGGAACCCAGGTCGATGACAGCACCCTGGAACTGCGCGTCAATAGCGCCTTGTCGAAAGATGAACAGATTAAAAAACAGGCCCGCATCAACGTCACGGCTTATCAGGGCAAAGTCCTGCTGACCGGCCAGTCGCCAACGCCGGATCTCTCTGCCCGCGCCAAGCAAATCGCCATGGGCGTGGAAGGGACCACGGAAGTGTTTAATGAAGTGCGCCAGGGCCAGCCGATTGGTTTAGGGACCGCCTCGTCTGATACCTGGATTACCACCAAGGTGCGTTCGCAGCTGCTGAGCACCGATCAGGTCAAATCCTCGAACGTGAAGGTGACCACGGAAAACAGTGAAGTCTTCCTGATGGGGCTGGTGACCGATCGTGAAGGCCGGGCGGCCGCGGATATTGCCAGCCGGGTGAGCGGCGTGTCCCGCGTGACCACCGCCTTTACCTACATCAAATAAAGCTGCAGTCTCCCGGCTGGCGCTGCGCTTAGCCGGGCTACCGTCCCCTATGCGTTGGGTGCCGGGTAAGGCGTAGCCGCCGCCCGACACCCAATCCGGCTATCCTTACGTTTACGGCAAACTACACCAGTGCCAGCGCACCGACAATCGCCCCGCACAGCGCCACCAGTCCGCCAGTCAGCCACAGCGCTTTGGCCGGGAAGGCTTTGCGCAGCATAATCAGCGACGGTACGCTCACCGCCGGCAGAGTGATGAGCAGCACCAGCGCTGGCGCCGTCCCCATGCCAGCCAGCATCATCGTCTGCACAATCGGAATTTCCGCCGCGGTAGGGATCACAAACAGGCAGCCGGCTATCGCCATCGCGATGACCCAGAATAACGTGTTATCCACCGCGCCATCGGCGTGCGGGAACAGCCAGACGCGCGCCGCTCCCAGCACCAGTACCGCAAGGATATAAACCGGGATCGTATTCCAGAACAGCGTCCACAGCGCCCGCAGCCAGCGGCTAAAGAAGCTGTCTCTGGCCGCTTCAGACGGTGCAGCAGGCACTGCTACCGGCTGCGTCGCCGCCTCTTTCACCCATTTCTGCACCAGGGTCGCGACAATCAGCACCGTCGCCAGGCCAGCGACCAGGCGAACCAGCGCAAACTGCCAGCCCAGGACAAAGCCCATAAACACCAGCGTCGCCGGGTTGAGCAGCGGGTTACCCATCCAGAACGCCAGCGCCCCGCCCATCGACACCTGCTGTTTGCGCATGCCGGCCGCGACCGGCGCGGCGCAGCAGGTGCACATCATGCCGGGCAACGAGAAAATCGCCCCCAGAAGCGTGCCCTGAAAACGCGATTGTCCCAGGGTGCGCAGCAGCCAGTCGCGCGGGATCAGCACCTGAATCAGCGACCCGAGCAGCACGCCGAGCACTGCCGCTTTCCAGACGGCAAGGAAGTAAACTATTGCGTAGTCCCACGCGGCTTTCAACGGGTTAGCGTCGGCCTGGGCCAGAATGGATTTACCGATACTGTGGGTTTCCGCGGCGGTGAAGGCTTTCCCGTAATAGGGCTGCCATTTGACAAACCACAGGCCGACAATCACGACGAGAAAGAAAAGCGCGGGTTTCCACCATTGAAACGGTGACGCCGCCTGAGATGAAGACTGACCAGTCATAGCATTCCCCAGCAAGAAATGTGGATATGAATTGAAGCCGTGAATAGTACGCCGGATGTTTGCGTTTGCAAAACGCTATTCAGCCTGCTGCGCGGCGCGCTCCCGCAGTTGGGATGACGTCAGAATTTGCACGCCTTCCTGGGTGGGCGACAGCGCCTCCGCCAGCAGGGCAATCGCCACGTCACGGGCCGGAATCGCCTTCCAGTTTCCCGGCAGCAGCCGGAACAGCGGTTCGAGGAAAGTCTCATTGGCCCGCTTCTTTTCCCGCTCGCCTGACAGCATCGACGGCCTGGCGATGGTCAGCCGCGGCCAGTCTTGCTCGATCAGCGCCGCCTCCATTTCCCCCTTCACCCGATTGTAGAAAAACGGCGAGTGGGCGCTGGCGCCCATCGCGCTAACCACCAGCATATGTTGCGCACCCAGTCGTTTGCCGGTCAGCGCGGTATCAACCACCAGCGTGTAGTCAGCATGGACGAAGGCCTCTTTGCTTCCCGCTTCCCGACGCGTCGTCCCCAGGCAACAGAAGACGATATCGACCGGATCGACCACCTGCGCCAGAGCATCGGTCAACTGGGGATCGTGGGGATTGAACACCCCTTCCGCCGGCGCCAGCGGGCGACGCGTCGGCGCGGCGATGGCGCTGATGCTCGGCTCATTCTGCAGCATCCGGAGTAAGTGACCGCCAACTAACCCGGTCGCGCCGGTTAATAATACCTGACTCATTGATTCTCCTTTACAGAATTCTCCGCCTTGCACTTTCGGGCTCATGTTCCAGGCTTAATACCTTACAAGGTAAGTATCCACCATCATCATGGAATTACCTCATTGACCATCCAGATAGCGGAGGAAGCATGAGTAAAAAGATAGCCGTGCTCATTACCGACGACTTTGAAGATTCTGAATTTACCTCTCCCGCCGATGCGTTCAAGCTCGCCGGGCATCAGGTCGTCACGATCGAAAAGCAGGCTGGCAAGACGGTGAAGGGGAAACAGGGAGAAGCGGAGATCGCCATCGACAGAGCCATCGATGACGTCACACCGGGCGAATTTGATGCCTTGCTGCTGCCCGGGGGCTATTCCCCTGATCAGCTGCGCGGGGATGAACGCTTCGTCACCTTTACCCGCGATTTCGTCAACGGCGGGAAGCCGGTCTTCGCCATCTGCCACGGCCCACAGCTGCTGATCAGCGCCGATGTGGTCCGCGGGCGTAAGCTCACGGCAGTGAAGCCTATCGTGGTGGATGTGAAAAACGCCGGGGGCGAGTTTTACGACCAGGAGGTGGTGGTCGATAACGAACAGCTGGTCACCAGCAGAACGCCGGACGATCTGCCGGCCTTCAATCGCGAAGCGCTACGCCTGCTCGGCGCCGGCATCACGCCGCCAGTGTAACTTTTTCCCGAAGCCCAGCGTGTTATCGGTAAACTTGATTTCGTCCGGACGAATCTCCCATACCGGCGCCGACAACATGCGGGCCACCGGAAAGCGCTTGACGTAGCGCTGGCGCATCCGCGCCTCTTCGTCACCGCTCAGACGACGGATCTCGCCTTTGAACTGCACGCCGCGGATCAGGGCCACGGTTTTTGGCTGGCCATTGACCGTACCGGCCACTTTCGCCCGTTCACCGGTCATCTGACCGTGGCGGGTGTGCTCATCGCTGAGCAGATAAAAGGCCACGGTATCCGGGTCATAGACGTAAAAGGCATTCGCACACCACAGCTCGTCGTCGCGGGAGACGCACCAGGTGACGACGTGCTGTTTACTCAGCCAGCGACCAATGGCAGCAAGGGTTTCCATCTTTCTTCTCCATTATGCTATGGTGCACACACCTTACCATAGCGACTTTGTGACCGTGTGCTGGTTTCTGTATCTCATTCGAACCGCGGATAATCGCCTTTATACCGGCATCACCACCGATGTGCCGCGCCGCTTTCGCCAGCATCAGGCGGGAAAAGGCGCGAAGGCGTTGCGCGGTAAAGGCGACCTGCTGCTGGCCTTTAGCCACGAGGTTGGTGAACACTCACTTGCGTTGCGACTGGAATACCGCGTTAAGCAGCTAACGAAGCGCGAAAAAGAGCGCCTCGTTGCCGGAGAGGATGCCTTCGAAACCCTGCTGGCGAGGCTCAAAGACGATTAAAATGGTCGCTGTATTCTACCTGGCCATGGACGCCTTCGAGAGCGTCATCCGCCAGACGGTGAACCTGGAACGCCTCCGCGCTGTCCGGCCAGCGGCAGCGGAGATCGAAGCGCGCGGCCGGCTCAAAACCGAAGCGACGGTATAAATTCGGGTCGCCCAGCGTCACCACCGCGGCATAGCCAAACTCATTGAGCGAATCCAGCCCTTCATAGACCAGTTGCCGGCCGATGCCCTGTCCGCGATAGTGTTCATCCACCGCCAGCGGCGCCAGACCGACCCACTGCAGCTCTTCACCTTCCACCGCAACCGGGCTGAAGGCAACGTAGCCGATCACCTGGCCTTCATCATCCGTTGCCACTACCCCCAGCGTGATCAGTCCATCTTCACGCAGATCGTGCACCAGCTGCGCTTCGGCATCGCGGCCGAAGGTACGACGCAGCAGCGCGTCGATTCCCGGTGCATCAATCCCAATCTCCACTCGAATCAGCATGCCTCACCTACCGATGTCTGTTCAGGTTTCTGCGGGCTCTTCAGTCCAGCTTCGACAAAATCCGCCAGTTGCAGCAACATCACGCGCAGCGCTTTTGGCATCTGCTCGAGCTCAATGGCGTCCATCAAATTTTTTACGTACAACCCCAGCTCCGTATCGCCTTCAATCACCAGACGACGCTGGAAGAATAGCGTATCCGGATCCTGCTTGCGCGCGGCAATCATTAACAGATCGCTGGCATCGGCGCTGAAGCTGACGTCGGCGTCGGCCTGTTGGCTGACCACCAGGCGACCATCGACTACCGAGGTATACCACAGCAGACCGATGTCACGCACATGAATACTTAACCAGCGCCCCTCGAGAAACTCCAGTTCTCCCTCTGCCAGCGCCTGATGGAACTGCCAGCTTAGCACCTGCTCCAGCACCTGGCGCTTGAGGGCAAAAGGCGCCAGCTTAACCGGCACGCTCAGTAAAGACGGGCCAAAGTGGACCAGCCGGGAACGCAGTTTATCCAACACAAGCTTTACTCCATGAATGCAATTGTTCCGCTATTGTGCCATATCACATAAACAACATAGCGGCGTAAATCAACAAAAACGCGATGACGGCCGCCAGTTATTGGCGCCACCAATACACTTTTAACTGCCTCAAATCAAAAATTGTCACCAGAAGGTTAACTAAAATCCCTGCTCGTTAACCATTCAGCGTCCCTGACGGGCCGCATTTTTCAGGAAAAATTATGGAGCTGCTCTGCCCAGCCGGTAACCTTCCGGCGCTTAAGGCGGCCATCGAAAACGGCGCCGATGCCGTCTATATCGGGCTGAAAGATGACACCAACGCCCGCCACTTTGCCGGCCTTAATTTCACCGAAAAAAAACTGCAGGAAGCCGTCAGCTTTGTGCATCAGCACCGTCGTAAGCTGCATATTGCGATCAACACCTTCGCCCATCCCGACGGCTACGCCCGCTGGCAGCGCGCAGTGGACATGGCCGCACAACTGGGCGCCGATGCGCTCATCCTGGCCGATATTGCCATGCTGGAGTACGCCGCGGAGCGTTATCCACACATTGAGCGCCACGTTTCGGTGCAGGCTTCCGCCACCAATGAAGAGGCCATTCGCTTCTATCATCGCAACTTTGACGTGGCGCGTGTCGTACTGCCACGAGTGTTATCTATTCACCAGGTAAAACAATTGGCCCGCGCCACGCCGGTGCCGCTGGAAGTCTTCGCCTTCGGCAGCCTGTGCATCATGGCGGAAGGCCGCTGCTATCTCTCTTCTTACCTGACCGGCGAATCGCCGAATACCGTCGGCGCCTGTTCGCCTGCCCGCTTCGTGCGTTGGCAACAAACGCCGCAGGGGCTGGAATCGCGCCTTAATGAGGTGCTGATCGACCGCTATCAGGATGGCGAAAACGCCGGTTATCCGACGCTGTGCAAAGGCCGCTACCTGGTCGATGGCGAGCGCTACCATGCGCTGGAGGAACCCACCAGCCTCAACACCCTGGAGCTGTTGCCGGAATTGATGGCCGCCAATATCGCCTCGGTGAAAATCGAAGGCCGTCAGCGCAGCCCGGCGTACGTCACCCAGGTGGCGAAAGTCTGGCGCCAGGCGATCGACCGCTGCAAAGCCGATCCGCAGAATTTTGTGCCGCAATCCGCCTGGATGGAAACCCTTGGTTCGATGTCTGAAGGGACACAAACCACCCTTGGCGCCTATCACCGTAAATGGCAGTGAGAAACATGAAATATTCATTAGGGCCGGTGCTGTACTACTGGCCAAAAGAAACGCTGGAAGATTTTTACCAGCAGGCGGCAAACAGTTGCGCCGACACCATTTATCTCGGCGAAGCCGTGTGCAGCAAACGCCGCGCCACCAAAGTTGGCGACTGGATCGAGATGGCAAAAGCGCTGGCCGGCAGCGGCAAACAGGTGGTGCTGTCTACCCTCGCGCTGGTGCAGGCCTCCTCCGAACTGGGCGAACTGAAGCGCTATGTCGATAACAGCGAGTTCCTGATTGAGGCCAGCGACCTTGGCGTGGTGAACCTCTGTGCCGAACGCAAGCTGCCGTTCGTCGCCGGTCATGCGCTGAACTGCTACAACGCCGTCACTCTGCGCCTGCTGCTCAAACAGGGCATGACGCGCTGGTGCATGCCGGTGGAGCTTTCCCGCGACTGGCTGGCTAATTTACTGACCCAGTGCGAAGAGCTGGGTATTCGCAACCAGTTTGAAGTGGAAGTGCTGAGCTACGGCCATCTGCCGCTGGCCTATTCCGCGCGCTGCTTTACCGCTCGCTCGGAAGACCGGCCAAAGGACGAATGCGAAACCTGCTGCATCAAGTACCCGACCGGGCGCAGCATGCTGTCGCAGGAGAACCAGCAGGTGTTCGTGCTCAACGGTATCCAGACCATGAGCGGCTACGTCTATAACCTGGGCAATGAGCTGACGTCCATGCACGGCCTGGTGGATATGGTGCGCCTGTCGCCGATGGGCAACGAGACCTTCGCCATGCTCGAGGCCTTCCGCGCTAACGAAAACGGCGCTGCACCACTGGATCTTACCAGCAATAGTGATTGTAACGGCTACTGGAAACGGCTGCCCGGGCTGGTGCTTGAGGCCTGATAAACCGCTCACTTTGTTAACAACAGTGCTCAGATTTTAATGCATTATTAAAGATGCAGCTTTTCTGGCTGGCGCGTCAAGGATGCGCCAGGCTGGAAGAAGACCTTCAATCTGATGACGATGCTGTAGCAAAGTGAGCCTTTATGACTGACAAATCTGTTCCGTTCTCGGTGCTCGACCTGGCGCCGATCCCGCAAGGATCTTCTGCCAAAGAAGCCTTTACCCACTCTCTGGATCTCGCCAGGCTGGCCGAATCGCGCGGCTATCACCGCTACTGGCTGGCGGAGCACCATAATATGGTCGGCATTGCCAGCGCGGCGACCTCGGTGCTGATAGGCTATCTCGCCGCCAATACCACCACTCTGCATCTCGGTTCCGGCGGGGTGATGCTGCCCAACCACTCACCGCTGGTGATCGCCGAACAGTTCGGCACCCTGAATACCCTTTATCCCGGGCGTATCGATCTCGGGCTTGGCCGCGCGCCAGGTAGCGATCAGCCGACCATGCGCGCCCTGCGCCGCCATATGAGCGGCGATGTCGATAACTTCCCCCGAGACGTGGCGGAACTGGTGGACTGGTTTGACGCCCGCGATCCGAACCCGCACGTGCGTCCGGTTCCCGGCTATGGCGAACGAATTCCGGTGTGGCTGCTGGGCTCAAGCCTGTACAGCGCCCAGCTGGCGGCGCAGCTCGGCCTGCCGTTTGCTTTCGCCTCACACTTCGCGCCGGACATGCTGTTCCAGGCGCTGCATCTGTATCGCAGCAATTTCAAACCTTCGGCGCGGCTGGAAAAACCGTACGCGATGGTGTGTATCAATATCATCGCCGCCGACAGCAACCGCGATGCGGAGTTTCTCTTCACTTCCATGCAGCAGGCGTTTGTGAAGCTGCGTCGCGGAGAAACCGGACAACTGCCGCCGCCGGTGGAAAATATGCATCAGCTGTGGTCAGCGTCTGAGCAGTATGGCGTGCAGCAGGCGTTAAGCATGTCGCTGGTCGGCGATAAGGCTAAGGTTCGTCATGGTTTAGAGTCGATTCTGCGCGAAACCGAGGCGGACGAAATCATGGTCAATGGCCAGATCTTCGACCATCAGGCGCGCCTGCATTCGTTTGATTTAGCGATGCAGGTGAAAGAGGAGCTGTTGGGGTAACACTAACGTCAGCCCGGTGGATGTCATGCCACCGGGCATTAACCTTACTGATAAACCGGCAGCAAGTTAAAGCTCGACAGGAAGTGCACCACCGCGTTGCCGAGACCAAAGAGCAGGATCAGCACAATCATCGCTTTTCCGCCCCATACGCGGAACTGTGGGCTGCCGAAGCGTTTACGCGAAGCGCGGGCCAGCAGCGCCGGCACAATGGCCGCCCATACCGTCGCCGCCAGGCCAGCATAGCCGATGGCATACAGGAAGCCGTCAGGCTTCACCAGCCCGCCAATCATCGGCGGGATAAAGGTCAGCAGCGCGGTTTTAAAGCGCCCCATCGCGCTATCGTCGAAGCCAAACAGATCCGCCAGATAGTCAAACAGACCCAACGTGACGCCGAGGAACGAACTGGCGACGGCAAAGTTGGAGAACACCACCAGCAGCAGATCCAGACCGCGGTTATTCAGCACACCACTCAGGGCCTGCACCAGCACATCAATGTTACCGCCCTTCTGCGCGATATCGATAAACTGCGGACGGGGAATATTGCCCATCGTCACCAGCAGCCAGACCACGTACAGAACCAGCGCCAGCAGCGTACCGTAAACCAGGCAGCGGGTAATGGTGCGCGGATCCTTACCATAATATTTCATCAGGCTCGGCACGTTACCGTGATAGCCAAACGAGGCCAGGCAGAACGGCAGCGTCATCAGCAGGTAGGGCGCATAGGAGGCATTCTTCTCCGCGACGTTAAACAGCGTCGTCGGTTCGACGTGTCCCAGCAGGCTGCCGAAGGTCAGGAAGAAGGTGATGACCTTGGCGCCGAGCACGATAGCCGTCATGCGGCTCACCGCTTTGGTGCTCATCCAGACAATAAACGCCACCAGCAGCGCAAAGCCGAAGCCTGCCGCGCGCGCCGGTACGTTCAGCGACATTTCACTGAAGGTGTGGTGCAGGATCGAACCGCTCGCCGAAATATAGGCGTAGGTCAGGATATACAGCACAAAGGCGATCGACACGCCGTTCACCAGGTTCCAGCCTTTGCCGAGCAGGTCTTTGGTGATGGTGTCGAAGCTGGAGCCAATCCGGTAGTTGAGGTTGGCTTCCAGGATCATCAGACCGGAGTGCAACATGCAGAACCAGGTGAAAACCAGTGCCGCCAGCGACCAGAAGAACCACGCGCCGGACATCACCACCGGCAGCGAGAACATGCCCGCGCCGATAATTGTGCCGCCGATAATCACCACGCCGCCAAATAAAGACGGTCGGGTGGTCGTAGTGGTTAGTGTCGCCATTTACCGAATTCTCCAGTCAAAAAAACTTTCCCACGATGGGTGCGACGCACTGTACCAGTACACGAGTACAAAAGGAATAAAAAAAGCCCCAATCATGACGATCGGGGCTGTATTATTTACTTTACGCTAGCGTGTTGTGCTAATTACGCATCGCCACCGAAACGACGACGACCGGCGGAGTCATCACGACGCGGAGCAGCACCAGCATCATCGCGGCGCGGTGCGCGGTTACCACCGTCACGACGCTCGCCGCTGAAACGACGACCATCACCACGACCGCCTTCACGACGCTCGCCACCGAAGCTACGGCCGCCTTCACGACGCTCACCGCCGAAACTACGACCGCCTTCACGACGCTCACCACCGCCACGGCGTTCACCGCCACGGTCTGGACGCGGCTGAGCATCACCCAGCAGCTGCATGTTCATCGGTTTGTTCAGGATGCGGGTGCGAGTAAAGTGCTGCAGTACTTCGCCCGGCATACCTTTCGGCAGTTCGATGGTGGAGTGAGAACCGAACAGCTTGATGTTACCAATGTAACGGCTGCTGATGTCGCCTTCGTTAGCGATCGCGCCAACGATATGACGAACTTCAACGCCGTCATCACGGCCCACTTCAATGCGGTACAGCTCCATATCACCAACTTCACGACGCTCACGCTTCGGACGATCTTCACGATCGCCACGCGGACCACGGTCATTGCGGTCGCCGCGACGTTCGAAACGATCGTCACGATCGCGGAACTCGCGCTTAGGACGCATCGGCGCGTCCGGCGGAACGATCAGAGAACGTTCGCCCTGGGCCATTTTCAGCAGCGCAGCAGCCAGCGTTTCCACGTCCAGCTCTTCGCCTTCCGCCGTCGGCTGGATTTGCGACAGCAGCGCACGGTACTGGTCCAGATCGCTGCTTTCCAGCTGCTGCTGAACTTTAGCCGCGAATTTTTCCAGGCGACGTTTACCCAGCAGTTCTGCGTTCGGCAGTTCTACTTCAGGAATAGTCAGCTTCATCGTACGTTCGATGTTACGCAGCAGGCGACGCTCGCGGTTCTCAACGAACAGAAGGGCGCGGCCAGCACGACCCGCACGACCGGTACGGCCGATACGGTGAACGTAAGACTCGGAATCCATCGGGATGTCATAGTTAACAACCAGGCTGATACGCTCAACGTCCAGACCACGGGCCGCAACGTCGGTCGCGATCAGAATGTCCAGACGACCGTCTTTCAGACGCTCCAGCGTCTGCTCACGCAGCGCCTGGTTCATATCGCCGTTCAGCGCGGCGCTGTTATAGCCGCTACGCTCCAGCGCTTCAGCCACTTCCAGGGTCGCGTTTTTGGTACGCACGAAGATAATCGCCGCATCAAAATCTTCCGCTTCCAGGAAGCGCACCAGCGCTTCGTTTTTACGCATGCCGTAGGCCGTCCAGTAGCTCTGGCTGATATCCGGGCGCGTGGTGACGCTGGACTGAATGCGCACTTCCTGCGGCTCTTTCATAAAGCGGCGGGTAATGCGACGAATCGCTTCCGGCATGGTGGCAGAGAACAGCGCGGTCTGATGACCTTCCGGGATCTGCGCCATAATCGTTTCTACGTCTTCGATAAAGCCCATGCGCAGCATTTCATCGGCTTCGTCCAGTACCAGACCGCTCAGTTTAGAGAGATCCAGCGTGCCGCGCTTCAGGTGGTCCAGCAGACGACCCGGGGTACCGACAACGATCTGCGGACCCTGACGCAGGGCGCGCAGCTGCACGTCATAACGCTGGCCGCCGTACAGGGCAACCACGTTTACGCCGCGCATATGTTTAGAGAATTCCGTCATTGCTTCGGCAACCTGTACCGCCAGTTCGCGGGTCGGCGCCAGCACCAGAATCTGTGGTGCTCTCAGCTCAGGATCAATGTTGTTCAGCAGCGGTAAAGAGAACGCTGCGGTTTTACCGCTACCGGTCTGGGCCATACCCAGAACGTCGCGGCCGTCCAGCAGATGCGGAATGCACTCAGCCTGGATCGGAGATGGTTTTTCGTAACCCAGATCGTTAAGCGCTTCAAGGATGGGAGCCTTCAGGCCCAGATCTGCAAAAGTGGTTTCGAATTCAGCCATGTAGTACGTGTGCCTCAAAATTAATGGCGGCCAGTCTACATAACTCATCGTGAAAATTTTCGGTAATTTTCATTGAAAAGTGTGAACCGGCTCAAAGTAGGTGTATTAACGAACAACAACGCCCTCACCCGCAAAGGTGATGGCAAGCAAAAAACTATGGGCTGATGTGTTCGTCAGCTATTGCTGGTCCGATTCTGCCAGGTCATCTTGCTCCTGGCCCAAGAGCGATAATTCCAACAATGCGTATCGGTGCTCAACGTAGTTATGTACGTTGTTGGCGACCGCCAGTTTGAACAGTGCCGTAGCGCTGTCCTTGTCCCCCAGACTTAGGTAGTACTTACCTAAATAGAAGTTGGTTTCACTGAGATGCTCAGCGAGCGAGGTGTTATCCGTTGCGTCTGCCTTCAGACGAGTCATCAGCTCTTTTTCGCTAATGTCGCCAAGGTAGAACTCGACAATGTTCCATCCCCATTGCTCTTTGTCCGACTTGTTTAAGCGCTCTCTGAGTGCTTCAAGCGCCCGCTTCTCGTCGAGTTTACGCTCGGCGATGTAAAGCCACAGGCTACGGAAAGGATCATTGGGATCGTCTTGATAAAACGCCAGCAGATCATCTTGCGCTAACTTAGCCCGGCCGCCGTAATACAGGGCGATACCGCGGTTCAAGTGCGCGTAGTTGTAAGTTGGATCAAGCTCAAGTACAGAATCAAACGCTTCATAGGCAGCATCAAAATTGCCTGCCTGCGTTAAGTAAATGCCTAAGTAATTGAATACTTCAGGCATATCGGGTCGGATTGCCAGCGCTTGTGAAAAATCATTTCGCGCTAATGCCCTCAGACCGAGACTATCATACAACACTCCGCGCTCATATAAAAGCTGTGCGCGTTCGTCATCGGATAAAGCCCGACTGGCAAGAATTTGTTCCATGCGTGCCAGAATCACTTCTTGCTGTAAAGTCGGTTGCAATGGTACTGCGAGGACGGCGTCCTTACGCCAGGCGGTGCTACTGCATCCTGCCAGCGTGAGAGCTGTCGCCACGAAACACCAGCGCAAAAAAGGCTTCATTTCCCACTCCCGAAGACAACGATTGGATGAACGTCCTGTTCCCCGGCTGCAAACGAGGCGTCCTGCCCGTAAAACGCCCTCCGCAAAAGCGGAGGGCTAACGGCAACCTTACTCGCCCTGCTCGGCGACCGGAGCTTCCGGCGCTGCAGCAGACGGAGTCTGTTCAGTTGCTTCTTTGATGCTCAGACGGACACGGCCCTGACGGTCAACTTCCAGAACCTTAACCGGTACTTCCTGACCCATCTGCAGATAGTCAGTCACTTTCTCAACACGCTTGTCAGCGATCTGCGAGATGTGAACCAGACCTTCTTTACCGCCGCCGATGGCAACGAACGCGCCAAAATCAACGATACGGGTCACTTTACCATTGTAGATACGGCCAACTTCGATCTCAGCAGTGATCTCTTCGATACGACGGATAGCGTGCTGCGCTTTGTCGCCGTCGGTCGCTGCGATCTTCACGGTACCGTCATCTTCGATTTCGATGGTGGTGCCGGTTTCTTCGGTCAGGGCACGGATAACAGAACCGCCTTTACCGATAACGTCTTTGATCTTGTCCGGGTTGATCTTGATGGTGTGGATACGCGGTGCGAATTCAGAGATGTCGCCGCGCGGCGCGTTAATCGCCTGTTCCATCACGCCCAGGATGTGCAGACGCGCACCTTTAGCCTGGTTCAGAGCAACCTGCATGATTTCTTTGGTGATACCTTCAATTTTGATATCCATCTGCAGCGCAGAGATACCGTCGCGGGAACCCGCTACTTTGAAGTCCATATCGCCAAGGTGGTCTTCGTCACCCAGGATGTCAGACAGAACAACGAAGTTGTCGCCTTCTTTCACCAGGCCCATTGCGATACCCGCAACGGCGGCTTTCACCGGTACACCCGCGTCCATCAGCGCCAGAGAGGCGCCACAGACGGAAGCCATGGAAGAAGAACCGTTGGATTCGGTGATTTCAGACACCACGCGAACAGTGTACGGGAATTCGTCGATAGTCGGCATCACGGCCAGTACGCCGCGCTTAGCCAGACGACCGTGACCGATTTCACGACGCTTCGGAGAACCCACCATGCCAGTTTCGCCTACGGAGTACGGAGGGAAGTTGTAGTGGAACAGGAAAGAGTCCGTGCGCTCGCCCATCAGTTCGTCGATGTTCTGCGCATCGCGTGCGGTACCCAGGGTAGCAGTAACCAGCGCCTGCGTTTCGCCACGGGTAAACAGTGCGGAACCGTGAGTACGCGGCAGTACGCCGGTACGAACGTCCAGACCACGGATCATGTCTTTTTCGCGGCCATCGATACGCGGCTCGCCTGCCAGTACGCGGCTACGAACAACGTTCTTCTCGATAGCGTGCAGGATTTCACCCAGTTCGTTAGCGTCCAGGGTTTCATCTTCTGCAACCAGCGTGGCGATGGTTTCAGACTTGATCACGTCAACCTGAGCGTAACGCTCTTGTTTGTCGGTGATACGGTAAGCATCGCTCAGGCGGGATTCAGCCAGTGCAGCCACGCGCGCGTTCAGCGCGGCATCAACGACTTCCGGCTGCCAGTCCCAACGCGGTTTACCGGCTTCTTTCACCAGATCGTTGATGGTCTGGATAACAATCTGCTGCTGTTCGTGACCAAAGACCACTGCGCCCAGCATCTGGTCTTCGCTCAGCAGTTCAGCTTCGGATTCAACCATCAGCACGGCCGCTTCAGTACCGGCAACCACCAGGTCCAGTTTGCTGGACTTCAGTTCTTCCTGGGTTGGGTTCAGTACGTACTGGTCGTTGATGTAACCCACGCGCGCGGCGCCGATTGGGCCATTGAACGGAATACCAGACAGGGACAGCGCAGCGGAAGCGCCGATCATCGCGACGATATCCGGGTTAACCTGCGGGTTAACGGAAACGACAGTGGCGATAACCTGAACTTCGTTAACGAAGCCTTCCGGGAACAGCGGGCGAACCGGGCGGTCAATCAGACGCGCGATCAGGGTTTCACCTTCGCTTGGACGGCCTTCACGACGGAAGAAACCACCCGGGATTTTACCGGCAGCGTAGGTACGCTCCTGGTAGTTAACAGTCAGCGGGAAAAAGTCCTGGCCTGGCTTCGCTTTTTTCTGACCCACAACGGTAACGAATACCGCAGTGTCATCCATGCTAACCATCACAGCGGCCGTTGCCTGGCGCGCCATCATGCCGGTTTCCAGGGTCACGGTATGCTGGCCGTACTGGAATTTACGAACGATCGGATTAAGCAAAATTCTATCCTTTTTATCTATAAATGACGCCATATCCACGACATAGCGTCTATTGACCCGATCCTCTGCATCCTCGCGACTAATGACAACCTTTACCCGCCCCTGCGGATGAAGCCTCTCATTAGCCGCGCGAACCTCTGCATGAAGATCATTACTAGCAACAATACATGAGTTTTGAATGAATTGCTGCCGCCCGGTCGAAAAAAGGGGCCGTCAGGCCCCTTTTTCTGAAACTCGCAGAATTAGCGACGCAGACCCAGACGCTCGATCAGCGAAGAGTAACGTGCAACATCTTTACGTTTCAGGTAGTCGAGCAGTTTACGACGCTGAGAAACCATGCGCAGCAGACCACGACGGCTGTGGTGATCTTTTTTGTGCTCTGCAAAGTGGCCCTGCAGGTGGTTGATCTGTGCGGTCAGCAGTGCAACCTGAACTTCGGTAGAACCGCTGTCGTTTTCGCCACGACCAAACTCAGAAACGATTTTTGCTTTAGCTTCAACGCTTAGAGACATTTTATAACTCCAAAAATTAAAAGAAAGAAAGGGTGCCGATCTCTAATTCAGCGACCCCTGATGCAACGCCCGAAAATGTTAAAACACTTTAGCGGACGTTAAGCGGCGATATTCTACTCGTAGCAGGCTTTTATCGCAAGAAAAGCGCTTACGCCGGGTATTCCACCACCAGACGACGCGGCGCCACGCGGCCTTCATCGTCAATTTCGCCCATGCCGAGAAACTTGCCAGACTCGTTTTCCATCACCCGCACCAGCCCGCTAAGCGGCGCGCCAGACTGACGTACCGGGTTGCCGTTCTTAAAGTAGACCGCGGAAGTCTCCGGAATCGTCACCAGCGGATAGTCCGAAGCCGGGCTGTCCATCGGCATCAGCAGCGGGTCAAGCAGTTGCGCGGCAGGGATATCCTGCGCCGCCGCCTGATCGACCAGTGCCTGCAGCTGCTCGAGGGTCACCATCCGCTCAACCGGGTATTTGCTCACCGCCAGGCGACGCAGGAAAATCACGTGCGCGCCGCAGCCGAGTTTCTCACCTAAATCATCGATAATCGTTCGGATGTAGGTGCCTTTCGAGCAGTGGATCTCCAGCTCCAGTTCATCGCCTTCGTGGCGAATAAACAGCAGCTCATAGACCGTAATCGGCCGGGCCTCCCGCGGGACGTCAATACCCTGGCGAGCATATTCGTACAGCTTCTTGCCCTGATATTTGAGCGCAGAGTACATCGACGGCACCTGCTGCGTCTCGCCGCGGAAACTCTCCAGCGCCGCCGCCAGCTGTTCGTCGCTAAAGGTTAGCGGACGCTCTTCCACCACCTGACCGTCGGCATCAGAGGTATCCGTGCGCTGGCCCAGTTTGGCAATCACGCGATAACGCTTATCGGAGTCCAGCAGATACTGGGAAAACTTGGTCGCTTCGCCAAGGCACACTGGCAGCATACCGGTCGCCAGCGGATCCAGCGCGCCGGTGTGCCCGGCGCGGTTGGCGTTATAAATACGTTTTACTTTCTGCAGCACATCGTTGCTGGAAGCGCCCTGAGGCTTATCCAGCAGCAATACGCCGTGCACGTCGCGGCCGCGACGACGAGGACGACTCATCAGTCCTCCTTGCTGTCGTCCGGGTTCACACGACGCTCATCGTCGTGTTTCACCACGCTGGTGACCAGATTGGACATGCGCATCCCTTCCACCAGTGAGTTGTCATAGAAGAAAGTCAGTTCCGGCACGATGCGCAGACGCATCGCTTTACCCAGCAGAGAGCGGATAAAGCCAGAGGCTTCCTGCAGCGCTTTGATGCCCGCTTTTACCGCGGCTTCATCTTTGTCGTTCAGAAAGGTGACATACACCTTGGCATAGGCCAGGTCGCGGGACATTTCCACACCGGAAACGGTGGTCATCATGCCCAGACGCGGATCTTTGATTTCACGCTGCAGGATGATGGCAATCTCTTTTTGCATCTCCTGGGCCACACGCTGCGGGCGACCAAATTCTTTCGCCATAATAAGTTCTCCAGAATAAAGACAAAAAAGGGGCCAAAAGCCCCTTTTTAAAATGATTGCCGGGTGGCGCTTCGCTTCCCCGGCTGCTTAGCCATCAGATGATTAATCGATGCTACGCTGGATTTCGATGATTTCGAACACTTCGATCATATCGCCAACGCGAACGTCGTTGTAGTTCTTCACACCGATACCACATTCCATGCCGTTACGGACTTCGTTGACGTCATCTTTGAAGCGGCGCAGGGATTCCAGCTCGCCTTCATAGATAACCACGTTGTCGCGCAGTACGCGGATTGGGTTGTGACGTTTGATCGTCCCTTCGGTAACCATACAGCCTGCGATGGCGCCGAATTTCGGCGATTTGAACACATCACGTACTTCAGCCAGACCAATGATCTGCTGTTTCAGTTCCGGAGACAGCATGCCGCTCATCGCTGCTTTCACTTCGTCGATCAGGTTATAGATGACGGAGTAGTAACGCAGATCCAGGCTTTCCGCTTCGATAACTTTACGTGCAGAGGCATCGGCACGAACGTTGAAGCCAACCAGAATCGCGTTGGAAGCTGCTGCCAGGGTCGCGTCGGTTTCGGTGATACCACCTACGCCGGAACCGATGATCTTCACTTTCACTTCGTCGGTAGACAGTTTCAGTAAGGAATCGGAAATCGCTTCGACAGAACCCTGCACGTCCGCTTTCAGCACGATGTTCACTTCGTGAACTTCGCCTTCAGTCATGTTAGCGAACATGTTTTCCAGTTTAGATTTCTGCTGACGCGCCAGCTTAACTTCACGGAATTTGCCCTGACGATACAGTGCAACTTCACGCGCTTTTTTCTCGTCACGAACGACGGTCACTTCATCACCCGCAGCAGGAACACCGGACAGGCCGAGGATTTCCACCGGAATGGACGGACCCGCTTCCAGAACTTCGCGACCCAGTTCGTCACGCATCGCACGCACGCGGCCATATTCAAAGCCACACAGTACGATATCGCCCTTATGCAGGGTACCTTCGCGAACCAGAACGGTAGCCACCGGACCACGACCTTTATCGAGGAAGGATTCGATGACCGCGCCGCTCGCCATACCGTTACGTACGGCTTTCAGTTCGAGAACTTCAGCCTGCAGCAGGATAGCGTTCAGCAGGTCGTCGATACCAGTACCGACTTTCGCGGATACCGGGATGAACTGCGCTTCGCCGCCCCACTCTTCCGGCATTACGCCGTACTGGGAGAGTTCGTTCTTCACGCGATCCATATCCGCTTCCGGCTTATCGATCTTGTTCACCGCAACCACTACCGGCACCTGAGCCGCTTTGGCGTGCTGGATAGCTTCCACAGTCTGCGGCATCACGCCGTCGTCTGCTGCCACCACCAGAACCACGATATCCGTTGCCTGCGCACCACGAGCACGCATGGAGGTAAACGCGGCGTGGCCCGGGGTATCCAGGAAGGTGATCATGCCGTTGTCGGTTTCTACGTGGTAGGCGCCGATGTGCTGGGTAATACCACCCGCTTCGCCGGAGGCAACCTTAGTAGAACGAATGTAGTCCAGCAGCGAGGTTTTACCGTGGTCAACGTGACCCATGATGGTCACTACCGGTGCGCGCGGTTCAGCCGCAGCGCCGGTGTCACGGTCGCTCATTACTGCTTCTTCCAGCTCGTTTTCACGACGCAGGATAACTTTATGGCCCATCTCTTCGGCAACCAGCTGTGCGGTTTCCTGGTCGATGACCTGGTTGATGGTCGCCATGGCACCCAGCTTCATCATCGCTTTGATGACCTGAGAACCTTTCACCGCCATCTTGTTAGCCAGTTCGCCAACGGTGATGGTTTCACCGATGATAACGTCACGGTTAACAGCCTGAGCCGGCTTCTGGAAGCCCTGCTGCAGAGCGGAACCTTTACGGTGCTTGCCGCCTTTGCCACCACGAACGGCCGCACGGGCTTCTTCACGGTCAGCTTTAGATTCAGCGTGTTTGTTGCCTTTTTTGGCCGGACGAGCCACTTTGCTGCTACGACTACGACCACGGCCGCCTTCGACTTCACGGTCGTTATCATCTTCAGCCTGACGCGCATGCTGAGAGGTGGTTACGTGGTAGTCGGTCGTTTCTTCAGGGGTTTCTGGAGTTTCAGTCCAGTTTTTTTCATTTTCTTCAGCCATACGGCGTGCTTCTTCCGCTACACGGCGCGCTTCTTCTTCAAGTTTGCGGCGTGCTTCTTCTTCCGATTTGCGCTTCAGCTCCGCTGCTTCGTTCTCACGGCGGGTCTTTTCAGCCTGGGCGGTCTTGGTCATTTCGTCGGTATGTTGATTGCTCACTTTGTCTTTTTCCGCGGCTTCACGTTTCGCTTTATCAGCGACTTCACGTTTAGCTTGTTCTGCGGCCTCACGTTCAGCTTTTAATTGCGCCTCGCGTTTCGCTGCTTCTTCAGCTTCACGACGGGCCTGCTCTTCCGCTTCACGCTGCGCCTGCTCTTCCGCGGCCAGGCGTTCAGCCTCTTGCGGATCGCGTTTCACAAAGGTGCGTTTCTTGCGGACTTCGATTTGTACCGATTTACTCTTTCCACCGGTACCTGGAATATTCAACGTGCTGCGCGTTTTACGCTGCAACGTCAGCTTGTCAGGCGCCGAACCGTGTTCACGATTCAGGTGCGTTAACAAGGTTTGCTTCTCTTGCGCGGTCACAGAATCATCAGCCGATTTGCGAATACCTGCATCAGCAAATTGCTGTATCAGGCGATCCACAGAGGTCTGAATTTCTGAGGCCAGC
This sequence comes from Klebsiella sp. A-Nf5, assembly GCF_002810545.1. Taxonomy (NCBI): domain Bacteria; kingdom Pseudomonadati; phylum Pseudomonadota; class Gammaproteobacteria; order Enterobacterales; family Enterobacteriaceae; genus Klebsiella; species Klebsiella sp. A-Nf5. The sequence continues at coordinate 40,735 of NZ_PIOG01000138.1, read as the reverse complement.
GCTTTAATAGTCACATCTGTCATGCTGTTCCTTCCTGCTACAGTTTATTACGCTTCGTCGCCGAACCAACAAATGTTGCGAGCAGCCATGATGAGCTCGCCAGCTTTCTCGTCGGTCATCCCTTCGATATCAGCCAGGTCATCAACGCCCTGCTCGGCGAGTTCTTCCAGCGTACAAACACCACGGGCGGCCAGTTTGAATGCCAGAGCACGATCCAGACCTTCCAGATTCAACAGATCATCGGCAGGTTTGTTGTCTCCCAGGCTTTCTTCCTGAGCCAGCGCCAGCGTAGTCAGTGCGTTTTTCGCACGCTCACGAAGTGCTTCAACGGTGGCTTCATCCAGACCGTCGATTTCCAGCAGTTCTTTCATTGGCACATAGGCCAGTTCTTCCAGCGAGGAGAAGCCTTCTTCAACCAGCACTGTCGCGAAATCTTCATCAATATCGAGATACTTGGTGAAGATATCGATAGCGGCATGCGCTTCCGCCTGGTGCTTAGCCTGCAGATCGTCAACGGTCATCACGTTGAGTTCCCAGCCGCTGAGCTGCGAAGCCAGACGAACGTTCTGACCGTTACGGCCAATCGCCTGCGCCAGGTTGCCCGCTTCCACCGCGATATCCATGGTGTGTTTATCTTCATCCACCACGATAGACGCGACGTCTGCCGGCGCCATGGCGTTAATCACGAACTGCGCCGGGTTATCATCCCACAGGACGATATCGATGCGTTCGCCGCCCAGCTCAGTAGAGACGGCCTGCACACGCGCACCGCGCATACCAACGCAAGCGCCAACCGGGTCGATACGCTTGTCGTTGGTTTTTACCGCGATTTTCGCACGAGAGCCCGGATCGCGAGCTGCCGCTTTGATCTCCAGCACTTCTTCCCCGATTTCCGGCACTTCGATGCGGAACAGTTCGATCAGCATCTCAGGTTTGGAACGGGTCACGAACAGCTGGGCGCCACGCGCTTCCGGACGGACAGCGTACAGTACACCGCGGATGCGGTCGCCCGGACGGAAGTTTTCACGCGGCAGCATATCTTCACGCAGGATCACGGCTTCAGCGTTGTTGCCCAGATCCAGGGTGATATTGTCGCGGTTCACTTTTTTCACCACGCCGGTGATGATCTCACCTTCGTGCTCGCGGAACTGATCGACCACCATCGCGCGCTCGGCTTCGCGGACTTTCTGCACGATAACCTGCTTAGCGGTCTGCGTGGTGATACGGTCGAAGGTGACAGACTCAATCTGATCTTCGACATAATCGCCGACGTTCATGCTTTCATCTTCGTAACGCGCCGCTTCCAGCGTGATCTCGCGCGTCGGCTGAGTCACCTCTTCAACAACCAGCCAGCGACGGAAGGTGTCAAAATCACCGCTCTTACGGTCGATTTCTACGCGAACGTCGATCTCTTGTTCGTATTTTTTCTTGGTGGCCGTTGCCAGCGCGCTTTCCAGCGCTTCGAAAATTTTCTCGCGCGGCAGCGCTTTTTCGTTGGAAACGGCTTCAACAACAGCCAAAATTTCTTTGTTCATCGGGGCCTTTCACCTCAATCCAGACTGTTAAAAGTGGGGAACCAGGTTCGCCTTCTGGATGTTACTCAGCGCGAACACTTCATCTTTGCCTTCGACGGTTACCGTGATCATTTCACCGTCTACCGCTTTGATAATGCCCTGCCATTTGCGACGGTTCTGAACCGCCATGCGCAGCACCAGCGCAACTTCTTCGCCAGTGAAACGTTGATAGTGTTCGGCGGTGAACATCGGACGGTCGAGACCAGGCGAAGAGACTTCCAGGTTGTAAGCGACAGTGATCGGGTCTTCAACATCCATGACGGCGCTTACCTGGTGGCTCACATCAGCACAATCATCAACGTTGATGCCATCTTCACTATCAATATAGATGCGCAGTGTGGATGTGCGACCGCGAATAAATTCGATGCCGACCAGCTCAAAGCCAAGCGCTTCAACCGGCGCAGTGAGCATCTCTGTTAATTTTTGCTCTAATGTGGACAAACCCACCCCCAAGACATAAAAAAAGGGCGTATAGCCCAGTTATTCTGAAGTCAGATAACAAAAAACCCCGATAAATCGGGGCTTTAGATAACTGAACCCTGAGATCGCCATGGCGATCTGGAACACCTTCCGCAAGAATTCTTTCAAATTCGGCTACGAAGGACACTTAGTCCTCACAGTATATTTGAAAAAGTACTTAATGGGAAAGTGGTTGCGGGGGCCGGATTTGAACCGACGACCTTCGGGTTATGAGCCCGACGAGCTACCAGGCTGCTCCACCCCGCGCCTGAAACGTGGCATATTTTACTCTTATTGAGTAAAAGACGCAAATACTGCTGGGATTTGGTACCGAAGACGGGACATAAAATCGGGGTGAATTGTATCGGCAATTAGTATATTTTGTCAACATGCATTTTATCGCCCCCGATTGCCGTTTGTGCTGGTATTTCAGGCTTTTTTAGCAAAAAGATGATGAAGCCCTTCCTGTCGCCAGTAAAAGATGGTTAAATGAATACTCACAATTAATGCATAAAAATGCAGTTAAGGTTGTTGAGTCGAACTCACCACAGTCTATCGAGCAGGGTTTTATTTTATGACGACGATTCTCAAGCATCTCCCGGTTGGTCAACGTATTGGTATCGCTTTCTCTGGTGGACTGGATACCAGCGCCGCGCTGTTATGGATGCGCAAAAAAGGCGCCGTGCCTTATGCATATACCGCTAACCTGGGTCAACCGGACGAAGACGACTACGATGCTATTCCGCGCCGCGCGAAAGAGTATGGCGCCGAAGGTGCCCGTCTGATCGACTGCCGCAAACAGCTGGTCGCAGAAGGGATCGCGGCGATTCAGTGTGGCGCATTCCATAACACCACCGGTGGGTTGACCTACTTCAACACCACGCCGCTGGGCCGCGCGGTCACCGGCACCATGCTGGTGGCGGCAATGAAAGAAGATGGCGTCAACATCTGGGGCGATGGCAGCACCTATAAAGGCAACGATATCGAACGTTTCTATCGTTACGGCCTGCTGACCAATGCTGAACTGCAGATTTACAAGCCGTGGCTGGACAGCGACTTTATTGATGAACTCGGCGGCCGTCACGAAATGTCCGAATTTATGATCGCCTGCGGCTTTGACTACAAGATGTCAGTCGAAAAAGCCTATTCCACCGACTCCAACATGCTCGGCGCGACCCACGAAGCGAAAGACCTCGAATTCCTGAACTCCAGCGTCAAGATCGTCAACCCGATTATGGGCGTGAAGTTCTGGGACGAAACCGTGAAGATCCCTGCGGAAGAGGTGACGGTACGCTTTGAGCAAGGCCATCCGGTGGCGCTGAATGGCAAAACCTTCGCCGATGACGTCGAGATGATGCTGGAAGCCAACCGTATCGGTGGTCGCCACGGTCTGGGCATGAGCGATCAGATTGAAAACCGCATTATCGAAGCGAAAAGCCGCGGCATTTATGAAGCCCCGGGGATGGCGCTGCTGCATATCGCCTATGAGCGTCTGCTGACCGGTATCCATAACGAAGATACTATCGAGCAATACCACGCCCACGGTCGTCAACTGGGCCGCCTGCTGTATCAGGGACGCTGGTTCGATTCCCAGGCGCTGATGCTGCGTGATTCACTGCAACGCTGGGTTGCCAGCCAGATCACCGGTGAAGTCACCCTCGAACTGCGTCGCGGTAACGACTACTCGATCCTCAATACCGTTTCAGACAACCTGACCTATAAAGCAGAGCGTCTGACCATGGAAAAAGGCGATTCTATGTTTACCGCCGAAGACCGTATCGGTCAGCTGACCATGCGTAATCTGGATATCACCGATACCCGCGAGAAGCTGTTTGGCTATGCCCAGTCTGGCCTGCTGAGCGCCTCCTCAGCAACCGGTTTACCGCAGGTTGAGAATCTGGAAAACAAAGGCAAATAATCGCCTGACGATGTTTGCTCTCCGCCGGCGGCTTTCCGCCGGCTTTTTATTTTTTGTTACCCACCAACATCAAAAAAAATCGCCAGGACGCATTTTTTCCTTATCGCCCGACCAGCAAAATTGTTGACTATAATAACCTCAATTGATTAATTCATATCTGGTGATAAACATCATGAATATTAAACCACCGATCAGGCCGCAAAAGGCCATTGACCGACTGATCGATGTGCTTGAGCCGCACGCCACGCCCGTTAACGCGATCGCCAGAAAAAGACTGACATGGGAATATAAAGGCAAAACTCAGCTCTTTATTTTTAAAAAAGGCGAACTGTCGATTATCCGTAATTCCGACAAGCTATTGATGGTAACCGTCTATGAGCCGCACCTTTTCGGCGTGGCGGAAATGCTACAGCCCAGCCGTAGCCATAGCCTGCGGGCGGAGGTCTCATCCGAGCTGCTACGGATCGACTCTGACCTGGCCTCCGCACTCTTTCGCCAGCATAACCTGTGGGAGGAGGTGACCAGCCTGCTGGCCTATCATACTTCGTACCTGGTATATCGTGACGATCTGGTCCTGCAACAGCGAACCTATTCGGTTATCCGTAACCATCTACTGGAAATGATGCTATTAACCGAAGAGACCCGGCAGCGCGTGTCTATTCTTGAATATATTCAGGACAGGACCCATCTGTCGCGCAGCAGTATTCTCAATGTCTTGTCAGCATTAAAGAAAGGCGGTTATATTGCCTTTGCCCGCGGCGGTTATTTGCAAAGCATCGCCTCACTTCCTGAAAAATTTTGACCGCACCAGTCACCTTTATTTGTTGTTATTCACCTCACTGTTGAAAATGTTTAAATTTAAATCAATAAACGCTAACGGTAAAAAAAGAAAAATTTTATGCTGAGCATCTGAATTTACCGGCGGACAACATGTCCCTGGGCTCGACCAGCAGGCAGCCACTCACGGCGTTAACCGCCGGGCCTGCACCGGCTCAGGATATGCCACCGGAAATCGGCCAGGCGTTAGCAGCGGTAGCGGGAGTTGACCCCCTCGCCTGTCGTCTGCAGCGACCATAACGATGAGATCCAAGAACCCGTTAATTTTGCCCGAACGCCCGTATCGGGCTTTTTTTTATCTGAAGGAATTCCACAATGAAGTCTATTACTCCAAAATTGGTTGCCGTGATGATCGCCCTGGGGGCCAGCAGCGCCGTCTGCGCATCCGTTAACCTGCATGGTGAAGCCGGTGCCGAGTTCACCAATCTCTCCGCCAGCTTTGGCGCCGGGGAACCGGGTATGACGTTCAATACCCAGTGGGTCCACAGCGACAACGACGGGGATAGCGTAGGACTGGGAATGGGCTACAACTTTAACCTTGGGCCTTTTCTGATGACGCTGGGCGGTAAAGGTGTCTATCTGAACCCCAACGATGGGGATGAAGGTTACGCCATTGCTGCAGGTGGCGGAGCAGAACTCCCCCTCGGCCAGTACTTCACGCTCTTCGGTGAGGGCTATTACTCACCCGACTCAATGTCCAGCGGCGTCGATGATTATGTGGAGGCCAATGCCGGATTACGTATTAACGTGCTCCCGTCTCTGAATATCGAAGCAGGCTATCGTTATATCGATATCGCCGGGAAAGATGGCCATCGTGACAACACCCTGGCCGACGGGGCCTATGCCGGGGTTAACTTCCGCTTTTAATCCTTACACAGGGATTGCCGTCCGGCAGTCCCTGCCTTCTCTCAGCTGGCCAACGGCACGCTTTTCAGCACGCGGTTGATCTCCTGCAGACCAGCAACATTATTCTCTTTCCGGTAAACGTCATTCATGGACGCCATCTGCTCCAGACGGGTCAGGGCGCCATACACCTGGTACGCCTCACTATGTCTGTCAAACACATCGCGGCGCTCCACATCCTGCAAATAATGATTTTTCAACGAATGGTTAAGGCGACCAATCAGTGCCGTATTGTCCTGGAAATAGCGCGTCACCGCCTGGGCATTATTCGCTGTAGCCCCAGGCTCACTGTGCGATACCGGTACCGTTAGCGCATTAATCGTCTCCACCGTTTGGGAGGGCGATGTTGAACTGCACCCTGCTAAACCGAGCACGCCGGCGACGATAAGCAACCCGATCTTGTTCATTATGTCACTTCACCTCTGTTAATTTGACGAGGCGACTTTAACGACAGTAAAAGGAGGGAACCAGCAAAGAGATGTTTATAAATAAATGGCCGGTGGGGACAAAAACAAAAAAAGACGCTTTTCAGCGTCTTTTTTCTGGAATATTGGTACCGAGGATGGGACTCGAACCCACAAGCCCGTTAGGGCACTACCACCTCAAGGTAGCGTGTCTACCAATTCCACCACCTCGGTACAGAATACTTAGTGCGGGATGTCGCTGCTCGGCTGAGCCGGTGCAGTTGGCTGAGTTTGCTCCGTTTTCGGCGCGCTCAGGTTATCCCACTCACTTCCTTTACTGGTCTTGTTGCTGTTGATATTACCCAGCGCCAGACTGATGATGAAGAACAGCGCAGCCAGGATGCCGGTCATACGGGTCATGAAGTTACCAGAACCGCTGGACCCAAACAGTGTGCCGGAAGCGCCTGCACCGAAGGAGGCTCCCATATCAGCGCCTTTACCTTGCTGCAGCATAACCAGACCAACAAGGCCAATCGCTACAATAAGGAAAACTACCAAAAGAGCTTCGTACATAATCAACCTGTTCCTTGCGGATTTGCCGCATACCAAGTGCTTCGACCAATAAAGCGGGACGTTTTAACGTTTCCCACTGAAGCGGGTGTGAATACTAACCAAAGCGAATGACCTTCGCAAGGGCAATTTCGACACATTGTATCAACTGCAGAAAAAAACAGCAAAAAGTCGGTTTTCTATCATAAAAAAGGCGGCAAGCGCCGCCTTTTTAACCACTTAGCCGGAAAGCTTAGACGCTTTTTACCGCTTCGGCGATGCGATGCGCGAACTCGTGCACCTGATCTTCATGCTCGCCTTCCACCATGACGCGGATCAGCGGCTCCGTTCCGGATTTACGCAGCAGGACACGGCCGCGTTTCCCTAACGCCGCTTCCACTTCTGCGGTCACCGCTTTGACATGCTCGTTCTCCAGTGGGTTACCGCTGCCTTCGGTAAACCGCACATTCACCAGCAGTTGAGGGAACATCTTCATACCGCTGCAGAGGTCATGCAGGCTCATATGGTTGCGTACCATCGCCGCGACCACCTGCAGACTGGCGACGATGCCATCGCCGGTGGTGGTTTTATCCAGCAGGATCACGTGGCCGGAGTTTTCCGCACCAATGCGCCAGCCTTTTTCCTGCAGCATCTCGAGCACATAGCGGTCACCGACCTTCGCGCGGGCAAATGGAATACCTAACTGCTTGAGCGCCAGCTCCAGTCCCATATTGCTCATCAGCGTGCCGACGGCGCCGCCGCGCAGCTGCCCCTGACGCAGTCCTTCCCGGGCGATGATGTAGAGGATCTGGTCGCCATCGACTTTATTACCTTCATGGTCAACCATGATCACCCGATCGCCATCGCCATCGTAGGCAATGCCCAGATCGGCTTTCTCCGCCAGCACGCGCGCCTGCAGCGCACGCACGTCGGTGGCGCCGACCTCTTCGTTGATGTTGAGGCCGTCTGGCTCGCAGCCCATCGCGATAACCTGGGCTCCCAGCTCGCGGAAGACATTGGGGGCAATGTGATAGGTCGCGCCGTGCGCGCAATCCACCACCACTTTCAGCGTGGAGAGGCTCAGTTCGTTGGGAAAGGTGCCTTTACAAAATTCAATGTAGCGCCCGGCGGCATCGACGATACGGCTGGCTTTGCCCAGTTCTGCCGAATCCACGCAGGTAAGCTCCTTCTCCATTTCGGCTTCAATCGCCTCTTCCACATCGTCTGGCAGCTTGGTGCCCTCAATGGAGAAGAATTTAATACCGTTGTCGTAGAAAGGGTTATGCGAAGCCGAGATAACGATCCCCGCCTCGGCGCGGAATGCGCGCGTCAGGTAGGCGATAGCCGGTGTCGGCATGGGTCCGGTGAACGACGCAGAGAGCCCCGCTGCCGCCAGCCCAGCTTCCAGCGCCGACTCCAACATGTAGCCCGAAATACGGGTATCCTTGCCGATGATAATTTTACGCGAGCCGTGGCGCGCTAACACTTTCCCTGCCGCCCAGCCCAGCTTAAGCACAAACTCCGGAGTGATCGGCGCATCGCCGACGCGGCCACGAATACCATCGGTGCCAAAATACTTGCGGTTACTCATAACGTTTTTTTCCCTTAGCGGCGAGGGTGGCTTCCACCACGCGCAGCGCTTCTACCGTTTCTTTGACATCATGGACGCGGATTATCTGCGCGCCCTGCATTGCTGCAATGACGGCACACGCCAGGCTGCCGTTCAGCCGTTCTGACGGCCCGACGTTCAGCAACTGACCTACCATCGACTTACGCGACATACCGACCAGCAGAGGCAGCCCAAAGTGGTGAAACTCCCCCAGTCTGGCCAGCAGTTGATAATTATGGGAGAGATTTTTACCGAAACCGAATCCTGGGTCGAGCAGCAATTTTTCTTTTGCGATCCCCGCCTGCTCGCAGCGCACAATATGTTCTGTAAAAAAGCGCTCGACATCGGCGAAGACATCCTCATATTTCGGCGCCTCCTGCATGGTTTTCGGCTGACCCTGCATATGCATCAGACACACCGGCAGCCCGGTTTCCGCGGCTGCCTGCAGCGCGCCAGGCTCGGTCAGAGAGCGAATATCGTTAATGATATGCGCCCCTGCCCGGGCCGATTCGAGGATAACCTCCGGTTTGGAGGTATCCACCGAGATCCACACTTCAAAGCGCTGAGCGATCGCTTCGACGACCGGGATCACCCGTGCGAGTTCCTCTTCTACGCTCACTTCAGCCGCCCCTGGCCGCGTCGATTCACCGCCGATATCAATGATGGTCGCCCCGGCGTTAATCATCAGGTTGGCATGCTTCACCGCCTCAACCAGCGAGTTGTGGGCACCGCCATCGGAGAAAGAGTCGGGCGTCACATTAAGAATGCCCATCACATGGGGATGAGAGAGATCGAGGGTTGAGCCCTGGGCTACAAGTTTCATCACAAAATCCCTGAGACTGAAGAGGTTAAAAAAGAAAAACCCCGGAGCGGGCGCCCCGGGGTTTTAAGGTTAAAACAAGACATCAACAGCGGTAGCTTACTTGTCGCCCAGCTGCTCTGACATGGTGTTGCCCGGGTTCGGCGTACGCGGTTCATCAACCGGGCGCGGCGCACGAGGCGTACCATTGTTGTCAGAGTTGTTCGAAGAACCAGATTCTTCCCAACCCGCTGGCGGACGAACATCGCGACGAGCCATCAGGTCGTCAATCTGCGGCGCATCGATGGTCTCATATTTCATGAGCGCATCTTTCATCGCGTGCAGGATGTCCATGTTGTCGTTCAGCAGTTGACGAGCACGACCGTAGTTACGCTCAATCAGCGATTTCACTTCCTGGTCGATGATACGCGCGGTTTCATCAGACATATGCTTCGCTTTCGCTACGCTACGGCCGAGGAAGACTTCGCCCTCTTCTTCCGCATACAGCAGCGGACCGAGTTTGTCGGAGAAGCCCCACTGAGTCACCATGTTACGCGCCAGGTTTGTCGCCACTTTAATATCGTTGGACGCACCGGTAGAAACATGTTCCGGACCGTAGATAATCTCTTCCGCAAGACGACCGCCGTACAGCGTGGAGATCTGGCTTTCCAGTTTCTGACGGCTGGCGCTGATCGCATCGCCTTCCGGCAGGAAGAAGGTCACACCCAGCGCACGACCGCGCGGGATAATCGTCACTTTATGGACCGGATCGTGTTCCGGTACCAGACGGCCGATAATGGCGTGGCCCGCTTCGTGGTAAGCGGTCGATTCTTTCTGCGCTTCCGTCATCACCATGGAGCGACGTTCCGCACCCATCATGATTTTGTCTTTCGCTTTTTCGAACTCAACCATCGACACAACGCGTTTGTTGCCGCGAGCAGCAAACAGCGCCGCTTCGTTGACCAGGTTCGCCAGGTCCGCACCGGAGAAGCCCGGGGTACCGCGCGCAATGATCGCCGCGTCGATATCCGGCGCCAGCGGTACGCGACGCATATGCACTTTCAGGATCTGTTCACGACCGCGAACATCCGGCAGACCAACAACAACCTGGCGGTCGAAACGGCCTGGACGCAGCAGCGCCGGGTCAAGAACGTCCGGACGGTTAGTCGCCGCGATAACAATGATACCTTCGTTACCTTCGAAGCCGTCCATTTCAACCAGCATCTGGTTCAGGGTCTGCTCACGTTCATCGTGACCACCACCAAGGCCCGCGCCACGCTGGCGGCCGACGGCGTCGATTTCATCGATGAAGATGATGCAAGGCGCTGCTTTCTTGGCCTGTTCGAACATGTCACGCACACGAGATGCACCGACACCGACGAACATTTCGACGAAATCAGAACCGGAAATTGTGAAGAACGGCACCTTCGCTTCGCCAGCGATCGCTTTCGCCAGCAGCGTTTTACCGGTACCCGGAGGGCCGACCATCAGGACGCCTTTCGGGATCTTACCGCCCAGTTTCTGGAAGCGGCTCGGCTCACGCAGGTATTCCACCAGCTCACCGACTTCCTCTTTCGCTTCGTCACACCCGGCAACGTCGGCAAAAGTCGTTTTGATCTGGTCTTCCGTCAGCATACGGGCTTTGCTTTTGCCGAAGGACATCGCGCCCTTTCCGCCGCCGCCCTGCATTTGCCGCATAAAGAAGATCCAGACGCCGATCAACAGCAGCATTGGGAACCAGGAGATGAAGATGGAAGCCAGCAGGCTTGGCTCTTCTGGTGGTTCGCCAATAACTTTGACGTTTTTAGTCAACAGGTTATCGAGCAGCTTCGGATCGTTAACCGGAATGTAAGTCGTGTAACGGTTACTATCTTTCTTGGTAACGTTGATCTCACGTCCGTTGATACGCGCTTCGCGAACCTGGTCCTGATTGACCTCTTGCAGGAAGGTAGAATAATCCACCTTGCGGCCATTCGACTCGCTGGGCCCAAAGCTCTGGAATACTGACATCAGCACAACGGCAATGACCAGCCAGAGTATTAGGTTTTTCGCCATGTCACTCAAGGGATTAACCTCTTATTACAACTGTGTTAAAAACAGCGTCAGGATACTCTATATCCAGTTTCATTCAAACTTTCGTTTGAAATCTGCCGGTTATGGTTTACGCCCGGTCGCTACAATATACACTTCACGCGAACGAGCGCGGGAAGAGTCCGGCTTACGAACTTTGACCTTCGTAAACAGGGAGCGAATTTCTCGAAGATACTCATCGAAGCCTTCGCCCTGGAACACCTTCACTACAAAACTACCACCTGGCGCTAATACATCACGAGACATTTCAAGCGCCAGTTCTACCAGATACATAGCCCGGGGAATATCCACCGCCGGTGTTCCGCACATATTCGGCGCCATATCGGACATGACAACTTGGACTTTACTGTCGCCCACTCGCTCAAGTAACGCTTTCAGGACTAATTCATCACGAAAATCGCCCTGAAGGAAGTCCACACCAACGATTGGATCCATTGGTAAAAGATCGCAAGCAATGATGCGGCCGCTGTTGCCGATCTGCGTGACCGCATACTGCGACCAGCCACCGGGAGCAGCACCGAGGTCAACTATCGTCATCCCCGGCTTAAAAATTTTGTCACTTTGCTGTATTTCATCAAGTTTAAACCAGGCACGGGAACGTAACCCCTTTTTCTGTGCCTGTTGAACATATTTATCGCTAAAGTGTTCCTGAAGCCAGCGGCTTGAGCTGGCAGAACGCTTTTTACCTGTCATTTAACATTCCCGTTCGGGTTCATCGTACTTTACTGCGTAAAAATCGACGCGGTAGTTTGGCGATATATGGGAGATGGCGGTAGAATGACCCGTTTTCAATCCCAACGTAAGCAAAAAAATACGATGAATCTGAGTACTAAACAAAAACAGCACCTGAAAGGTCTGGCACATCCGCTCAAGCCAGTAGTTATGCTTGGCAATAATGGTTTGACCGAAGGGGTACTGGCCGAGATCGAACAAGCGTTAGGGCACCATGAGCTCATCAAGGTGAAGATCGCCTCAGAAGATCGCGAAACTAAAGCCTTGATCGTGGAAGCCATCGTGCGTGAAACCGGCGCCTGTAATGTACAGGTCATCGGTAAAACGCTGGTTCTGTACCGCCCAACGCCAGAGCGTAAGATCTCGCTGCCACGCTAAGAATATCCTGAATCTCGACACAACTTTGTGTAAAACGAGGGATTTCTGCGGCCAGGCGAGCAAAATGCCATGCTCCTGACGTTGATAAAAGGCCGCTATGCGGCCTTTTTCCTTTCTTTACAATCTATAAAGATCGTAGCGGGAAATACGCCTTACAGGTATTCAACCTTAGTAATTTCGTATTCCACTTCACCACCCGGGGTACGGATAGTCACGACATCATCCTGCTCTTTGCCGATCAGACCACGCGCGATCGGTGAGTTCACGGAGATCAGATTCTGCTTAAAATCCGCTTCATCATCGCCCACGATGCGGTAGGTCTGTTCCTCGTCGGTATCGAGGTTCAGCACGCTGACGGTTGAACCAAAAATCACCCGGCCATTATTCGGCATTTTGGTGATATCAATCACCTGGGCATTGGACAGCTTCGCTTCGATATCTTTGATTCGCCCTTCGCAGAAGCCCTGCTGCTCACGCGCGGCATGATACTCAGCATTCTCTTTCAGATCGCCGTGCTCACGAGCGTCAGCAATAGCGGCAATGATTTCAGGACGACGCACAGACTTCAGATAATCCAGTTCTTCGCGCAGTTTCTCAGCGCCACGTAAGGTCATCGGAATCGCTTGCATTAGTTATACCTCTTTATCATTCCTTCAGGGAACGGATAGTCCCGCCCCGCCACCTGCCCTGCCCACAGGCAGGACACGAGCAAAAAGAAACCGACCCGGGAAACACTCCCCAGGTCAGCAGCAATTTTTCATTTGATAGGTATTTTACCCCGAAGTTCATTATGGGTCATCGTTTACTTTACTGGGCGTTGCACCGTAGTATGACGGCCTGGCTTCAGGTTGTTAGCGCGAGATTATGCGATTTCCCAGATTTATCATCGGATTGACTGCCGGTATAGCGCTTAGCGCTCAGGCGGCGAATATTGACGAGTACATCAACCAGCTTCCCGCCGGTGCGAACCTTGCCTTTATGGCGCAAAAGGTCGGCGCATCGACGCCGGAAATCGACTATCACAGCCAGCAAATGGCGCTCCCGGCCAGTACGCAAAAGGTTATCACCGCGCTGGCGGCTCTGCTGCAGCTGGGGCCCGATTTCCGCTTTACCACCACGCTGGAAACCAAAGGCTCACTTGACGGCGGCGTGCTGAAAGGCGATCTGATTGCGCGCTTCGGCGGCGATCCGACGCTCAAACGGCAGGATATTCGCAATATGGTGGCGACGCTGAAAAAAGCTGGCGTGCAGCGTATCGAAGGCAATGTGCTCATCGATACCTCGGTCTTCGCCAGCCATGACAAAGCGCCGGGCTGGCCGTGGAACGACCTGACGCAGTGCTTCAGCGCCCCGCCGGCGGCCGCAATTGTCGACCGTAACTGCTTCTCTGTCTCGCTGTATAGCGCGCAGAAACCGGGCGATCTCGCCTTCATTCGCGTTGCGTCCTATTATCCGGTAACCATGTTCAGCCAGGTGCGAACGCTGGCGCGCGGCTCAGCAGAAGCACAGTACTGCGAGCTCGACGTAGTGCCAGGCGATCTCAATCGCTATACCCTCACTGGCTGCCTGCCGCAGCGTAGCGAGCCGCTGCCGCTGGCCTTCGCCATTCAGGACGGCGCCAGCTACGCCGGGGCGATCCTCAAAGCGGAGCTGACCCAGGCGGGGATCACCTATAGCGGCACGCTGTTGCGCCAGACGCTGGCCAATGACCCCGGAACGGTATTAGCCACCACCCAGTCGGCTCCACTGCACGATCTGCTGCGGATCATGCTGAAGAAGTCAGATAACATGATTGCCGACACCGTCTTTCGTACCATCGGCCACGCCCGCTTCGGCGTACCAGGCACCTGGCGGGCAGGATCCGATGCCGTACGCCAGATCCTGCGTCAACAGGCTGGGGTCGATCTCGGCAACACGATCATCGCCGACGGCTCTGGCTTGTCGCGCCACAACCTGATCGCCCCGGCGACCATGATGCAGGTGCTGCAGTATATCGCCCAGCACGATACCGAGCTCAACTTCATCTCCATGCTGCCGCTGGCGGGCCACGACGGGTCGCTGCAATACCGCGCCGGTCTCCACCAGGCGGGCGTGGATGGCAAAGTCTCGGCGAAAACAGGTTCGTTGCAGGGGGTTTATAACCTTGCAGGCTTTATCACTACCGCCAGCGGACAAAAGGTGGCCTTCGTGCAATATCTCTCCGGCTACGCCGTGGAACCCGCCGACCAGCGTAATCGCCGCATCCCGCTGGTCCGCTTTGAAAGCCGCTTGTATAAAGATTTGTACCAGAACAACTAAAACAAAAGGGCCGCATCAGATGCGGCCCTTTTTGATCCAGCGAAGTCAGGATTAGCGTTTGTAGATGAATTCGACGCCTTCTTCGTCGTCTTCGTCCCAGTCGTCATCCCAGTCTTCGTCATCTTCCACTTCGACTTCGGCTTCTTCAAGCTGCTGACGGTGATAGTCGTCCCACATGAACTCGACTTTCTCCGGCTTCTGCTCTTCTTCCACATGCACGATCGGGTTTTCGATGATAAAGGTCATCACGTCCCAGCACAGCTCTTTCACGCCCTGCTGGCTGGCCGCTGAGATCAGGTAGAATTTATCTTCCCAACCCAGCGCTTCGGCAATCGCCTTCGCTTTGGCTTCGGCTTCCGCTTTGTCCATCAGGTCAATCTTGTTAAAGACTAACCAGCGTGGCTTAGAGGCCAGCTTCTCGCTGTATTTCTCCAGCTCGCCAATGATAATGCGGGCATTCTCAACCGGATCGGAACCATCGATAGGCTCGATGTCGATGAGATGCAGCAGCACACGGCAGCGCTCAAGGTGCTTGAGGAAGCGGATACCAAGGCCTGCACCTTCCGCTGCGCCTTCAATCAGCCCCGGGATATCGGCGACCACGAAGCTCTTCTCGTTGTCCATACGCACCACGCCCAGGCTCGGCACCAGGGTGGTAAACGGATAGTCAGCCACTTTCGGCTTGGCGGCGGAGACCGCGCGGATGAAGGTGGATTTGCCGGCGTTCGGCATCCCCAGCATCCCGACATCGGCCAGCAGCATCAGCTCCAGCTGCAGGTCGCGTTTATCACCCGGGGTACCCATGGTCTTCTGACGCGGGGTGCGGTTAACGGATGATTTGAAACGGGTGTTGCCCAGACCGTGCCAGCCACCTTTCGCCACCATCAGACGCTGACCGTGTTTGGTCATGTCGCCCATGGTCTCGCCGGTTCCCTGGTCGATAACCCGGGTCCCGACCGGCACTTTCACCGTCACGTCTTTACCACGCTTACCGGTACAGTCGCGGCTCTGGCCATTCTGCCCGCGTTCGGCGCGGAACGATTTTTCAAAACGGTAGTCGATCAGGGTGTTCAGGTTCTCGTCCGCTTCCAGCCAGACATCGCCGCCGTCACCGCCATCGCCGCCGTCCGGGCCGCCACGTGGAATATATTTTTCGCGGCGGAAGCTTACGCAACCATTGCCGCCGTCACCTGCTACGACCAGGATCGTTGCTTCATCTACAAACTTCATTTTACTCTCCGTAAATCATTCGCCTGAGCGGGGCAGCGGTACAACCGCCTCTCGCTTACGCCAACGCCCCCAAAGACGATGGCCGATGGCGGAATACATCGCGCCCGCAACCACGACAAACGCACCGAGATAACCAATCAGGTTTAACATCGGTCTGGCGAAAAAATCGGGCCAGGCCATTGATAATAAATCAGAAAACAGTAGCGTAAACAGTGGCGTCAAGGTGATTAACGCGCTGACCTGCGCCGCCTGCCAGCGCGCCATGGCTTCCGCCAGCGCCCCGTAGCCGACCAGAGTATTCAGCCCGCAAAAAATCAGGCATGCCAATTGCCAGTCGCTTAACTGGGATATCACCCCGGGCTTAGCGAGCGGCAGTAATGCAATCGTACATAAAGTGTACAGCAAAAATAGTATCTGCTGTGATGCCAGACGGCGCAATAACACCTTTTGCGCGACGCCATAGCTTACCCACACCGTTGCAGCAGCAACGCCGAAAATTACCCCCCATGTGTAATCCGTCAGGCGGGTAAAGATTTCAATCAGGCTGGTGTTGAAAAACATCACCAGCCCGCTGAGCAACATCAACGCGCCCACCACCTGGGTACCGCGCATGCGCTCTTTCAGAATCACGACGCTTGCCACCATCATGCCCACCGGCGATAGCTGGCCGATGACCTGAGAAGCAGTGGGGCTGAGATATTGCAGGGAAGAACTGAACAGAATGAAGTTACCGAACAGGCCACCGGTGGCAATGGCTAACAAAACCAGCCAGCGCGGCTTGCGAAAAATTCGCAGCGGCGGCAGTTTGCCTTTGATCGCGAGGATCGCGCCAAGCCCAATACTTGCCATCAGAAAGCGATAAAACACCACCGTAGGCGGCGCCATCACCTCGAGAACCTGCTTCATTGCAATCGGCAGCGCTCCCCAGCACATCGCGGTGGTGAGCGCCAGAATAATGCCAATCCCAGCCTGCTGCTTCATGCCTGTTTCCCTGCAAAATTTTCCAGTAGACGAATGTAAAAAGCCCCGCAACGTGTTGCGGGGCTTTCATCCGTTACCGGGACGCGAAAAACTTATTCAGCAACGATGCTGATGAATTTACGGTTTTTCGGGCCTTTAACTTCGAACTTGACTTTACCGTCAGTCAAAGCGAACAGAGTGTGGTCACGGCCGCAACCAACGTTGGTGCCAGCGTGGAATTTGGTACCACGTTGACGAACGATGATGCTACCTGCCAGAACTGCTTCACCGCCGAAACGTTTTACGCCCAGACGTTTAGCTTCTGAATCGCGACCGTTACGAGTCGAGCCGCCAGCCTTTTTATGTGCCATTTAAATCTACTCCTCAGGTCTTAGGCGCTGATGCCAGTGATTTTCACATCAGTGAACCACTGACGATGGCCCTGCTGCTTACGATAGTGTTTACGACGACGAAACTTAACGATTTTAACTTTCTCGCCACGACCGTGAGCAACAACTTCAGCTTTGATTACGCCGCCCTCAACGAAAGGAACGCCGATCTTGATTTCTTCACCGTTTGCGATCATCAGCACTTCAGCGAATTCAACAGCTTCGCCAGTTGCGATGTCCAGCTTTTCCAGGCGAACGGTCTGACCTTCGCTTACTCGGTGTTGTTTACCACCACTTTGGAAAACCGCGTACATATAAAACTCCGCTTCCGCGCACCTCTTTATGTGATTCAGAGTGCGCTATAAATATTCACAATAGGGCGCGAATATTACGCAAAACGCGAGCCTTTGACAAGAGCGATCAGCGATCAATGCAGAAAAAAAACACAACTTTCACGACAACGTTTATCTACGGCAATTTTTCAGTACAATCATATCTTCTTTTAATTCTGTCTTAATCCTTCTGTGATCCCACCTGGATTCATGGTAACAGGACATTTGGCCCGGCTTTTGCGATGAATTTAGAAAAAATCAATGAGTTAACCGCGCAAGATATGGCGGGTGTCAATGCGACGATTCTTGAGCAACTCAACTCCGATGTTCAGCTTATCAATCAGTTAGGCTATTACATCGTCAGCGGCGGCGGCAAACGCATTCGCCCGATGATTGCTGTGCTTGCCGCGCGCGCGGTGGGCTATCAAGGGAGCGCGCATGTCACTATTGCTGCGCTGATTGAATTTATTCATACCGCCACGCTGCTGCATGACGACGTCGTCGATGAGTCTGATATGCGTCGCGGCAAAGCCACGGCCAATGCGGCGTTCGGCAATGCCGCCAGCGTGCTGGTTGGCGATTTCATCTATACCCGCGCTTTCCAGATGATGACCCAGCTAGGCTCACTGAAGATCCTCGAGGTCATGTCGGAGGCGGTGAACGTCATTGCCGAAGGCGAAGTGCTGCAGTTGATGAACGTCAACGATCCGGATATCACTGAAGAGAACTACATGCGCGTCATCTACAGCAAGACGGCGCGCCTGTTTGAGGCCGCCTCGCAGTGTGCGGGAATGCTGGCCGACTGCTCTGCGGAAGAAGAGCGCGCGTTGCAGGATTATGGTCGCTATCTCGGCACCGCTTTCCAGTTGATCGACGATTTACTCGACTACAGTTCCGACGGAGAGCGGCTCGGTAAAAACGTCGGCGATGACCTGAACGAAGGCAAACCGACGCTACCGTTGTTGCATGCTATGCATCACGGTACCCCCGATCAGGCGGCGATGATCCGCGGGGCGATCGAGCAAGGCAATGGTCGCCATCTGCTGGATGCTGTTCTGGAAACGATGGCCACCTGTGGCTCGCTGGAATGGACGCAGAAACGTGCTGAAGAAGAAGCCGACAAAGCGATTGCTGCCCTGCAGATCCTCCCGGACACCCCGTGGCGCGAAGCCTTGATTGGGCTGGCACATATCGCGGTCCAGCGCGATCATTAATCCCCTCTCCTTTCCCGCGCGATGCGCGGGAAAGTTCCAGTAAAAGTCCATTTTCCACCCTAACTTCCAGCTATCTTGATACATTCTGAATATTCCGGCGCTTTAACAGAACTTGTTAGAACCTTACATAGTACGCGGGTATAGTGTCCTTATCGCCCATGTGGGACGATCTGGATCTTTATCACCAGGAGAATTTATGGATAAGTTCATCGACTGGCATCCCGCAGATATTGTTGCCGGATTACGTAAACGTGGAACATCGCTGGCGGCAGAGTCGCGACGGCATGGCCTGAGTTCTTCAACGCTGGCGAACGCCCTGACTCGCCCCTGGCCGAAAGGCGAGTTGATTATCGCCTCGGCGCTGGAAACGCAGCCGTGGGTCATCTGGCCGTCACGCTACCACGACCCGGTGACTCATGAGTTTATCGACAGAACGCAGATGATGCGTCAAAAGAAGACAGACAAGTGATGTGATTGACTGGCAGTGACCCCCATGGGGTCACTGCCATGATGCTATTACTCGCCTTTCACGCGCTGAATATTGGCACCCAGCGCCTGCAGTTTATCCTCGATACGCTCATAGCCACGATCGATGTGGTAGATGCGATCGACGATGGTGGTCCCTTCAGCGATGCAGCCTGCCAGTACGAGGCTCGCCGACGCACGCAAATCGGTCGCCATCACTTGTGCGCCTGAAAGCTGCTTCACGCCGTGACAGATAGCGGTATTGCTCTCGATTTCCGCATGCGCACCCATACGGATCAGCTCAGGAATGTGCATGAAGCGGTTTTCAAAGATCGTTTCGGTGATCACACCGGTCCCTTCCGCCACCAGGTTGAGCAGCGTGAACTGGGCCTGCATATCGGTCGGGAAGCCCGGGTGCGGCGCGGTACGCACGTTAACCGCTTTCGGACGGTTGCCGTGCATATCGAGGCTAATCCAGTCTTCGCCCGTTTCGATGTCAGCCCCGGCGTCACGCAGTTTCGCCAGAACGGCATCGAGGGTATCTGGCTGCGCGTTACGGCAGAGGATCTTGCCGCCGGAAATCGCCGCGGCCACCAGGAAGGTACCCGTTTCGATACGGTCCGGCAGTACACGATATACGCCGCCACCCAGGCGCTGCACGCCTTCGATGGTAATGCGATCGGTGCCCTGACCTTTGATTTTCGCGCCCAGCGCGTTAAGGAAGTTGGCGGTATCGACAATTTCCGGCTCGCGCGCGGCGTTTTCAATAACGGTGGTACCTTCAGCCAGCGTCGCCGCGCTCATGATAGTCACGGTCGCGCCTACGCTGACCTTATCCATCACAATGTGCGCGCCTTTCAGTCGCCCGTTGACTGACGCCTTCACATAACCTTCTTCCAGTTTGATTTCGGCGCCCAGCTGTTCCAGACCGGTAATGTGCAGGTCGACCGGACGTGCGCCGATAGCACAGCCGCCTGGCAGAGAAACTTGTCCCTGACCAAAACGCGCGACCAGCGGGCCCAGTGCCCAGATGGAGGCACGCATGGTTTTCACCAGGTCGTATGGAGCACAGAATACATCAACCGGGCCGGCGTCAATCCATACCGAACCATTGCGCTCAACCTTCGCGCCCAGCTGGCTCAGCAGCTTCATGGTGGTATCGATATCTTTCAGCTTGGGTACGTTCTGGATCTCTACCGGCTCTTCGGCAAGCAGCGCGGAAAAGAGGATTGGCAGGGCGGCGTTTTTTGCACCAGAAATGGTGACTTCGCCCTGAAGGCGAGTCGGCCCCTGAACACGGAATTTATCCATTGATTCTGTTCTCTATTAAAAATTCACATACGCTGCAGGGGACCCCCCACAGCTTAGAAGCCATTTAGTTTGCGGTCTCGCGCCCACTCCTGCGGAGTGAAGGCCTTGATCGACAGCGCATGGATACGGTTGTCAGCAATATATTCCATCAGCGGCGCGTAGACGCTCTGCTGCTTTTTAACCCGGCTCATGCCATCGAACATCTCACCCACAGCAATAACCTGAAAGTGGCTGCCATCGCCAGAGACGTGGACTTCCTGGAGGGGGAGTGCGTTCATCAGCACGGTCTGAATTTCATGATTTTCCATGGGCTCAAATTTATCTGATAGTGAAAACAGCCCAACATCTTAGAGGAAAGTGGCGCGGTCTTAAACAAGCAAAAAGCCCCGACGAAAAGATTGCCGGGGCTTTCGGAATAGCTTCAACGCTAAGACACTGAAAAGATTATGGGATCATATCGACAGGCAGGTTGTAAAGACCGATCAGCGTTTGCAGATTTTCGCTCTTCGCGATCAGTTGCGCTTCCCGCCCCTGACGGCGAATCAGTGCCACAAAATGCACTAACAGCGCCAGGCCCGCCGTGTCCACGCGCGTAGTCTGGCTGAGATCGATGATCGTCGCTCCCTCCGTCGCCCTGGCGCGTGCTTCCCAGAGCGGAACCAGCAGATCCTGGTCCAGCTCCCCGTGCAGCGCCAGCGTCTCGCCCTCGCGAGTCCAGCTCAGCTGCCCGGTCATTATTTTTTCTGATCCAGCGTGATCGGCTGAGCGGAGATCGCTTTCAACTGCGCAGTCAGCCCGTCGACGCCTTTGGTACGCAGCAGATCGCTCCACTCATTCTGTTTGGTGGTGATCATGCTGACCCCTTCGGCGATCATATCGTAAGCCTGCCAGTAGCCGGTCTGCGTATTTTTACGCCACTGGAAGTCCAGACGCACTGGCGGACGGCCATTCGGGTCGACGATGGTCACGCGGATAGGCACGATGGTGGCATCACCCAGCGGCTGCTCTGGAGCAATCTGGTAAGTCTGACCATGGTACATCGCCAGCGCCTGGCCGTAGGCCTGCTTCAGATATTCGCGGAAGGCGGCAAAGTAGGCTTCACGCTGCGCCGGGGTCGCTTCTTTGTAGTAGCGGCCCAGCACCAGCGCGCCGGCATATTTCACCTGCACATACGGCAGCAGCTCCTGGTCGACGATGTCGCGCAGATAGTTAGGGTTAGCTTTAATCTTCGGCTGTTCATTCTTCAGGCGATCGAAGGTTTTCTGCGCCGCTTCATTCATCAGCTTATACGGGTTGGACTGGTCTGCCGCCTGGGCGGCGGTCAGCGGGGCAATCACCAGCATGGCGACCATGAGTAAGCGTTTAAACATATCGTGTTTCTCCTGAAATTAATGCGTCGTGCCGGCTGCCGGCGTCGCGTCAGTATGACCTTCTGCCGCGGCCTTATCATTACCAGAATTCTGATTGTCGCTGCCCTTGCTGTTATAAAGGAACTGACCAATCAGATCTTCCAGCACCATGGCGGACTTGGTGTCCTGGATCGTGCCGCCGTCTTTAAGGATAGCCGTCCCGAGGTCCGGGTCTTCAAAACCGACGTTCAGCGCCAGATACTGCTCGCCCAGCAGACCCGAGGTGCGGATCGCCAGCGAACTGGTATCCGGGATATGGTTGTAGCGCTCATCAATATCGAGCTCCACGCGTGGCAGATAGGTTTTCGGGTCGAGAGTGATGTCCGCTACCCGCCCCACAACCACACCGCCGATGCGTACCGGCGAACGCGCCTTCAGGCCGCCGATGTTATCGAAGGTCGCGTACAGGCGGTAAGTCGGCTCGGTACGTAGCGAGGTAACGTTCGCCGCCTTCAGGCAGACAAACAGCGCCGCCAGCAGCGCCACCAGTAAGAACACCCCTACCCAGATTTCATTTTTTTTCGTTTGCATGAACTCAATTCCCAAACATCAGCGCAGTCAGCACAAAATCCAGCCCCAGAACCGCCAGCGACGCATGCACCACGGTGCGCGTTGTCGCCCGGCTAATCCCGGCGGAAGTGGGGATAGCGTCATAACCGTTAAATAACGCAATCCAGGTTACCGTAATAGCGAATACCAGGCTCTTAATCAGGCAGTTCACCAGATCCATTCGCCAGTCGACGGCATTTTGCATCGCGGTCCAGAAAAAGCCACCATCAATACCCTTCCAGCTCACGCCTACCAGCGCACCGCCCCAGATCCCCACCGCCACGAAGATAATCGTCAGCAGCGGCAGCGAAATGACGCCAGCCCAGAAGCGGGGGGAAATCACGCGGCGCAGCGGGTCCACCGCCATCATCTCCATACTGGAGAGCTGTTCCGTGGCCCGCATCAGGCCAATCTCGGCGGTCAGCGCCGATCCGGCGCGGCCGGCAAACAATAGCGCAGCAACCACCGGTCCCAGCTCGCGCAGCAGCGACAGCGCCACCAGCATGCCAAGACTGGTCTCTGCGCTGTAGGTGGTTAAGACCAGATACCCCTGCAGGCCGAGCACCATACCGATAAACAAGCCCGATACAATGATAATCAGCATCGACAGAACGCCAACGTTATAGAGCTGACGAACCAGCAGCGGCGCGTGCTTGCGAAACTCTGGTTTGCCCACAACGGCGTTGAAAAGCATTAATCCGGCGCGTCCAAACGTCGCGGTGGTTTTAATCCCGCGATGCCCTAGCGCGGCCAGCGCATTAAACAGCATGAGTCGCTCAACTCCCTATGCCTAATAAATCATGGTGATAGTCGCCAGCCGGATAACGGAACGGCACCGGGCCGTCGGCAATACCATCAATGAACTGACGAACCCGAGCGTCGGCATTTTCCCGCAGCGACTGGGCGCTACCGTGGGCGATAATCTTTTTATCCGCCACGATATACGCGTAGTCTGCGATGCTAAGCACCTCAGGCACATCGTGCGAAACCACGATGCAAGTGACACCCAACGTGTTGTTGAGTTCAGAAATCAACTTCACCAGCACGCCCATGGTGATGGGATCCTGCCCGACAAACGGTTCGTCGAACATAATCAGGTCCGGCTCCAGCGCAATGGCTCTCGCCAGGGCGGCGCGGCGCGCCATCCCGCCGGAAAGCTCGGAGGGCATTAACTTCGCCGCACCTCGCAACCCCACCGCCTCCAGCTTCATCATCACCGTCGTATGCAGCAGCGCAGGCGGCAGCTGCGTATGCTCGCGCAGCGGATAGGCAACGTTATCAAAGACATTGAGATCGGTGAACAGCGCGCCGGACTGGAACAGCATGCTCATCCGCTTACGCACCGTATAAAGACGCGATCGCGTCATCTGTGGTACGTTCTCGCCATCAAACATGATCTCTCCCCTGTCCGGCGGGATCTGGCCGCCGATCAGGCGTAACAGGGTAGTCTTGCCGATCCCCGAAGGTCCCATGATCGCAGTAATTTTACCGCGCGGCACCGACAGCGAGATGTCGTCGAAGATCACACGATCGCCGCGTGAAAAGCGGATACCGCGCACTTCAACTAAATTCGCCTGAGTTTGGCTCATAAAATCATCCTTACTAAACACCTGACGGGCAAGCATGGCCCTTTCTTGCGCCACAATCACAACATTTTTACAGAATCTTACCTGCACAGGTTAGCGAAAGCTGGCATTTGTTTTACTTTTGGCACACATAAAGTCAAAATTAAGAATTCGTTACGCTGCGTAGGGATAACCCAGCGAGGCGACGATTATACCTGAAGAAAGGACTTTAGATGCTCTTAGCGACGGCTCTGTTAATTATTGGTTTACTGCTGGTTGTCTACAGCGCCGATCGTCTGGTCTATGCCGCTTCCATCCTGTGTCGTATGTTGGGGATCCCGCCGCTGATCATCGGTATGACGGTGGTGAGTATCGGCACCAGCCTGCCCGAGATCATGGTTTCCACCACGGCCTCGCTGCATGGGCAGATCGATCTGGCGGTCGGCACCGCGCTCGGCTCCAACATTACCAATATTCTTCTGATCCTCGGTCTCGCCGCCTTACTCAGGCCATTTACCGTGCATTCTGATATTCTGCGCCGCGAATTACCGCTAATGTTGCTGGTCAGTGTGCTGGCCGGGCTGGTGCTCTACGATGGACAGTTGTCCCGTCTCGACGGGCTGTTTTTACTGGCGCTGGCGTTTCTGTGGCTGCTGTTTACCATCAAAATTGCCCGTCTGGCGGAGCGCCAGGGCAGCGATAGTCTGACCCGCGAACAGTTGGCGGAGCTGCCGCGAGAAGGATCGCTGCCGGTCGCTCTGCTCTGGTTAGGGGTGGCGATGATTGTCATGCCGATGGCTACCCGTATGGTGGTGGATAACACCACGGTATTGGCAAACTTTTTTGCCATTAGCGAGCTGACCGTCGGTCTGACGGTGGTAGCGATAGGCACCAGCCTGCCAGAGCTGGCCACCGCTATCGCCGGGGCGCGGAAAGGGGAAGATGACATTGCTATCGGCAATATCATCGGCGCCAATATCCTCAATATTGCGCTGGTGCTGGGTTTACCGGCGCTGATCGCGCCGGGGAGCTTTGCGAGCGAAGCCTTTACTCGCGATTATGGCGTGATGCTGCTGGTCAGCCTGATCTTCGCGGTGCTGTGCTGGCGCCGCCAGCAGCAGCCGGGACGACTGGTTGGCGCACTGCTGGTCGGCGGCTTTGTGGTTTGGTTGGCGATGCTGTTCTGGACAGCGCCGCTCTTCGTTGAATGACTCGGGATAACATCATGTCGCAAATAGATTTGCCCACGGATTTTGACTTTCAACAGGCAGGCCGTCAGGTGCTGGAAATTGAACGTGAAGGTCTGGCCCAGCTCGATCAATATATAAATGAAGACTTTACCCATGCTTGCGAAACGATTTTCCGCTGCGGCGGGAAAGTCGTGGTGATGGGGATGGGCAAGTCGGGCCACATCGGCCGCAAAATAGCAGCGACCTTCGCCAGTACCGGCACCTCGGCTTTTTTTGTCCACCCCGGCGAAGCGGCGCACGGCGATTTAGGAATGGTCACTCCACAGGATGTGGTGATTGCGCTATCGAACTCCGGCGAATCGAATGAAATCCTGGCGCTGATCCCGGTCCTGAAACGCCAGCAGGTGAAGCTTATTTGCATGACCAGCCGGCCAGACAGCAGCATGGCGCGCGCGGCGGATATCCATCTGTGCGTGAAAGTGCCCAAAGAGGCCTGCCCGTTAGGACTGGCGCCCACCTCCAGCACCACCGCGGCGCTGGTGATGGGTGATGCCCTCGCCGTCGCCCTGCTGGAAGCCCGCGGCTTTACTGCTGAAGATTTCGCCCTGTCCCATCCGGGCGGCGCACTTGGTCGTAAGCTGTTGCTGCGCGTCAATGATATTATGCATACCGGTGATGAAATCCCGCACGTCGGCCTGCAGGCCACCCTGCGCGATGCGCTGCTGGAAATTACGCGTAAAAATTTAGGCATGACTGCCATCTGTGATGACCAGATGAATATTATCGGGATCTTCACCGATGGTGACCTGCGCCGGGTCTTTGATACCGGCGTCGATATGCGCAATGCCAGTATTGCCGACGTCATGACCCGGGGAGGGATCCGTATCCGTCCCGGCACCCTGGCGGTAGATGCCCTAAACCTGATGCAATCCCGTCATATCACCTGCGTGCTGGTTGCCGATGGCGACCATCTGCTGGGTGTGGTACATATGCACGATCTCCTGCGCGCGGGCGTAGTGTAAGTAAGGAAAAAATAATGAATAATGCTGATGCTCAGTTAGCGACATGCTACGGGCCGGTAAGCCAGGCGTTTCTCGATCGCGCGGCTAAGATCCGTCTACTGATCCTCGATGTCGACGGTGTATTATCCGACGGACTTATCTATATGGGTAATCACGGCGAGGAGCTGAAAGCGTTCAACGTCCGCGATGGCTATGGTATCCGCTGCGCGCTGACCTCCGGCATCGAAGTGGCGATTATTACCGGGCGAAAAGCTAAACTGGTAGAAGACCGCTGCCAGACGCTGGGCATTACGCATCTGTATCAAGGTCAGTCGGACAAGCTGTTGGCGTTTCGTGATTTATTAAGCAAACTGGCGGTTCGCCCGGATGAAGTGGCCTATATCGGTGATGATCTGATCGACTGGCCGGTGATGGCGGAAGTGGGTTTAAGCGTCGCCGTCGCCGATGCGCATCCGCTGCTGCTGCCGCGGGCGAATTATGTCACGCGAATTAACGGCGGACGCGGCGCAGTACGCGAAGTCTGCGATTTGTTACTATTGGCGCAGGGCAAGCTTGATGAGGCCAAAGGGCAATCAATATGAGTAAAACCAGACGTTGGGTTATCATTTTACTGTCGCTGCTCGCGCTGATCCTCATCGGCCTGAATCTGGCGAATACGGACGACACGGCCCAGCCGGAGGTCAATCCCAACGACCCGACGTATAAAAGCGAACATACCGACACCGTCGTGTACAGCCCGGAAGGCGCCCTGAGCTATCGGCTGATTGCCGAGCACGTGGAATACTTTTCCGATCAGGAGGTTTCCTGGTTTACCAAGCCGGTGATGACCACCTTTGATACCAATAAGGTGCCAACCTGGTCAATCAGGGCAGATAAAGCGAAGCTGACGAATGACCGTATGCTCTATCTTTACGGGCACGTTGAGGTGAATGCACTCGCGCCTGACTCTCAACTGCGCAAAATTACGACGGATAACGCCCAGATAAATCTGGTTACACAGGACGTTACCTCCGATGACATGGTGACGTTATACGGCACCACATTTAATTCCAGCGGCCTGAAAATGCGTGGAAACCTTCGCAGCAAAAATGCCGAGCTGATTGAAAAGGTGAGAACCTCTTATGAAATTCAGAACAAACAAACTCAGCCTTAAGATTGCGCTCGCCGGCGCTTTACTGGCCGCCAGCCTGCCGGCATTGGCCAAGACGGGCGATACCGATCAGCCGATCCATATCGAGTCCGATCAGCAGTCGCTGGATATGCAGGGCAACGTCGTCACCTTCACCGGTAACGTGGTCGTCACCCAGGGGACGATCAAAATTAACGCTGATAAAGTGGTGGTCACCCGTCCGGGCAATGAGAAAGGCAAAGAGGTGATCGAAGGCTTCGGTAACCCGGCCACCTTCTTCCAGATGCAGGATAACGGCAAACCGGTAAAAGGCCGGGCGTCGAAAATGCGCTACGAGCTGCAGAATGATTACGTCGTGCTGACCGGCAACGCTTACCTTGAGCAGCTCGACAGCAATATCAAGGGCGATAAGATCACCTATCTGGTGAAAGAGCAAAAAATGCAGGCCTTCAGCGACAAAGGTCGACGCGTCACCACCGTACTGGTGCCGTCCGAGCTGCAGGATAAAAGCGGCAACCAGCAAAAGAAGAGTAACTAATTCGTTATGGCAACCTTAACTGCGAAGAATCTCGCCAAAGCTTATAAAGGCCGCCGCGTGGTGGAAGATGTCAGTCTCACCGTTAACTCCGGAGAGATTGTCGGCTTGCTCGGCCCTAACGGCGCCGGTAAAACCACCACCTTCTACATGGTGGTCGGCATTGTGCCGCGCGATGCGGGCAATATTATTATCGATGACGAAGACATCAGCCTGCTGCCGCTGCACGCGCGCGCGCGCCGGGGCATCGGCTATCTGCCGCAGGAAGCCTCTATTTTTCGTCGTCTGAGCGTCTATGACAACCTGATGGCGGTCCTGCAGATCCGTGACGATTTAACCAGCGAACAGCGTGAAGATCGCGCCAAAGAGCTGATGGAAGAGTTTCATATTGAGCACCTGCGCGACAGCCTCGGTCAGGCGCTCTCCGGTGGTGAACGCCGCCGTGTCGAAATCGCTCGCGCGCTGGCGGCGAACCCAAAATTTATCCTTCTGGATGAACCGTTTGCCGGTGTTGACCCGATCTCCGTTATCGATATCAAACGCATTATTGAGCACCTGCGCGACAGCGGCCTCGGCGTACTGATCACCGACCATAACGTCAGAGAGACCCTCGCCGTCTGCGAACGCGCGTATATTGTCAGTCAGGGACACCTTATTGCTCATGGCACACCGCAGCAGATCCTCGAAGATGAGCAGGTTAAGCGCGTGTATCTTGGGGAAGACTTCAGACTCTGATAGGGTAGAGGTTACAGACGTTTTAGCCGGAGATATTTACCCTGAACATGAAGCAAGGTTTGCAATTAAGGCTTAGCCAACAGCTTGCCATGACGCCGCAGCTGCAGCAGGCGATTCGTTTGCTGCAGTTGTCCACGTTAGAACTCCAGCAAGAGCTCCAGCAAGCGCTGGAAAGTAACCCATTGCTTGAGCAAACCGATCTTCACGAAGAGGTAGAAGCGAAAGAAGTGGAGGACCGCGAGTCCCTCGATACCGTCGATGCGCTTGAGCAAAAAGAGATGCCGGACGAGCTCCCTCTCGATGCCAGCTGGGATGAAATCTATACCGCCGGTACGCCTTCAGGCAACGGCGTGGACTATCAGGACGACGAGCTGCCCGTCTATCAAGGTGAGACCACCCAGACGCTTCAGGATTACCTGATGTGGCAGGTCGAGCTGACGCCCTTCACCGATACCGACCGCGCCATTGCCACCTCTATCGTCGACGCCGTCGACGATACGGGCTATCTCACCATTCAGATTGAAGACATCGTTGAGAGCATCGGCGATGACGAGATCGGCCTGGAAGAGGTGGAAGCCGTCCTGAAGCGCATCCAGCGCTTTGATCCGGTTGGCGTCGCGGCGAAAGATCTGCGCGACTGTCTGCTGATCCAGCTGTCGCAATTCGCCAAAGAGACGCCGTGGCTGGAAGAGGCCCGGTTGATTATCAGCGATCATCTCGATCTGCTGGCTAATCATGATTTCCGTACCCTGATGCGAGTCACGCGCCTGAAAGAAGAGGTGCTGAAAGAGGCGGTGAATCTGATCCAGTCACTGGATCCCCGCCCAGGGCAGTCCATTCATACCAGTGAACCAGAATATGTCATTCCGGACGTACTGGTCCGCAAGGTCAGCGGCCGCTGGACCGTGGAGCTCAACGCCGATAGCATTCCCCGGCTGAAAATTAATCAGCAATATGCGGCGATGGGCAACAGCACCCGTAATGACGCCGACGGCCAGTTCATTCGCAGCAATCTGCAGGAAGCCCGCTGGCTGATTAAAAGTCTGGAAAGTCGCAACGATACGCTACTGCGCGTCAGCCGCTGCATCGTTGAACAGCAGCAGGCTTTTTTCGAACAGGGTGAAGAGTATATGAAGCCGATGGTGCTGGCCGATATCGCCCAGGCTGTCGAGATGCATGAATCCACCATTTCCCGAGTTACCACGCAAAAATATCTGCACAGTCCGCGCGGTATTTTTGAACTGAAGTATTTCTTCTCCAGCCATGTGAATACCGAAGGCGGCGGCGAAGCCTCGTCGACGGCCATTCGCGCGCTGGTGAAGAAGTTAATCGCCGCGGAAAACCCCGCGAAGCCGTTGAGCGACAGTAAGCTCACCTCCATGCTGTCCGAGCAGGGTATCATGGTCGCGCGCCGCACTGTCGCGAAGTACAGAGAGTCTTTATCCATTCCGCCGTCAAACCAGCGTAAACAACTGGTCTGACACAACCGATAAGGAAGACACTATGCAGCTCAACATTACAGGACACAACGTCGAGATCACCCCCGCGATGCGCGACTTCGTCACGGCGAAGTTCAGCAAACTGGAGCAATTTTTCGACCGGATCAATCAGGTCTATATTGTGTTAAAAGTAGAGAAAGTGACGCAAATTGCGGACGCGAATCTGCATGTCAACGGTGGCGAAATCCATGCCAGTGCGGAAGGGCAGGATATGTATGCAGCTGTCGATGGTCTTATCGACAAGCTGGCAAGGCAGTTAACGAAGCACAAAGATAAACTAAAACAACACTAATTGTCCGGGCCCCTCTGCGTCCGTCGTGGTTTAACATCGGCGGCGGGCGTGGGGGCGCTCAGGTGAAATTATGATGAACAACGATTCGGCTCTACAACTGAGCAACGTCCTGAACCAGGAATGTACCCGTAGCCAGGTTCACTGCCAGAGCAAGAAGCGTGCTCTGGAAATCATTAGCGAACTGGCCGCCAAACAGTTAAGTTTGCCGCCGCAGGTGGTGTTCGAAGCGATCCTCACCCGCGAAAAAATGGGCAGTACCGGGATTGGCAATGGTATCGCCATTCCTCACGGTAAACTGGAAGAGGATACGCTGCGTGCTGTCGGCGTTTTTGTCCAGCTGGAAACCCCCATCGCCTTCGA
This sequence comes from Klebsiella sp. A-Nf5, assembly GCF_002810545.1. NCBI lineage: Bacteria > Pseudomonadati > Pseudomonadota > Gammaproteobacteria > Enterobacterales > Enterobacteriaceae > Klebsiella > Klebsiella sp. A-Nf5. The sequence goes on along the minus strand of NZ_PIOG01000138.1, from coordinate 9,998 downwards.
CGCGATCGACAATCAGCCTGTCGACCTGCTATTCGCGCTGCTGGTGCCAGCCGACCAGACAAAGACTCACCTGCATACGCTCTCCCTGGTGGCCAAACGGCTGGCGGACAAAGCGATTTGCCGTCGCCTGCGCGCGGCGCAGAGCGATGAAGAGTTGTATGAGATCATCACCGAAGCAGGAAGCAGCGATGACGCATAATGGCAGTCGCACCTTATCCTTTATCGTACTGAGGAGAAACGGTACATGGTACTGATGATCGTCAGCGGCCGCTCGGGCTCGGGGAAATCCGTCGCTCTGCGAGCGCTGGAAGATATGGGCTTTTACTGCGTGGATAACCTGCCGGTCGTGCTGCTGCCCGATCTGGCGCGGTCGCTGGCTGACCGCAATATCTCCGCGGCCGTCAGCATCGACGTGCGTAACATGCCAGAATCACCGGAAATCTTTGAACAGGCGATGCAGAACCTGCCGGAATGCTTTTCTCCGCAACTGCTGTTCCTTGATGCCGACCGTAATACCCTGATCCGCCGTTACAGCGATACGCGTCGCTTACACCCGCTCTCCAGCAAGAATCTGTCGCTCGAAAGCGCTATCGACGAAGAGAGCGATCTACTGGAGCCGCTGCGCTCCCGTGCGGATCTGATCGTCGATACGTCCGAAATGTCGGTGCATGAACTGGCCGAGATGCTGCGTACTCGCCTGTTAGGTAAACGCGAGCGCGAACTGACGATGGTCTTCGAATCCTTCGGCTTCAAACACGGTATTCCGATCGATGCCGATTACGTCTTTGACGTGCGCTTTCTGCCAAACCCGCACTGGGATCCGAAGCTGCGTCCAATGACCGGTCTGGATAAACCGGTGGCCGCCTTCCTTGACCGGCACACCGAAGTGCACAACTTTATTTACCAGACCCGGAGCTATCTTGAGCTATGGTTACCGATGCTGGAGACCAACAATCGCAGCTATCTGACGGTGGCCATTGGCTGCACCGGCGGTAAACATCGTTCGGTTTATATTGCTGAACAACTGGCTGACTACTTCCGCTCCCGCGGCAAGAACGTACAGTCTCGTCATCGGACGCTGGAAAAACGTAAATCATGACCGTAAAGCAGACCGTTGAAATCACCAATAAGCTGGGCATGCACGCCCGCCCGGCGATGAAACTGTTTGAGCTGATGCAGAATTTCGATGCCGAAGTACTGCTGCGCAACGATGAAGGCACGGAGGCGGAAGCAAACAGCGTGATTGCCCTGCTGATGCTGGACTCCGCGAAAGGGCGGCAGATAGAGGTGGAAGCCAGCGGTCCGCAGGAAGTTGAGGCGCTCGCCGCGGTGATTGCTCTTTTTAATGCCGGATTTGATGAAGACTAAGCGTCACGCTTCCCGGCGACGGCCGACTGGCGACAGTGCCAGCCCCGGCGCCGGATTCACGCGCTAATAGAGCTTATGCTCGCGCATAAACCCTTCCCCGCCCAGCTGTCGCATCTGGCGTAAGATCCAGGCCTGGCGGCTGCGCACATAGCCCGAAGGCGCGTCGGCGCGATAGCGGATCGGATTTGGCAGCACCGCGGCCAGCAGAGCCGCTTCCCCCGGCGTCAGCTGGCTGGCAGGCTTATGAAAATAGCGCTGCGCGGCCGCTTCCACACCAAATATCCCATCGCCAAACTCGGCAATATTCAGGTAGACGGTCAGGATCCGCTTTTTACTCCAGACGGTTTCTATACCGACCGTCAGCCCGGCTTCCAGCCCCTTACGCAACCAGCTGCGGCCATCCCATAAAAACAGGTTTTTCGCCGTCTGCTGCGACAGCGTTGACGCGCCGCGGATGCGGGTATCATGACGCTCATTGTGCGCCAGCGCTTTTTCTATCGCCGATACGTCGAACCCCCAATGTTCCGGGAACTTTTGATCTTCGGCGGCAATCACCGCCAGCCCCATCCACGGAGAGATCTCATCCATGCCGACCCAATCAGAGTGCGCCAGATAGTGGACATCTCCGGAGAGCCAGGCGCTCACCTGCCGCTCAAGCATCACCGCCGAAAACGGCACCGGCAGCACGCTAAACAGCGCGATCCCCCCGCCCCAGAAGACGGCGGCGATCAGCAGCAGACGCAGCGCCAGTCGTTTTAGCAGCGCAAAGGGCGCAACGCGGAGCCTCATGCGCTCAGCGCCAGCACGCGGGCGACCAGTTTTTCGATCCCGGTGGCGGCTTGAGCAATATTCTCTGCCAGCATATACGCCGGGGTGGTGACCACTTTGTTCTCTTCATCCACCACGATGTCGTCGACCGGGCAAGGCACGTGCTCCGCCCCCATCTCTTCGACCACATCGGCAGTATCGAGATCGGTCCCGATGGTTATGCGCAGCGGAAACGCAAAAATCTTCGGCAGCAGCGCCGGGGCAATGCACATGAAACCCAGCGGTTTGCCGGCCTGATGCATCGCCAGCGCCAGGGCCTGCAGATCGCAGTCCACCTGACATTCGCTGCCCTCGGCGGCGAAGCTGCTTAAATTTTTCGCCGCGCCGAAGCCGCCGGGGACGATCAGCGCGTCCAGCGTCTCCGCACGCGCCTGCGTCAGCGGTAAGATGTCGCCGCGGGCAATTCGCGCCGCTTCCACCAGCACATTGCGTTGCTCCGTCAGCGATTCCCCCGTCAGATGGTTGATGACGTCGCGCTGCGGTTTATCGGGTGCAAAGCACACCGCCTGCGCGCCGTTGCGCGCGATCGCCAGCAGGGTAATCACCGCTTCATGAATTTCACTGCCGTCGTACACGCCGCAGCCGCTCAGTACCACACCAATATTTTTCATCGCTTTCGCTCCTCCATGCAACTCGCTGAAACCAGTCAAAAATGTCGATTTACTCGCTATGCTTCACATATTTTACTGATTCATGTAACAAATTAGTTAAGCTTTGCTATCTTAATGAGCGAGCAATCCACTTCTCAGGTTGCGCCACGTAACAACATCACTCAAATAACACTGGCTCAACCACCAGTTCCCTGGTGTTGGCGCAGTATTCGCGCACCCCGGTCTGTCCGGGGTCATTTTTTCCCGGCCTTCGCCACCCACGCCTTCAGTACCGCCACGTCGTTTTGCCACTCAGATTTCATCTCTTCAACCCATTCAGCGACATTATCAGACCAGGCTGGCAGATCCGGCGTCTGGATCTGCTGCCCCAGCTGCTGGATGTGGCGCAGACCAATAGAACCCGCCGCCCCTTTGATCTTATGCCCCTCTTCGACAATCCCTTTTTGATCGCGGGCGGTGAGATTGGACTCGAGGACAGACATATAGCCCGGCATCATCTTCTCAAACACCGCGAGGCCATCGTTGATAAGCTTCGGTCCCACCAGCTCGATATATTGCTCCAGCATATCGGTATCGAGCACCGCGTCGGCTTTATGCAGATCGGCCGCCGGCGCTTCCTGCGCTTCCTCTTCCGGCGCATCCCAAAATTTCTTGATCATGGCCGTGAGCGCTGGCACCGACAACGGCTTGCTCAGCACATCGTCCATCCCGGCGTCGAGATACTCTTTCTTATTCTTCAGTACGTTGGCGGTCAGGGCCACCAGCGGCGGCAGCTCATCCGCGGCAAAGTTCTGTTTTAGCTGGCGAGAGATATCCAGCCCCGTCATATCCGGCAATTGAATATCCAGCAACACCAGGTCGTACTCGCCTGGCTCAAACATCTCCAGCGCGGCTTTCCCGGTCATGGCGACATCCACGCTGTTGCCCAGCTTTTCCAGCACCGAACGGGCCACAATGACGTTGAGCTCAATGTCTTCCACCAGCAGCACGTTAAGCGCGGGTAATGGCATGTCGTCTTCCGCCAACGTATCTTCCACTTCTTCCGCAATGGCAGGCGCATGGACGGTGAGCGTAAAGGTCGCCCCTTTACCCGGCTGGCTGGTTACGCTGATATCGCCGCCCATATTGCGCGCCAGGCGACGCGAGACGGCGAGACCAATGCCGGTTCCGGTGGCTGGTTTGCCGCCGTGGCTGTCTTTGACCTGGTAATACATGGCGAAAATTTTGTCCTGTTCCGCTTCAGGAATACCAATTCCGGAGTCTTCCACTTCGAAGTGCAGGATATCGCCTTCGTCATAGCGCACGCGGACATTCACCCCGCCGCCCTGGGGGGTAAACTTCACGGCGTTGCTGATAAGGTTCCACAGGATCTGGCGCAAACGCGTACCGTCGGTGATCACTTTATGCGGTAGCGGCAGGCTCGGCTCCAGCACAAAGCGCAGGCCCTTCTGCTGGGCCTGCAGACCGGAGAGGTTTTCAAGGTCGGCAAGGAAGCTGGTGAAGTCCACCGGCTGGTTATCGAGCTGTACCTTACGGCGCTCCATTTTATCCATGTCGATAATATCATTGAAGATATTCCCCAGCGTCACCGCCGAGACATGGATGGTTTTCAGGTATTTCTCCTGCTCGCTGGTCAGTTCGGTATCCAGCAAAATACGGCTCAGCCCGACGATCCCGTTTAGCGGGGTACGCAGCTCATGGCTGATGGTCGAGATAAAGGTAGTTTTATCCCGGCTGGCGCGCTCGAGGGCGTCCTGATAGCGTTTTCGTTCGGTGATATCGCGCCCGAAGCCCATCAGGCCGCGACGCTTACCGACGCGATCGTAGTACGGGACCTTGCGGATTTCGAAGCACGCTTTGCGACCATCGGGATAGTCCAGCCACTGCTCATAGGTCAGCGATACATTGTGGCGGAACACCTTCTCGTCGGTTTCCAGCACCTTTTCCGCGGCCTCTTCGCTATAGACGTCCTGCGGTTTGAGATGGATCAGCTGTTTCTCACTTTTGCCGGTCAACAGCTCCATCGCCCGGTTACAACCTGAAAACTCCTTATCTTCATTGCGATAGAAGACCAGGTCCGGGGAAGCATCAAGGAAAGAGCGCAGAAAGGAGGATTGCTGTTCGAGTTGGATCTGCGTCTCTTCACGCTCTTTCATCTCGATCTTCAACTGCTCGAGAGTGGTCTCGCGCTCGGCTTCTGCTTTTTCTCGTTCGCCTATCTCCTGATTCAACTGCGCGATGTTATCTTTCAGCTGCACGTTCAGCTTCAGATCGCGCTCGCGCATCTCCTCCAGCTTGTCCACCAGCCGCGAAAGACGCTGGCGAGATTCTTCGAGTTGCTCCACCACCACCGAGAGAAAGTAGACCGCCCAGGGGGTAATCAACAGACCAAAGAAGATAGAGCGGATAACGTCGATACTTTCTACCTGGCCATGCAGCACCATGGTGACCGCCATCTGTACCACAATGGCCAGCACCACCAGCGCAAGAGCCAACAGCATCGAAAAGCGGACCAGACCCAGCTTCATCATCAGGTCGACATAATACTGCGCCAGCATACGAATTTGCTTCATAGAGGATTCCTTCACGACAACTCCGCACAATAATACTCAATTCTGAGCAATGCGCTGTAAGTTGTGCAAAAAATGCGGGAAGGAGCTGATATGACGGCTGGTCGCCAAGGCGAACCAGCCGCTAAAAAGAGGCAAGGTCAGGAGAACGATTAGCGCTTGCTTAACGCCTCCCAGAGCCCCTTCAGGTAGGTCACGCCGAGAGCGCGGTCGTACAAGCCATAGCCTGGCCGTCCGGTCTCTCCCCAGATAAAGCGGCCATGATCCGGGCGAATATAGCCGTCGAACCCGTTGTCATACAGCGCTTGCATCACCTTGTACATATCCAGGGAACCGTACTCTGACGGATGGGCGCACTCGTAAAAATCTTTATCCCGTATCAGCTTAATATTGCGGACGTGGGCAAAGTGGATCCGTTTGCGCCGGGTAAACTCTGCCAGGATGGCGTACACATCGTTATCCGGATCTTCGGCAATCGAGCCGGTGCAGAGCGTGATGCCGTTGGCGGGCGAATCGACGGCCCGGCAGATCCAGTCCAGATCGTCGCGGTTTTTGACCACCCGCGGCAGGCCAAAAATGGAGTACGGCGGATCGTCCGGATGGATCGCCATTTTCACCCCGACCTCTTCACAGACCGGGATCACCGCCCGCAGAAAATAGACCAGGTTCTCCCGCAGCTTGTGGTCATCCACCGCGCTATATTTGGCAAACAGGGTCTGCACCTCCGCCAGCCTTTCTGGCTCCCAGCCCGGCAAGGCGAAGCCGTTTGAGTTCTCCAGTACCTCTTTCACTACGTCTTCCAGCCGTTTATCGATATCTTTCTTCTCAAAAGCCATCGTCAGCGAGCCATCCGGCAGGACGTAGTTCATATCCGTCTTCATCCAGTCGAAAACCGGCATGAAGTTATAACAGATAACTTTGACGCCGAAGCGGGCAAGGTGGCGAATGGTCTGCTGATAGTTGGCAATATAGCGGTCACGGGAAGGAAGGCCGATTTTAATGTCATCATGAATGTTGACGCTCTCTATCACCTCCATTTTCAGGCCCGCGGCATGGGCCTGGCTGACCAGACGCTCAATTTTATCGACTGGCCATACCTCACCCACCGCGACGTCATAGAGCGCGCCGACGACCCCCTCCACGCCGGGCACCTGTCGTATATGCTCTAATGAAACCTTGTCTTCCTCTGGCCCAAACCAGCGCATTGTCATCTGCATCGTTATCACCTGCTTCATAATTTGAATTTTTACCCTACTACCATACCAGTAATCATAATCGAATTGTCCTTCACTGTCGTGATAACGATCACATTCCTGCACCGGGCAAGCCCATCCCGGCGTATTCATATTTTTTTTCAATTTATTTCAATAGATTAATAATAGTCTGGCTTTTTCTGACGACCTCTTCCAAATGTGATCCAGAGCTATTTATGATCAAATGCATACTTGTATGGTAATAAAACAGGCGAAATTCGTTCGCAAAACAGACAATGGAAGGAACAGAAATGAGAAGCGTCGTCGTCAAAGAGCCAGGCCAGCTGAACATTGAATCACGTCCGGTTCCCGTTCCGGGCAGCCATGAAGTACGGGTGAAAATCGCCTTTGCCGGGATCTGCGGTTCCGATGTGCACATCTATCAGGGCCACAACCCCTTCGCGAAATATCCCCGCGTTATTGGTCATGAATTCTTCGGCACTATCGATGCCGTCGGCGAGCAGGTCTCTCCGTCGCGTATCGGCGAACGCGTCGCGGTCGACCCCGTAGTCAGCTGCGGCCATTGTTATCCCTGCTCGGTAGGTCGGCCGAATGTTTGCGCGCAGCTCCAGGTCATCGGGGTGCACCGCGATGGGGGATTCAGCGACTATGCCTGCGTGCCGGCCAAAAATGCCTGGCGCATTCCGGAGTCCATCAGCGATCGTCAGGCGACAATGGTTGAGCCTTTTACTATTGCGGCAAACATTACCGCCCAGCTGCAGCCCACGCCGCAGGATATCGCCCTGGTCTACGGCGCTGGCCCGATGGGCCTGACGGTGATCCAGGCGCTGAAGGGGGTGTATGGCGTTAAGCAGGTGATCGTCGTGGACCGCATTGCCGAGCGTCTACAGATGGCACGGGACAACGGCGCCGATCTGACGCTCGATAACACCCATCAGCCGCTGGCGGATCAGCTGGCGCAGCGGCAGATAGCCCCCACGCTGGTCATTGATGCCGCCTGCCACCCAGCCATTCTGCAGGAGGCAATCCTCCTCGCCTCCCCTGCCGCCCGCATCGGCATACTCGGTTTCTCCGGCGAGGCGTCCACGCTGACCCAGCAAAGCATCACCAGTAAAGAGATCTCCATTTTCTCCTCCCGGCTGAACAGCGGGCGCTTTCCGCTGGTCATCGACTGGATGGAAAAAGGCCTTATCCATCCTGAGGCGTTAATCACCCACTGTATGCCGCTGGAGCAGGTGAAAGAAGCCATGGAGATTTTCGCCAACGATCGGAAGACCTGCTGCAAAGTGCTGCTGCAATTAGGCTAAGCCGACATCATTTTTAAATAACGGCCGACGGATATCTGTAGATCCGCCGCGCCTGATATAAATCATATAATGAGCATGGTGTTATCATGGGAAAAAATATTCGCTGGATTATCGTCCTGTTATTATTTTTAGTGTATATGATAAATTATCTGGACCGGGTGGCGTTATCCATTACGGTGCCGATGATTGAAAAGGACCTTGCACTTAACGCTGAACAATTTGGTATGATTTTCGGCAGCTTTTTCTTCGGCTACGCGGTCTTTAATTTTATTGGCGGCCTCGCCGTCGATAAATTTGGCGCCACATTGGTGATGGGCCTGGCGGTTGGGTTATGGTCGCTGTTTTGCGGCTTAACCGCGGTTGCCACCGGCTTTTATTCCATGCTGGTGCTGCGGGTGCTCTTCGGGATGGCAGAGGGCCCGATTTGCGCCTCAGCAAACAAGATGATTAACGGCTGGTTTCCTAAAAAGCAAGCGGCAACCGCAGTGGGGTTCCTCAGCGCCGGCTCTCCGCTGGGCGGCGCGGTCGCCGGTCCCATCGTCGGTTATCTGGCCTTGGCTTTCGGCTGGCGTCCCGCGTTTATGATTATTTTCGCCATCGGTATTGTGTGGATGGTCGTGTGGTTTTTTATTGCGGCTAACTCACCTGACAAACATAAGCATGTCAGTCAGGAAGAGCTCATGCTCATTAATAAAATGAAGCAAGAGGAGGACGCCCTCGAAACCGTAGAAAATCAAACGGCTCACTCATTGGGTTATTATCTCAAGCAGCCTATTATTCTGGTGACGGCATTTGCGTTCTTCTGCTACAACTATATTCTGTTTTTCTTTCTCAGCTGGTTCCCATCCTATCTGGTCCAGCAGCACCATCTGGATATTAAACAGATGAGTCTCACCACCATGATCCCGTGGATCGTCGGTTTTGTCGGTCTGGCGCTGGGGGGTTATATATCCGATAAAATATTTAACCTTACCGGAAGGCTGCTGCTGTCGCGCAAAATCGTGCTGGTGGTATGCCTGCTAATGGCCGCGCTCTGCGTGGGGCTCGCCGGTACCGTTAGCAGTGTCGTTCCTGCCGTTCTGCTGATGTCGGTCTCCATCTTTTTCCTCTATGTGACCGGGGCGATCTACTGGGCGATTATTCAGGACGTGGTGCATAAATCCCGCGTCGGTGGCGCCAGCGGCTTTATCCATCTTATCGGCAGCGTCTCCGGCATCGTGGGGCCGATTGTCACGGGCTATATCGTGCAGTCTACCGGCAAATTCGACAGTGCCTTTATTCTCGCCGGTACCATCGCCGCGCTTGGCGCCCTTCTGGTACTGTTCGTGATTAAAACCCCACGTCTGACGATGAAAACCAGCCAGGCATAAATGGCTGAAGAGCGATGTCCGGCCTTGGCCCGGACATCGTCTGCTTCTACTTCTCCGCCAGGGGCACAGCCCAGCTGCGGCCTAGCGCCGAGCCCTGAGCGCCCTGCTCATTCAGATAGCGATCCAGTTCAACCATTCCGGTCCAGCGATTTTCGCACCACAGCGGCGCCAATAGCGTGGGTCGACGGGCGCTGGCCGATATCCGGTGATAGATCACCTCCGGCGGCGTATGGCGAATCATCTCCCCGGCGGTCACGGTATACGCCTCCAGCTCAATGCCATTGAGACGCCCGGCCTGCCACGCTTTGGCCATAATACTGCCTTTGACAATGTGCAGCGGGTGCAGCTTGATGCCGTCCACGCCGGTCGCCACCACCCGCTCCAGCGTCTCCAGGCAATGCCCCTGGGTCTCCCCGGGCAGGCCGACGATCAGATGCGCGCAGACCTTCAGCCCTCGCGCTCGCGCCAGACGCGCAGTACGCTGGTAGCAAGCGAAATCATGCCCACGGTTAATCCGATGCAGGGTTTTATCGTGCGCGGTTTGCAGTCCCAGCTCCAGCCATACCTCATATCCTTGCTCATGATATTCACTCAGCAGATCGAGGACTGCCTCCGGCACGCAGTCCGGGCGGGTGCCGACGCAGAGGCCGACAATATTCGCCTGGCTGATGGCCTGACGATACATCGAGCGGAGCACCTGCACTTCAGCGAAGGTGCTGGTATAGGCCTG